>JBJECE010000020.1:0-51616 GCA_051870755.1 Paludibacteraceae bacterium | reverse complement strand
TATGAAAACAATAACAATAAACTTTAACCCGTCTAACTTTTTGGGGGCACTTCAGCCGATGCCTATAGGTTATGCGGTGGCGGCGCTGGCGTGCGCCGTGTGTGCCGCTTTGTTCTTGAGGTGGGCACGAAAAAGGATTAACGTATGCGTTATTGATAATAAAAGTTAAAAGTTTGTGTATTTGAAAAAAAACTGTAAGTTTGCAAAACTTTAAAATTAAAAAAATATGAAATCCAAATTGTTATTTGTGTGGCTGATGCTCTCAATGGGAACCGTGGCTCAAAATGTTATTGTAACTAAAAATCTTGCGATTGAAGGTCAAATTGTTGGCGTCACAAAAACAAATGTTAAATGTAAATTCCCTAATGGACAGATGTGGACAATCTCTACGGATACAATTGAGGCACTGTATTTTGCGAGTGGCATTGTTCAACGTTATGTTAATGGCGCGGTTGTTTCTGTTAAAGAAGAAACTGGTAAACCTGATTTTAGTAATAAACAATTTATACAATTTGCTGCTGTAAATAATAAGGCTGCAAATAATAATAGTGTAGAAAATACAACAAGCGGAAAAGGCAAAGATGGTGTAGATGGTCAAACCAATAAAAATATTGATAAGCCAGAACCTAATGTTGATATTATTGTGTTGACAAATTCTACACGAATCAATGCTGTTGTTCTGGAAGAAACAAAGGATAATATCAAATATAGATTACCAAATTCCTCTGTGTCTAAGGTCGTTAAAACATCTGAAGTGATGACGATTTTATATCATAATGGCGAAACTTCTGTATTTTTGCCACAAACGGCTATGCCTGAACAGACCCCTCCATCTGCATCAGTAGCAACTCAACAGCCAACAACGGTAACTACAATGCCGGAAGTCCAAATTCGTGAACGTTCAACACCTTCTGATATAGACTTTCCGACCGGAGGTCGACATACAGATGAAAATGGTAATACGCGTGTGGATTTTGCTGGTGGCCATAAAACAACGTATGCTGATGGTAGTACTCGGATTGAAGTTCCATTTGTAACCATTAAGACGAAAGGCGGTGGCCGTGGCGTGGATATGCCTCAATGTGATGATGTGTCAGATTATCAAACACAATCGTTTTATGCCCCGATAGAAGATCATATTATTATCACAAATAAATCCTCCAATGCGGATTGTTTTAGAGTAGCCGTTTGTTCTGTGATCAAAAATCATTATATTTGGAGAAATGTATGTACGACACCCGAATTAAAATCTATGGACAAATTTAAGTCTCAAGAAAAAGTTGAAGAGGTAATGAATAATGAGGATCGATATGTATATTCGGTAGCGGTTAAATCTCGTTCTGGAATAGCATATAGTTTTAAAATAGAAGCAGATGGCGATGACTTAAAAATCGATGTGTTTGACTATGGATCAATCCAAGGTGATTGGTAATCTGTCGTAAAAAATAAAAAACTGCCAAAATGTCAGCAATGACGGCTTGGCATTTTTTTTGTTGTCGAACGAGTACATTGCTCGATTGATAAACAAAAAAACATACAATTATGAAAGGTAATATTGGTGTAACGACGGATAATATTTTTCCCGTCATCAAAAAATTTTTGTACAGCGACCATGAGATTTTTCTGCGCGAATTGGTGTCGAATGCTGTCGATGCAACGCAGAAACTGAAAACATTGGCCTCGGTGGGCGACTACAAAGGCGAGATGGGCGACTTGAAAGTCGAAGTGAAACTCGATGCCAAAAAGAAAACACTCACCATCAGCGACAGCGGCGTGGGCATGACTGCCGACGAAATCGAAAAGTACATCAATCAAATCGCATTTTCGGGCGCGACCGAATTTTTGGATAAATACAAAAACGACGCCAACGCCATTATCGGCCACTTCGGATTGGGCTTCTATTCGGCATTTATGGTGTCGAAACAGGTCGAAATCTTTACAAAATCGTACACCGATGCGCCTGCACAGCATTGGAGTTGCGACGGCTCGCCTGAATATACGCTCGAAGAGTGCAAAAAGGCCGAACGCGGCACCGACATCGTGTTGCACATCGACGACGAAAATAAAGATTTTCTCGAAGAGGCGCGCATCAACACGTTGCTGACGAAATATTGCAAATTCCTGCCTGTGCCGATAGTGTTTGGCAAGAAAAAAGAGTGGAAAGACGGCAAAGAGGTGGAAACGGCCGACGACAACGTCATCAACAATACCACGCCGGCATGGACACGCAAGCCCGCCGACCTGACGGACGAAGACTACGCCAAATTCTATCGCGAACTCTATCCGTATGGCGAAGAGCCGTTGTTCCACATTCATCTGAATGTCGATTATCCGTTCAACTTGACCGGTATTCTCTACTTCCCGCGCATCAAAAACAACATCGACCTGCAACGCAACAAGATTCAACTCTATTGCAATCAGGTGTTTGTAACCGATTCGGTCGAAGGCATCGTACCTGACTTTTTGACATTATTGCATGGTGTCATCGATTCGCCGGATATCCCGCTGAATGTGTCGCGCAGTTATCTGCAAAGCGATCAGAATGTGAAGAAAATATCGACTCACATCACCAAAAAAGTGGCCGACCGATTGCAAGAAATTTTCAAGAACGACCGCGCTCAATTTGAAGAAAAATGGGATGCGTTGCGCATTTTCATCGTTTACGGTATGCTCACCGACGAAAAATTCTTCGACCGCGCCAAAGATTTTGCGTTGTTCAAAAATGTCGATGGCAAATGCTTCACGTTCGACGAGTATAAGGAGTTGATCAAAGCCGAACAGACCGATAAAGATGGCAATTTAATCTATCTGTATGCTAACAACACCGACGAACAGCACACTTACATCGAAGCGGCCAAAGCCAAAGGCTACGATGTGTTGCTGATGGACGGACAGTTGGATGCGCATTGGGTCAGTCAGTTGGAGCAAAAGAACGAAAAATCGCGCTTTGTTCGTGTCGATAGCGACGTTGTGGAGAAACTCATCGTCAAAGCCGATGCCGCCAAAGTGGAATTGACCGCCGCGCAGCAAGACGCCCTGACCGAAGTGTTCAAATCGCAACTGCCCACGATGGATAAAACCGATTTTGTGGTTACCATGGAGCATCTGTCGGCCGACGATCAGCCTATTGTCATCACCCAAAACGAATGGATGCGCCGCATGAAAGAGATGGCAGCCACCGGCGGCAATCCGATGATGGGGTTCTATGGCGAAATGCCGAATAGTTACAATGTGGTGCTGAATATTGCTCATCCGTTGATTGACGGCGTGCTGCACAACGAAGAAGATGCTTGCGCCGAAAAGGTGGCACCGTTGGCGCAAGAAATAGCCGATTTGGAAAAACGTCGCACCGAGTTGAAAGATGCCCACAAAGGCAAAAAAGACGAGGAGATACCCGTTGCCGAGAAAGAAGAAATCGATACCATCGACAAAAAAGTGGGCGAATTGCGCGACCGAAAACAAGCCGTTTATGCCGAATTTGCTACTGCACAACCGCGCGTGAAACAGTTAATTGATTTGGCCTTGTTGGCAAATAACATGCTGAAAGGTAAAGATTTAGCCGATTTTGTAAAACGCAGCGTCAGCCTGTTGCAATAACGTTTGACGATAAAAAATGCACTCCCGACCACTTTTTTTTGGTTGGGATTTTTTTTGTTTCGGAAAAATATTGTATCTTTGTAAGTTGATGCAGAATAGAACCATCGTATTGCCGAGTAGGGCATGACGTGGCGGCGCAACAAAGAATTTGTATGATCGATTTTGATTATTACATACAGCACGGCGAGCCAAGCCAACGCGAGAAAGCCGAGGCGTGGGCGGTTGCCATCGGTCTGCAAGACGTAGATGGGCTGAAGCCGTCGGCGTACCTGCTGGATACGGCGCAGAAGCATATAGAAGGGCAGGTGAGTTACGAGGAAGCCAAACGGCTGGTGAACACCTACTACGAGGCCCTGCCCGCGGCGCAGCGTAGCAACGATGAAGAAGAGGCGGATAAGGTTTCGTTGCATATTACGCAAGTGTTATCGGAGAAAACATTCACGTTTTCGCCTGCCGAATTAGCCAATATCCACCGCCGCCTTTTCACCGGGGTGCTATCGCATGCAGGGCGTTACCGCGAAGTGAATATCACGAAGAAAGAGTGGGTGCTGAACGGCGATACGGTCTTATACGCCTCGTATGACGCTATCTCCGCCACGCTGGCTTATGATTTTGAACAAGAACGCCGTTTCTCCTACAAGCATCTTACGCGCGAGCAAATGGTGGCGCATCTTGCGCGATTCATCGCAGGAATATGGCAAATTCACCCCTTCCGAGAGGGCAACACGCGTACAACGGCGATCTTTCTCATCAAGTACCTGCGCAAGTTAGGCTTTGACCTGACCAACGAGCCGTTTGCGGAATACGCCAAGTATTTTCGCAATGCGTTGGTGCGCGCCAACTATCAGAACTACGAAAAGGGCATTGAGGAAACCACCGAGTTCTTGGAACTCTTCTTGCGCAACGTACTCTACGGAGAGCAAAACGAACTGAAGAAACGCTACGAACATATCGATTGGAAGCAAGCCCAAAAAGTCCTAAAACGGCATGAGCCGATAAATGAGCCGATAAATGAGCCGATAAATTCTGTGCTGCTTTATATTCAAACACACGGAGGTTGCAAGCGTAAAGATATAGCGGAGGCATTAGGGATGACGCTTATTTCCGTCAAAAGGGCATTAAGTGAGTTGTCTGCAAACATCGGATATCGAGGTAGCAACAAAACGGGAGGATACTACGCAAAGTGAAGAACATCGCCGTCATATTAGCAGGAGGCATAGGCGCACGGGTGGGAGGCAGCGTGCCCAAGCAGTTATTGCCGTTGGCAGACGGCAGGAGCGTGCTGGAGCATGCGGTGAGTGCCTTTGAACAAGCCGAGTGTATTGACGAGGTATGCATCGTGATGCACCCCGACTACATCTCTTTTGCCGAACAGGCACTGCTGCGCAACGGCTGGCAGAAGGTGAAGCATATCATCGCAGGCGGCAAAGAACGCTGGGAATCGAGCGTGAATGCTATTCGGCTGTATGAGTCGGCACTCTCGGAGGAAGAGTTTGCCAGTGCCAATATCCTGCTGCACGACGCCGCGCGCCCGTTTGTAAGCCAAGCCATCATCACCCATGTATGCCAAGCCTTAGCGACCCACGAAGCCGTTACCGTGGCCGTTCCCGCCACCGACACGATGTATGTGGTGGACGGAGCACATGCAGAGAAACATGTGTCGGCTATCCCTGCGCGCGATACGCTGATGCGTGCCCAGACCCCGCAAGCATTCCGTCTGCCCCTGATAGCTCGCGCCTACGCCCTCGCTTTGCAAGACCCCGCCCAACAAGCCACCGACGACTGCGGCATAGTACATAGATATTTGCCAATGGTGCAGATTGCCATAGTACACGGCGAAGAAAGCAATAGAAAGATAACTTTCAAAGACGATTTATAGGGAAAGCATATTAAACACATATCACAAAAACGGTCTGTTATGAAACAACCTGTCTCATACGAAACATTACAAGCCATTATTGACCCTATCGTTATTGATAAAGAATCGTGCGATATGGAGTATAAAACGGCTTTAGGAGGATTCCCTCAATCTTTTTGGGAAACATATTCCGCATTTGCAAACACAAATGGGGGGACAATCGTTTTTGGTATCAAAGAGCAATTAGGGCAATTTCTATTAGACGGTTTGGATTTGGCGAAAGCGGAGAAATACGAAGCAGATTTCTTCAACATGATGCATAATCGCGAGAAAGTGAATATGCCTCTGCTTCAAGAGAATGATGTACATATAGTTCAGCATAACAATTCCTATTTCTTGGTTTTCTATGTTCCGCGGGCAAGACGTGAGCAGCGTCCTATATATTGTGGGCGTGATCCCTATACCGGCACCTATCGACGAGATTTAGATGGAGACTATCATTGTACTTTAGAGGAAGTACGCAGTATGTTTGCGGATGCCAACACAGGGATGTCCGCAGACGGACGAATACTGAAAAACTTTACAATGGCAGACTTGGATCAAACCTCCATACAGCAATATCGTCGATTATTCCAAAATGCCAATCCTGACCACGTCTGGAATAGACTATCTGACTACGAATTCTTGCAAAAACTGAATGTTTTTCGAACAGATAGAGAAACAGAAACAAGCGGTTTGACTTTGGCGGGATTGTTGATGTTTGGCACCTATAGTGCATTGATGGACGGATGCCCCAATTTCTTCCCCGATTATCAAGAGATCACCGATTCTGCTGAACGATGGCAAAATAGAATATGTCCGAATGGCAATTGGGAGTCCAATCTATTTCAGTTTTATTGGAAAGTTCTGCCTATTTTGCAAGAATTCTTGCCGAAACCATTTGTGTTGGAAGGCAACCAAAGAGTGAGCGACACGCCGGCACGTGTCGCCATCCGCGAGGCGTTTACCAACGCACTTATACATGCAGACTATTCGCAAAACGCTTCACTCAATGTCTATAAATATCCTACGTCCATTGTCTTTTCTAACCCGGGTACAATGCTTATTTCCTTGCCCCAATACTATAAAGGTGGAGAAAGTGTTTGCCGCAATCGCTATTTGCAAACACTATTCGCTTTCTTGGGGTCTGCCGAGAAAGCCGGTAGTGGTTCGGATAAGATTGTACACGGTTGGGAGTCTTTGAACTGGGCAAGACCTATCATAGAGGAAAAGGCACATCCGAATAAAGTCGTATTGTCCATGAAAATGGAATCCTTGATAGATGATCGGGTGAAGGAAAAGTTGGTCAATATCTTTGGAGAGACTGTCTTTCAGTTACCTCGCTATCAATTGTTGATTTTGGCTCTTGCTGTTACCGAAGAGGCTGTGTCTAACGAGTATCTGCAATCTGCATTGGGAATACATAAGGCGGACATCCGCGATATATTGCGCGAAATGTGCGACAAAAACCTACTACTATCAGATGGACATGGCAGAGGCACCATTTATGTCCTTCCAAGTGCAACCTTTGAAGATGGAAGTGCAACCTTTGAGGGCGGAAGTGCAACCTTTGAGGGTGGAAGTGCAACCTTTGAAGATGGAAGTGCAACCTTACAGAAACACAAAAAATTAAACAGCCAGAAACGGCAAGAAATGATTTTGGACTATTGTTCGGTGTGGCGTTCCGTTGAAGATATTGCAGCATATACAGGGTTAACGAAAGTGTATATTCGAAATAAGTTACTCCCAAAGATGGAAAAATTGCTGGAGAGGAGATACAACTTACCAAGACATCCCAAGCAAAAATATCGCAGAAAAGGGATAGAAACCATAGGATAATAAATATACACGATTACAAAGACACAAGCCGAGTTTGGAAAAGGATTTACCTTAACCAACCTGAAAAGCATGCGACAATTCTATCTGACATTCCCAAAAAGTCACACACTGCGTGGCGAATTGACATGGTCGCATAATCGCCTGCTAATCAAAGTAAAAGACGACAATGCACGCCTATGGTACATGAACGAGGCGGCAGACCAAGCATGGTCTTCCAGACAATCCGCGAACGAGAAAGAATAACCGAAGGCGAAGAAACCAATAGCAACGATAACATTTAAAGTAGATTTCGTCATATAGCCCATCCATCGATAGGTATTGACATAGTATTGGAAAAAATAAAACATATTATCATGAAGAATGTAGCAGTTATATTGGCAGGTGGAAGTGGAAACCGATTAGGAGGAAACTTACCTAAACAGTTTCTCAAAGTTGCAGGAAAGCAAATAATAGAACACACTGTGGATGTGTTTGAGCAACATGAGCAGATTGATGAAATTGCCATTGTAAGCAAAGATGACTTTATTCTGGATGTGGAGCAGATGGTGGTGAATGGGAAGTACAAAAAAGTAAAAAAAATATTGTGTGGAGGCAGAGAGCGCTACCATTCATCGTTATCCGCTATTAATGCTTACACAGACAATGAAGATAACCTGATTTTTCACGATGCTGTTCGCCCTTTGTTGAATGGCAGAATCATAACGGACTGTATAGAGGCGTTAAAGTGCTACGATGCAGTGGATGTTTGTATCCCGACTACGGATACGATTGTGCAAGTCGACAAAAATGATTGTATAGACACCATACCTAATCGTGCGGTGTTACGCAACGGACAAACTCCACAATGCTTCAAGCGCGGCGTGATAGCCAAAGCCTACGAAATCGCACTGAAAGATTTGAACTTTGTAACGACAGATGATTGTGGGGTCGTTCGCAGATACCTGCCTGATGTGCCTATAAAAATAGTGAATGGTGAAGTTTTTAACATGAAAGTAACTTATACCGAGGATTTATTTTTACTGGATAAACTATTCCAGTTGCGCACTCAGGAAGGCAATAGCAAACAGATATTTCCCGAGACGGCAGAGACTATCAACGGGAAAGTGCTTGTAGTATTTGGCGGCAGTTACGGTATTGGTGAGCATGTCGTAGATTTGGCAAAGGGACTTGGGGCAAAGGTATATTCCTTCAGTCGTAGTCAGAATGGTGTTGATGTAAGCAAAGTTGAATGTGTACGAGAAGCATTGCAACTTGTTGCAAATACAGAAGGACATATTGATTATGTGGTCAATACCGCTGGGATATTGGTGAAAGAAGCGCTTAATGCAATGAATTATGAAAAAATAGAACAATCCTTGAATATTAATCTACTGGGAGTTATCAATGTGGCAAAAGAAGCATTTAACTACCTGACAACAACCCATGGGAGTTTGCTCTTTTATACCTCTTCAAGTTATACGCGTGGACGAATGATGTATAGCATCTACTCGGCTACAAAAGCGGCTATAGTAAATTTGGTACAAGCACTCAGCGAAGAGTGGTTTATTGATGGAGTGCGCGTAAATTGTATCAATCCTGAACGAACAAAAACGCCAATGCGTGTCAGCAACTTCGGGAACGAACCGGAGGGAAGTTTATTAGACCCTAACGATGTTGCGGTCGCATCATTAAACACCCTTGCTTCAAAAGCAACAGGCGAAGTTATAGATGTTAAAATGCGATAATAATGAAGTGGATTGCTTATCTGATTTGCTATATCATTTATCCGTTCTCTTTCCTTGTCCATCGGAATCAGAATAGATTGGCATTTGGAAGTTATAGGGGCACATTTACAGACAACTCCAAATATCTTTTTATTTATGCGGCAAATAACATTAAAGATAAAAAAATTTGTTGGCTTAGTGTGAATCGACAAACAGTCACGCTGGTGCGTTCTTTGGGATTACCGGCTGAGTGGGTTCTTTCTCCTAAGGGAATCTGGATTGCCCTAAGGAGTAAAACATGGTTTGTAAATAGTTACAGTTCTGATATTATGTTCTGCCTAAGTGGTGGAGCAACAGTTGTGAACCTATGGCATGGTGTTGGCTTAAAACGGTGTGAGTTTAATATCAAAACAGGTACTTTGGCAAAACGTTATGTTGAACATTCCTTCAAAGAAGTTTTTACCCATCCTGAGTCGTTCCGAAGACCGGACTATGTTATATCAACTACACCTTTCCAGTCTGAAATGTTTGCCAATGCATTTCGTATTCCTATTACAAGGTGCTTAAATTTGGGTTATCCACGAAATACAATCTTAACTTGCAGCACGGAAGACACCTTGCAAATGGTCGCTCGCTATGAACCGCAAAGTACACGGCTACTTATCGATAAGTTAAAATCCTACGAAAAAATCTACATATATATGCCAACATGGCGAGACTCGCAATTAGATGTCTTTACGAAACATTTCAATTTAGAACAATTGGAGAATATATTGGCAAAACAAAATGCGTTGATGTTGCTTAAACCTCATCCCAACACCAAAGTACATAATTCCTATCATACAGAACATATCTGCTTTATCCCTGAAACAACAGATGTATATGGTGTCCTTCCCTTTACCGATGTGTTAATAACGGACTATTCCTCTGTCTTATATGATTATATCCTTATGCCCGATAAAAACGTGATATTGTATCTTTATGACATGGATGAATACATAAAAGATAGAGATTTCTACTATCCGTTCAATGAGAATATATGCGGAAAGCGTGTATACAAGTGGGAAACATTATGTGAAAGCATTGCCAATTTGGATTATGTTATGGATAAAAAGCAGTGCGCAATGATTAAGAACAAATTTTGGGGGAATACTATGGACACAGGACAAGATGTTTGTGCCAACATATTGAAACAGGTATGCCCTTAACGTATCCATTACGTAGGATATACGTAGGATATACGTAGGATATACGTAGGATAACCGAGACAAAGAAGGAACTATATGCTTCCTTTATAGACTATTTATAAACATTATTTCATACCCTCGACTATGTCAAAAGTATCTTTTATCGACCCCGTCGCCTCACTTTCTGGGGCACTTAACCGTAATGAAGATATCCGTTTCCGTACACGCAACGGCAAGACGCACGCCTATTGCATTACCAACCCCTACAAGGGACCCGCGTCTGAAGCACAGAACACAGTATCATGAAATTCTATGGACATACCATGGATTGTGATCAGGATGTATGTAAGAAAATTTTGAATAGAGTATGCGAAGCATAAAGACATATATAGATATTTTGTGCCAGAAGGGTTTGTATTATGCCTTTCGAGAAACGTGGCGGAACTTGTCTCCCCACTCTTACACGCGGTGTCAGTTGCGGTATCTGCGTGAGCATTATGGTCAATTTATCCGTTCTTATCCAGATACGCAGAGCGAGGTGCCAAGTGTGATTTGGGTGTTTTGGTTGCAAGGAATAGAGGCTGCTCCGCAGTTGGTACAAGACTGCATAAGGCAGATGAAAAAATGGGCAGTTGGATATGATGTTCGTGTAGTGACAGCAGAAAATATGGCGAACTATGTGGAGATACCTGACTATATCATGCAGAAACTAAAGGACGGAATCATTACTTACACCCATTTCTCGGATATATTGCGCATTTTCTTGCTGGCGAAACATGGAGGTATTTGGATGGATTCTACAGTATTATTGACAGGACCGATACCTGCGTATGTGACGGAAGGTCCGTTATTCTTCTTCCAATCTCCCCGCGCAAGTGGCAATCTTCATGCTGGTTCAAGTTGGTTGATTGCTGCGGGACCACACCATCCTGTGGTTGAAAATGTGGTGACATTGCTTAGTCAATATTGGGAGCGTGAAACGAAACTGCGGGACTATTTTCTCTTCCACGACTTTGTGACGATGGTCGCCCAAGATAGTGAACAGGGAAGAAAAGCTATGCAACAGATGCCGTATGTTAGCAATGTACTTCCGCATACCTATACTGCCGATTCATTTACGGCCATGCCAATTCATAAACTCAGCTATAAACATGCTATCGATTATCATCTGTACATACAATAGGGAGCAGTATTTGGACGAGACGCTGGATCGCCTGGCGAAGAATAACTATACGGGACAATGGGAACTGTTGCTCGTCAACAATAACTCTACAGACTCAACGGCAACTATTTGTGCTGCTTTCACAGAACAATATCCGATGCTTCCGTTCCGCTATATTGTGGAAACAAAACAGGGACTAAGTCATGCCCGTAACCGAGGTATGAAGGAAGCAAAAGGCGATTGGCTGGTTTTCTTGGATGACGATGCTTTTGTGGGTGAGGACTATTTAGAACGTCTGGACAGGTACACAAAGGAACTACCGAACATGGCCGCCTTCGGCGGACGAATCTATCCGTTGTTTGAGAGTGGAGAAACACCCAAGTGGCTTTGCCGCTGGAACAGCAGTTGGATCTCCGCTTTGGACAAGGGAAATGAGTTGACGATATTCGAAGGAGCGGAGTATCCGATTGGCGCGAATATGGGCTTCTGCCGTAAAATGTATGAGGCGTGTGGCGAGTTTGATACTACCCTCGGACGTAGCGGAAAGAACCTGATTGGAGGTGAGGAGAAAGACTATTTTAACCGAATCAAAGCACAACAAGGGATGATATATTACCTGCCAGAGATAGTGGTTCTGCATTGTATTCCACCTTCGCGCACCACGAACGAGTACATTGCCCGATTGGGCGATGGGGTAGGCATCAGCGAGAAAATGCGCACACAAGACCGAGGAATCTATGGGAAACGTCTTGTGCAGGAGGCAATCAAATGGTGCGCCACACTCGTTTTATGGGTAGGATATGCCTGCTGTGGATGTTTAGCTTGTGGCAATTCTTTGGTTCGGTTCCGCTATCATGTAAGTAAATGTTTATGTAAATAGAGTGATAATATGCCCTCTTTGATTGCTACCATAAAAAAATGTGGATTAAAATGTACTTGGTATAAAATCAAGAATACCTATTTTTTCCCGGATAAAGCAGTTCAATCCATCTCGGCAAGAAATGGGTCGTATGAATATGTTAAGCGATATGCCTATGCGGCAACAGCTTCTGCTGATCGCATGACGAAAGGTGAGAAAACTATATGGGTTTGTTGGTTCCAGGGATTTGAGCAGGCTCCGCTATTGGTTAAACGTTGTTTAGCCTCTATTCACAAATATGCTTCTGCATATCGGGTAGTCGAACTTACCGATGTCAATCTGCGCGACTATGTACAACTACCTGACTATATATGGGAAAAATATGCGAAAGGGGTTATATCCAAGACACATATGTCTGATGTGGTCCGTTTTGCTTTATTATCGGAAAAGGGTGGAATATGGATTGATAGTACCACACTTCTGACGGGTTGTCTTCCAACATACATAACCGATGCACCTCTCTTTGTTTATCATAGCGATCAGTTTGGCAGTTCGCTGCTCAGTTTAAACTTTATTTCCTCATGTGCTCACCATCCATTAGTTGAAGATACAATTTTATTGTTATTGGAATATTGGAAGCACGAAAATCGACTGGTTGATTATAATAACGCTGCCTTGATGTGGACGATAGCCACAAGAAAAAATGAAATAAATGCCAAACTCTGGCGAGAAGTGTTGTTCGTTCCAACCGGCTTGAAGGAGATACTTTTTAACACGTTATCAAGGCCCTTCTCTAAGGAAAAATGGGAACAAATTCAATCTTTGTCACCAGTGCACAAACTAACCTACAAATTCCAAGAGTTTGGAATCGACACCAATGCTCCCGGCACATTTTATCATCAACTCTTTGTGTTGGATAATGTAACTCCGTAAGTAGTGGTGATACCGAACCAGCGAGCCTTACCTCGCAACACTTTTTCCAATACACAACATACCATCATACCGATAACCGTTACTGCAAAGGAGGTGACTATCGGTACGAGTGCGCTTTGCAGGACTGTGGCATCGGAGTCATAGTGCAATAGCGTATAGATAGGTGGTATCATTACCATGTGTATGAGGTAGATAGTGTAACTGTAATTGCTGCAATAGCGTACGATTCGACAACTTCTCGTAGCGCAAAGGCACAACCATGCAAAGAGGGAAGCAACAAGCATAATGCGACAACCGATAGTAGCCGGTGTGTTTACCAATGTACATCCCACGAAACCGATAAGCATAGGTATCAGCAGCAGATGTTTATTCCATTTCCATTGTCCTGTCGTGTTGTATAGGTAGTATCCCAGTACGTAGTATCCTACAAACCGTAGGGTGAGGGAAGTAAAATTATGGACCCAATACCAATCTGGAAACAGACTACATAGTTCTACTGCACCCCACCATGCAACAAGTATCCACCCTACCATACGAATATTCACCCGTTCCAATGTCCCGTGGAGCATGGGAGTCAATATGTAGAGCAGCAGAATCATCTGCACAAACCAATAAGCTTCATTGATTCGGTTTTCCATCAGTCGGGATGGGTAAGCACGTAGTGCCTCCGTTAAGGAATGTACGTCCTCATATTTTCCCAGCCATGCCGACAGGCAATAGACGAGAGCAGACCATAGGAAGAACGGAACCAAAATGCGAATTAATCTGCGGCTATAAAAAGTGCGTAGAGAGTCAATAGGTCGGTTTAGTATCAGTGCACCGCTGACCATTACGAACAAAGGTACTCCGCAATCGGAGAAGGCATGATAGATACCGCTGATAAGCGGATAACTTTGCACTCTGCCCAATGACCAGGTATGCACCGTTATGATCATAAGCAGGGCTATAGACCTAATCCAATCCAAACGGGAATCTCTTATGCTTCGTTTTTCTTCCATAGCGGATAAGATAAGACGACAATGCTAAGCAGTATAGCCAGGATAATCAATCCCATACAAAGTTTATCTGTCTTGAGAGCAGAGGGGATAAACGTCATTACAACCTCATGACGACCGCTGGGGATTACGGCTGCTCGCAACACGTAGTTGGCACGCCCGATAGGGTACTCTTCATCGTCAACATACAGGTGCCATCCCTCTGGATAATAAATCTCGGAGAACACTACGAGTTTGTTTTGTTCCGCTTGGAAATCATATTCCAAGCGATTGGGAGCATAACTCGTCATTCGGATATATTCCTCGCCATACGCCATTAAAGGTGAGACCGCAGGTTTCGTTATGTCCAATACCTCTGCAAACTGCTTGTCGGCTACCGCCGTAGTACGCAAGTCAAGGGTACGGAGTGCCTCGCTTTCCTCATCAGGTGTATCAACAAACTCCACCTTATTCACAAACCAAGCGTTCCCCATGGCGTTGGGATTGAGATGTACCTGCCCGTCGCGAGTGATGATATACTTGGTATTGAGCATATCAATAACAGCCCAATTGTTCTGCGTAATATGCGCATCTATCAAGTCTTGGTATCGACGTAACTTGGCTGCGGAATAGCCACCGATGGACTTGAGACGATAAGACGTGCGAGCATCGTTGAACGTATTTGCTGCCATATTGAAAACACGATAGTCAAGCGATTGGTCTTGCAGTATCTGCTCCTCCCATGGCTGAATGGCAAAATATCGAGCATCATCCTTTGGGTTGACAAAATTCTTTGAGCCAAAGAAATGGCGATTTACAGGCACCATATCCATCAGAATCAAGCCTCCTAATACAGCTGCTAGTATATAGGTACTGTTCTTCAATTCTTTCTTCCAAACATAAATCAACAATGCAGCCGTACCCAATAAAACAAAGAGCAAACTACGCCAAGCAGACGAGGTCATCATCTGATGGCGCTGGTCAAGAATGGCATTGTATATTTGTTGCCCCACCTGTCCTTTCCATTGCGCATCATATGACGAGGTAACATCAAACGAACCGCCAAAGACGGCGACAAACAAGCAAATGGCTGCCGTAACTCCTCCTGCAATGAGTATCATCAAACGGGCACGCTTTTTGTCCTCTAATGCTGCTAATTCTTTCAGTCCTAAAAAGCCGAGTAATGGGATAGTTATTTCCGCAACAACCAATATACTCTCTACCGCACGAAACTTGTTGTACATCGGGAAATAGTTGAAGAACAACTCCGTCCACCCCATAAAGTTACGCCCCCAAGCCAAAGTAATCGAGAAAAGAGTCGCAATGAGTAATGCCCATTTGTACGGACAGGGAACAAGCAATATCCCTAACACAAAAAGCATACAGATAATAGCACCCGCATACACAGGACCGGAGGTGAACGCTTTTTCTCCCCAATAGGTAGGTGCACCCTGACAGAACCCCTTGGCTTGACGAGCAGGAACACCCATCTTTCTGAGGTCCTTCTCCAACTGACTGTCTTCACCCAAATCGTAGCCGCTACACCCGCCCATATAGTTGGGGATAAGCAAGGTCAGCGTTTCTGCCTTGCCATACGACCATGCTGTCGCATAGTCGATATCAAGACCGCCCTTCTCATTAGTGGAAACACTGCTTGTTTGGGTTAGTTCGCTGTGCCCCCCACGCATTGTTTCTTTTAGATAACTGTTATTCATTTGCCACCAACTTACCTTGGTACCAAAAATCAACAATGCACATCCTATCAAAACAGCCAGTGAGATACCCAAATCTTTCCAACGCTTCTCGCGGATATGGATATACAACTCAGCACAGCCCATTACGCCCATCAGCATGACCATATAGTAGGTCATCTGAGGGTGGAGCGTGATACCGATGATACCATAAAGAACCATAATCGGTGCCCCAAGCAGGTAGCGTTTACGAAATATGGCATATACACCACCCATGACGGGAGCCAACGCCGCCAAAGCAGAAACCTTGGTGGCATGACCGGCAGGGATAATAAGCATAAAATAAGTGGAGAGCGTAAGGGCAAATGCACCAACGATACTCAACCAAGGATTGATACCGAAACATATCAACATGATGAAGAAGCCGAAGAGATAGCCCATTATCATGCCTATAGGAGTCAAATTATCCCAAAAACCAAAATGGCTTATCTTCTCCATTGTGGAACGCAACTCACCGCTGGGGAGGCTACCTGTAATCTGATAGGTCGGCATGCCGCCAAACATAGAGTTCGTCCACCACGATGTCTCGCCGGTTTTCTTGGCATAGGTTTGCACCTCGTGTGCAGCACCTTTCCAATTGTTCACATCGCCTGCTTGCAGCACCTTCCCTTCCAATATGGGAGAACAATAGGCTATTGCAAATCCTAAAAATAACGCCACAGCTACTATGTATGGCAATACCTTTCTCCAATCAATATGTAATTTCATATCCCTAAATTTTTTGCAAAGATACGCATTTTTTGCGTTCGGAATGTCGTTATTTGATGTTATATTTGGCAGAATCGTTTTTTTTGCGTATCTTTGTCCCTATATTCGGCGAAAAAACTACGTCATGTCAGTGCAGAAAGGAAAATGGATGCTGTGCAGTATATGCCTGTGGGCGCTGCTCGCTTGTAATCGTCCGGCTGAAGAACCGGTCGTGCGCGATTTGCCGCAGATTGTCGAATCGGGCGAGTTGCGAGTGATAACGATGGAAAATTCATTGTCGTATTTCGTGTCGGGCGAAGAGGATATGGGCTACGAATACGACCTGGCGCGCAACTATGCCGACCATATCGGCGTGCCGGTCAAATTGATTGTGGCACGTTCGATTGACGAAATGAAACAACTGCTGCTCGATGGTGCGGGCGACATCATAGCATATCGGTACGCATGTTCGCGCAACAATCGAAAAGAGTTGGCGTTCGTCAATCGTACCATGCAGTCGTATCCGGTGCTGGTGCAGCGCCGTACGACGGCTATGGTGCACGATGTTACCGAGTTGGCAGGGAAGGTTGTCTATTCGAAAAAAAACAACAAATATTGGCAACGACTGCACAGCCTGAACGAAGAAATCGGTGGCGGCATTTGTATCAAGGCGGCGCCCGATAGTTTGTCTATCGACCGGTTGGTGATGATGGTGTCGAAGGGCGAAATACCCATGACGGTGGCCGATGTCGATTTGGCAAAAATGAGCCGCATGACGCTACGCAATCTCGACATTTCGGTGCAGATCGGTTTGCCGCAGGCGATGGCTTGGGCGGTGCGTCCCAATGCACCGTTGCTGCTCGAGTCGCTGAACGAGTGGGGCGATGAGCTGGTGCAGTCGCGTTTCTATAAACAACTATACGCCAAATATGCCAAAAGTCGCTACTACAAGGATATTCGTGCGCAGATTCCGAAGGGTGCCATATCACCTTACGACGATTTGTTCAAACAATATGCTCCGCAAATCGAATGGGATTGGCGCATGCTGGCTTCGTTGGCTTTCAACGAGTCGCACTTCGATACGAATGCTGTGTCGTCGGCCGGCGCACTCGGCATGATGCAGATGATGCCGGGCACAGGCGCTAAATATGGTTTGGATTCCGCCACTATCTTTCAGGCCGAGCCGGCCATCGCAGCGGCGGTCAAATACATCGGCTGGCTCGACAAAATTTATCTTGCCGTCGATGACCACGAGGAACGCATCAAGTTTATTCTGGCCTCGTACAATGCAGGGCCGGCACACATACTCGATGCGCGCGCTTTGGCTGCTAAATATGGCGAAAATCCAAATCAATGGAGCATCGCTGAAAAATATCTGATGCTGAAATCGGAGCCGGAGTATTACAACGATACGGTATGCACGTTTGGTTACTTCAGAGGCAATCACACGGTGCGCTATGTAAACGATGTGTTTAACACCTATAATAAATATTTAGGCAATGTGGCGACTACGTCGGACAACGCCGGCGATCGCCCGCCTGCAACAAACGAACAACAAGAATGAATAAACGCAAAATAATTAACGATCCGGTGTTCGGTTTCATCAATGTGCCGAGCGATTTGCTTTACGATGTGATTCAACATCCGTTTTTTCAGCGCCTGCAACGTATCAAACAACTTGGTTTGTCGGCGTTCGTGTACCCCGGTGCGCAACATACGCGTCTGCAACATTCGCTGGGCGCCATGTATCTCACCAACGAAGCGCTCAAACAGTTGCGCCAACAAGGGTGCGACATCACACAGGCCGAAGCCGAGGGCGTTCTGACGGCCATTTTGTTGCACGACATAGGACACGGACCATTTTCGCATGTGTTGGAAGAGACGCTTGTGCATCATGTGTCGCACGAGGACATCTCGTTGATGCTTATGCAGCGGATGAATAGCGATATGAATGGGCGGCTGGAGTTGGCCATTCGCATCTTTCGCGACAATTATCCAAAGCGGTTCCTGCATCAACTGATTAGTAGTCAGCTCGATATGGACCGAATGGACTATCTGCAGCGCGATTGTTTCTTTACCGGCGTGGCCGAAGGCAAAATCGGTTCGGCACGCATTATCAAAATGCTGAATGTGCACGACGATAAACTTGTGGTCGAAGCCAAAGGCATCTATTCCATCGAGAATTTTTTGATTGCGCGCCGGTTTATGTATTGGCAGGTCTATCTGCACAAAACATCGGTGGCGGCCGAAAAAATGCTGGTGCAGATTTTGCGCCGCGCCAAAGTTTTGGCCATGCAGGGCGAACGCCTGTTTGCCGCGCCGGCGTTGGCCTATTTTCTCGAAAATCGGATTGACGAAACAAATTTTGACGAAACGGCGCTGCGGCATTTTGTCGCTTTGGACGATACGGACGTCTGGTCGGCCATCAAAGTGTGGGCGCAACACACCGATGTGGTGCTTGGCACGCTTAGTCGCATGTTTGTCAATCGGCAGTTGTTCAAAACGGTGGTGCGCGCACCGCTCACGGCAGCGGAACGCAACGACCTGCTCCGGAAATATGCCGCCCATTTCGGCGTATCGATGGATGAGGCAGCCTATTTCGTGTACGAACAGACGGTAACGACACGCACTTACGACAATCGCGATTCGCAAATTCTGATTCTCTTCAGCGACGGCACGACACGCGATATAGCCGATGTTTCGGATATTCTCGATAATGACTTTTTGGGTAAACATGTCGAGAAGAATTACTTGTGTTATTTGCCATATTGAACCTGTTGACAGAAAAATCGTGCGATTGTCGCTCGAAAATGCACATGCAGCCGATTTTTTTTGTACTTTTGCAGTCCTTTGTTGTAACAACTACATCAAAGCGTAACTATTTGATTTGTAACTTATGAAGAAAAAATCTGCTGTAATTTGGTCGCTTGTGGCGCTCGTTTTGGTGCTCGACCAGACGCTGAAGATTTATATAAAAACACATTTTACGCTTGGCGAAGCGGTGCATGTGTTCGATTGGTTTCAATTGGTGCTTATCGAAAATCCGGGCATGGCTTTCGGCATGACGTTCGGGCCGAAGTTGCTGCTGACGCTCTTTCGCATTGTGCTGTCGGCGGCGCTGGTGTGGTATATTGTGAAACTGATTCGTGATGACGATGGTTACGGCTATTTGACGTGTGTGGCGCTGATTTTGGCCGGCGCGGTTGGCAATATCATCGATTGCGTGTTCTATGGCCTCTGTTTTAGCGAAAGCACCTATACGCAGGTGGCCGAATTTTGGCCGGCGGCCGGCGGCTATGCGTCGTTCATGCAGGGCAAGGTGGTCGATATGTTCTATTTCCCGCTCTTTACCTTCCCTGATTGGGTGCCGTTGTTGGGTGGCGAAATATTTTTCAGCCCGGTGTTCAACTTGGCTGATGCGGCCATCACGGTTGGCGTATTCTTGCTGCTGATTGTGTTCCCGAAACAATTTAACGCTTCGATGGAACGCTATTTCCCGTCGAAAAAGAAAACCGCATCGGACAACAACCGCACCGCAGATGAATAGGCCGCTGATATATAGTGTGTTGTTGGCGCTGCTGGCGCTGTTGCCCGTCGCCTGCGACGTGCCTTATGGCGTTCTGAATCAGGACGATATGGCAGCGGTGCTGACCGATATTCACCTGACGGAAGCGCTCGTCGGGCAGCAATATTCGTACAACGACTATGGCACGAAACGCGCCTGTTTCGAAAGTGTGTTTCAGAAACACGGCATCACGCGCAACGAGTTCAACGAGTCGCTCGAATGGTATGCGCATCATCCGAAGGTGTTTGCCGAGGTTTACGCCGTTACTGTGGAGCAATTGGGGCAAAAACGCACCGATGTCGAAGCGTATCTGTACCATCCGGAGGAGAATCCCGAATTGCGTCACGTCATCGACAGCATCGATGTGTGGACGCGCCCGCAGCGACTGCTGGTCGATAGTTGTTGCTACGATTCGTTGCACTTCGAACTGACGGACAGTCTGTTGATTGCTGGTAGCGAACGTTATTTGTGGCAATTCCGACAGCGTGTCGAACGCTACGATACCATCGCGCCGGCATTCCTGCATTGGTATGTGCTCTACGACGATGGCACTTGCGACAGCATCGTCTATCGGCTGGCCGATAGCGTGGCAACGTATGCTTACAAGGTGCCCTACAAAGTGCGGAATACGGCGTCGGTGCAACGTATTTATGGCGCTTTTTGTACCGTGGCCGATAGTGCTTGGCGGGTTACTATCGATAGCGTGAAATTATGGCGCTACTACAACCGCGAAACGCATCCGCTGGATAGCGCCATACTGCTGAAGTTGGATTCGTTGAGGGGCGAATCGGCAATGGTCGAAAATGCTGCTTTGCACGACACAGTGGCAGCCGCGACGCCCGCAAAACCGGCACCGAAAATCATAGACCACAAGCCACAAACACAAGGCACACCTCCGCCGGAGATGATGCGTAAACGATTGATGCAAATGAAGTTACATGAAACGAATAGCGGCAAATAAAATCTTGCTTGATGCCGAAACACTGCTGCTGAATGCGGTGGTTGAGGTGGACGAAGGTGTTGTGCGCAATATCTTCGAATTGGGTAATTGTCAGGTAGAACCGGCCGGCACACAATTCTTTAACGGACTGATTACAACATTTGTCCCCAAAGAGAATCGGCTGCTCGGCAAACCTGTCCCCGAACTTGTTACCGAATCGCTATCTATCGGCTATAGCGGCAAAATCATGCTGTGGCAGCACTTGTCGTTGTCGTCGTTCAAAATTACGGCCGACACGCAAATAGTTGAATTGTAGAAAAAAAGTACAAAACATAAAAGAATATGGCAGAATTAAAAAACTTGACCAAACGAAGCGAAAATTACTCGCAGTGGTACAACGAATTGGTCGTTAAGGCCGATTTGGCCGAACAATCGGCCGTGCGTGGGTGTATGGTTATCAAACCTTACGGCTACGCTATTTGGGAAAAAATGCAGCGGCAACTCGACGATATGTTTAAGGCGACAGGGCATGTCAATGCCTACTTCCCGCTGCTGATACCGAAATCGTTTCTCAGCCGCGAAGCCGAACATGTCGAAGGCTTTGCCAAAGAGTGCGCCGTGGTAACGCACCATCGGCTGAAAACCTCGCCCGACGGACGAGGCGTGGTGGTGGATCCCGAAGCCAAACTCGAGGAGGAACTGATTATTCGCCCGACATCGGAAACCATCATTTGGAATACCTACAAAAATTGGATAAAATCCTATCGCGACCTGCCGATTTTGTGCAATCAGTGGGCGAATGTGATGCGCTGGGAGATGCGCACACGCTTGTTTTTGCGCACAGCCGAATTTCTGTGGCAAGAGGGACATACAGCACACGCCACGCGCGAAGAGGCCGAGGCCGAGGCCGTAAAAATGTTGAACGTGTATGCCGATTTTGCCGAAAAATATATGGCGGTGCCGGTTATCAAGGGCGTGAAATCGGCTAACGAACGATTCGCCGGCGCACTCGAAACCTACACTATCGAAGCCATGATGCAGGACGGAAAGGCTTTACAGTCGGGTACGTCGCACTTCCTGGGACAAAATTTCGCCAAAGCGTTCGATGTGCAATTCATCAACAAAGAGAATAAATTGGAATATGTGTGGGCTACGTCGTGGGGCGTTTCTACGCGTTTGATGGGCGCGCTCATCATGACACACAGCGACGACAACGGGCTGGTGCTGCCGCCACACTTGGCGCCGATTCAGGTGGTCATCGTGCCGATTTACAAAAACGACGAACAACTCCGCCAAATCGATGCCAAAGTGTCCGGTATCGTCGAAAAATTGCGCAACCGCGGTATCGCCGTCAAGTACGACAATGCCGACAATAAACGTCCGGGTTTCAAATTTGCCGACTACGAACTGAAAGGCGTGCCGGTGCGTTTGGCTATGGGTGGACGCGATTTGGAAAACGACACCGTGGAACTGATGCGTCGCGATACGCTCGAAAAACAGACGTTGCCGTGCGAGGGCATCGATGCGTATGTGCAGGATTTGCTCGAAGAGATTCAGCAAAACATCTACCGCAAAGCGCTCGCTTTCCGCGAATCGCAAACGCGCGAAGTCAATTCGTACGACGAGTTTAAGGAGGAAATCGAAAAAGGTGGTTTCTTGCTCTGCCATTGGGACGGCACGCCCGAAACCGAGGAAAAAATCAAGGAAGAAACCAAGGCCACTATTCGCTGCATTCCGCTCGACGGCGACCGTACACCGGGCAAATGTATGGTTACGGGCAAACCGTCGGCCGGCCGTGTCATCATCGCACGCAGTTATTGAATCATAGCCTACATACCACACATCAAAAAAGTATCTGTGGATCAGATACTTTTTTATTTAAACAAGTGCGGAGAATTGTAGTTTTTGTTGGTATCTATAAAAAATAATGTTTTTTTTTTTTTTTTTTTTGAATAAAAATTTGTTTTTGTAAATATTATACCCTATCTTTGTAGCATTGGAGGAATCTGAAAATCCATAACAGAGTAGGAACTTATTTAAAAATTTTTTATCATGAAAAAAGCATGTTTTTTGATTGCAAGTGTGGCTCTTGCGTTGGGCTTTACAGCGTGTGAAAATGGCAATTATTATTGCTGGGAGGTGCAGTATGAGTATTCGTACAAGTGGGATAATAATTCCCGTGTCGAAAAGAAAAATAGTACCACTTATGAGTGGAATACCAAGTCGGGTATCGATGTAGAAATAAAATATATCAAAGAAGGCCTTGTGGCTGAAGGCGCTTACGATATTAAAGTAACCAAACGTAAAATAGATAAGAGTGAATCGGATTGTAACGATTTAGATTAAACACTCTATCTTTGGTAGATAAAAAGCGGCGTCAATCACTTGATTGGCGCCGCTTCGTTGCTGGAGGTACCTAGCAGAATCGAACTGCTGTATGCGGTTTTGCAGACCGGTGCCTAACCACTCGGCCAAGGTACCCTGTTTTGCGACTGCAAAAGTAGCACTTTTTTTTGTAACTGCCAAATTTTTGCGATGATTTTTTTTCTTTTGCGTTGGTCGAACCTACAAAAAAGCCCGAAGATGCGCTTGATAGTGGTATCTTCGGGCCAAAAAAATCGGTTATCGCAAGTTACGCATCGACGTTGGCGTAGGTGGCGTGCGTTTCGATAAATTCGCGGCGCGGACCTACATCGTCGCCCATGAGCATGGAGAATGTTTGGTCGGCTTCGGCCGCATTGTCCAATGTGATTTGGCGTAGCGTACGGTTTTCGGGGTTCATGGTCGTTTCCCACAACTGGTCGGGGTTCATCTCACCCAAACCTTTGTAGCGTTGTTGTATGATGCCGCCCTCTTGTCCGCCGCCATATTGTTCGATGAAGGCTAAACGTTGTTCTTCCGTCCAACAATATTGTGCGGCTTTGCCTTTTTTGCTTTTGCACAAGTAGAGTGGCGGTGTGGCAATGTAGATGTAGCCTTGTTCGATGAGTTCTTTCATGTAGCGGAAGAAAAAGGTCAAAATCAGCGTGGCGATGTGTGCACCATCGACGTCGGCATCGGTCATGATGATGATTTTGTGGTAGCGCAACTTATCGAGATTCAATGCTTTGCTGTCTTCTTCGGTGCCGATGGTTACGCCGAGAGCGGTATAGATGTTGCGTATCTCCGGGCTATCGAATGCTTTGTGGAACATGGCTTTTTCGACATTCAGAATTTTGCCTCGCAGTGGCAGAATGGCTTGGAATGTGCGGTCGCGGCCGCTTTTGGCCGATCCGCCGGCCGAATCACCTTCGACGAGGAACAACTCGCTTACGGCAGGGTCTTTGCTCGAACAGTCGGCAAGTTTGTTGGGCAAGCCGCCGCCAAACGACGATCTGTGCAACACACTTTCGCGGGCTTTACGCGAGGCTACGCGTGCGGTTGCGGCCAAAATGACTTTCGATACGATGATTTTGGCTTCGGTGGGATGTTCTTCCAAGTAGTTGGTCAGGGCTTCGCCGACGGCCTGTTGCACAGCGCCCATCACTTCGCTGTTGCCGAGCTTGGTTTTGGTTTGGCCTTCGAATTGCGGCTCGGCCACTTTGATGGACAACACGGCGGTGAGGCCTTCGCGGAAGTCTTCGCCGGCGATTTCGATATTGTTTTTCGCAATTTTTTCGAGTTCTTTTTTGCAGTTGTCGTCGGCGTATTTTTTCAGCGTGCGTGTCAGCGCGATGCGGAATCCGGCCAAGTGTGTGCCGCCTTCGATGGTGTTGATGTTGTTGACGTACGAGTGAATGTTCTCGGTGTAGCCGTCGTTGTACATGATGGCCAATTCTATCGGAATGCCTTGCTTTTCGGTGTCCAGATAGATGACGTCGTCGAACAGGTGGCGACGGCTTTGGTCGATGTAGCGCACAAATTCGCGCACACCATCTTTCGAGAAAAAGGTTACTTCTTTGGTTTTGCCCTCTTCGTCGGGGCGCAGGTCGCGCAGAATGATGGTGATGCCGGCATTCAGAAATGCCAATTCGCGCATGCGGTTGGCCAAAATGTCGAATTTATAAGTGGTAGTGGTGAAAATGCTGCCGTCAGGCCAAAATTGTTGGCGTGTGCCGCGCAAGTGCGTTTCGCCTACCACTTTGACGGGATATAGCGGCGTGCCGCATTCGTATTCTTGTTGGTATATTTTGCCGTCGCGGAATACCTGCGAGGTCATGTGTGTCGATAGGGCATTGACGCACGAAACGCCCACGCCGTGCAGACCGCCCGACACTTTGTAACTGTCTTTGTTGAATTTGCCGCCGGCGTGCAGCACGGTCATCACCACTTCCAGCGCCGATTTGTGCTCTTTCTCGTGCATATCGACGGGAATACCGCGCCCATTGTCCTGAACGGTGATGGAGTTGTCTTCGTTGATAGTTACTTCGATGTGTGTGCAATAGCCGGCCAGCGCCTCATCGATGGAGTTATCGACTGTTTCGTACACCAAGTGGTGCAAACCTTTCTCGCTGATGTCGCCAATGTACATAGCCGGACGTTTGCGCACGGCTTCGAGGCCTTCGAGTACTTGAATGCTGCTCGCACCATAGTTCGACTCGTTTCCTGTTTTCAGTTCTTCAGACATATTCTTTGAATTTATTGTTTTTAATCGACCTTATAAAATAGGGTGTTGCATAAAACAAACAAAAGTACAAAAAAAAACAGATATGCGCGTACAATTGATGCAAAAACTTATCAACAATTTGCCAAAAAATGCGTAATTTTGCAGTCGTATTGTAAAAATGGCAACAAAATCGATGAAAGCAACGTGGTGGCAATTGTTTTGGACGTTTACCAAAATTGGGGCGTTTACGATTGGTGGCGGTTATGCCATGATTCCGCTCATCGAGCGCGAGGTGGTCGATCGCCGGCGGTGGATTACGTCCGACGATTTTCTCGATATGCTGGTGGTGGCGCAATCGGCGCCGGGCATCTTGGCGATGAACATTGCGGTGTTGGTGGGCAACAAGGCGCGTGGCAAAATGGGCGCGTTGGTCAGCGCATTGGGCTCGGCGTTGCCATCGTTTGTGCTGGTGCTGCTGTTTGCCATGTGTCTGACCGAATTTCAGGATTCGCCTGTGCTGGCCAAAATGTTTCGGGCGGTGCGTCCGGCCGTGGTGGCTTTGATTGCCGTGCCGGTGTTCAATCTGGCCAAGGCGGCCAAACTGAATTGGAAAACGGTGTGGATTGCGGTGGCATCGGCGGTGCTGATTTGGTATTTCGGCGTGTCGCCGGTGTGGATTATTTTTGCGGCCGGTGTCGCCGGTGTGGTCTATGCAGCCGTGGAGCAACGTCGCGATAAGCAAAACCGCTCGAATACGTTGTCCGATAAAAAAAGTTGATGCGTTATGGTCTATTTGCAACTGTTTTATGCGTTTTTCAAAATCGGCTTGTTCGGATTTGGCGGTGGGGCAGCCATGTTGCCTCTTATTCAGTTCGAATTGGTGGAACATTACCATTGGGTAACGTCGGCGGAGTTTGCAAATATGGTGGCGGTGTCGCAAATGACGCCCGGTCCCATCGGTATCAACTGTGCTACTTATGCCGGCTATTTGGCGTCCGGCGGCGTGCTGGGGTCGCTGGTGGCTACGGTGGCGGTGGTGCTGCCGTCGTTCATCATCATGCTGATAGTGGCCAAAATGCTGGCTAAGTTCAAAAATAATGTGTATGTCGAGGGCGCGTTGCGGGGCTTGCGGCCGGTAGTGGTCGGCCTGATTGCGGCGGCGGCTTTATTGCTGATGAACGAGGAAAATTTTGGCGAACATTGTGCCGATTATGTCAGTTGGGCGATTTTTGCAGTGGCATTCGTTGCTACTAAATTCCTGAAAATCAACCCGATTCTGATGATAGTGCTGGCGGCAGCAGCCGGTTTGATTATTTATTGATAGTGATTGGCGGCGTGTGCCGGTTGCAGTCTGTTTGGGCTGTACCTTTGTGGCGCGGTCATCGACTTTTGTAAATGAAATATCTATGTGGGAAGAGCGAACACAATTGATGTTTGGTGCTGACAAATTGGCACATTTGCACGATGCGCATGTGTTGGTCGTCGGGCTGGGCGGCGTGGGGGCTTATGTCGCCGAAATGTTGTGCCGCGCAGGCGTTGGCGAACTGACTTTGGTCGATGCCGACATCGTTTCCGAAACGAATATCAATCGGCAGTTGGTGGCGTTGCATTCCACTGTCGGTCGGCGAAAAACTGACGTTTTGGCAGAACGTTTGCGCGACATCAATCCGCAGATCAAATTGCATCTGTATGCCGAATTTTTGCGCGACGAACGCACAGCCGCCCTTTTGCGCGCTACGCACTACGATTTTCTGGTCGATGCCATCGACACGCTCAGCCCGAAGGTGTTTCTCTTGCACGAAGCTTTTGTACTCGGCATCCCGACGGTATCGAGCATGGGTTCGGGCGGCAAACTCGACCCGATGCAGGTCAAAATTTGCGACATCTCGAAGTCGAATTATTGCAAATTGGCACACATGGTGCGCAAATATCTACATCGATTGGGCATACGCAAGGGAATTACGGTGGTCTATTCACCCGAAAAAGTGGCCGAAGAACGCATCGAAGTGGTTGAAAATGAACAAAATAAACGGTCGAATGTTGGCACGGTGTCGTATATGCCGGCGGTGTTTGGATGTTTCCTCGCATCGCACGTCATCCGTACGCTTGCCGATGCACAACCGGCGGAATAAACTGATTTTTTTTGAGATATGATAGTAGCACAAAACATTAGCAAAGCATTTGGCACGTTGCAAGTGCTGAAAAACGTCGATTTGCATGTCGCACCGCACGAAATTGTGTCGATAATGGGGCCGAGTGGCGCCGGCAAAACCACCTTGCTGCAACTGCTTGGCACGCTCGACCGCCCCGATGCCGGAACGGTGAAGGTGGCCGGCACAAATGTGTTGGGGCTGAAGGGTGATGCGCTGTCCGATTTTCGCAATCGGCACATCGGCTTTGTATTTCAATTTCATCAACTCCTGCCCGAATTTACCGCTTGCGAAAATGTGATGATGCCGGCGCTGATAGCCGGCGAAACGTTTCGCGCTGCCGAAAAACGAGCTATGGAATTGCTTGAATATCTGAAACTTACCGATCGTGCTAAACATAAGCCGGCCGAATTGTCGGGTGGCGAAAAACAGCGCGTGGCGGTGGCGCGTGCGTTGGTCAATCGGCCGGATGTGTTGCTTGCCGACGAGCCGAGCGGCAGCCTCGACAGCGTCAATCGTACCGAATTGCACAAACTCTTTTTCGATTTGCGCGACCAATTCGGGCAAACGGTGCTCATCGTAACGCACGACGACGAGTTGGCCGCCATGAGCGACCGCATCGTGTATATGCGCGACGGACAGGTTTGCGACCGCTGATTGTGTTGTTAATCAGATTGTTATGGGATTTTTTGTTAGTGAAAAATCCCGTTTTTTTGTTTTTTATGCTAAAAAAATCGATAAATTTTCCGTATTTGTGGAAAAAAGGCTATCTTTGTAGTTTGATAAAATACTAAAAAGTCATGTATAAAATTGTTGATAAATCCTATTTTTCGCCGAATGTTTTGCGCTTGGAAATTGAGGCGCCGCTGATAGCCAAAGCGCGCAAAGCCGGCCATTTCGTCATAGTCCGTGTGGGTGAGCAGGGCGAGCGCATCCCGCTGACCATCGCCGGCTCCGATGTACAACGCGGCACCATCACGTTGGTGGTGCAAAAAATGGGCGTTTCGTCCACCAAATTATGCAATCTCAATGTAGGCGACGAAGTAACCGATGTGGTCGGCCCGCTGGGCAAAGCCACGCATATCGAAAAGTTTGGCACGGTCGTTTGTGCCTGCGGCGGCGTGGGCACTGCTCCGATGCTGCCCATAGCCGAAGCGCTGAAACAAGCCGGCAATCGCGTGATAACCGTGTTGGCAGCGCGTACCAAAGAGTTGGTCATCCTTGAGGAACAAATGCGCCAATTCTCCGACGAAGTGGTGGTGATGACCGACGACGGATCGTATGGTCAAAAAGGATTGGTAACGGCCGGAGTCGAATCGGTGATTCAGCGCGAAAAAGTCGATTTTTGCGTTACCATCGGGCCGGCCATCATGATGAAATTCGTGTCGTTGCTGACGAAAAAATACGATGTGCCGACCATCGCATCGCTCAATACGATAATGGTCGATGGCACGGGCATGTGCGGCGCATGTCGCGTTACGGTGGGCGGACAAACCAAATTTGTGTGTGTCGATGGTCCCGAATTTGATGCGCACCAAGTCGATTTCGACGAGATGATGATGCGCCTTGGCGCCTATCGTGCCGAAGAACAGGAAGCAAAAGAACATTTGTTGGAACAAAAATGATAGTCCGAAACGATGGAAGAACAAAATAGAAATGCTGCTTGGCGCGAAGCCTTGCGCAAAACCAAAAATCCGAAAGAACGCGCCGCTATCGAGCGTGTCAAAATGAACGAACTGCCCGGCGATTACCGCAGCCGCAACAGCGAGGAGGTCAATCAAGGACTGACAACAGAACAGGCTCTGCTCGAAGCCACACGCTGCCTCGATTGCCAAAATCCGCAATGCGTTACCGGTTGTCCTGTCGGCATCGACATTCCCGGATTCATCAAAAATATCGAACGTGGCGAATTTTTGCAGGCCGCCAAAGTGTTGAAACAGACCTCGGCGTTGCCGGCCGTTTGCGGACGTGTGTGCCCGCAGGAAAAACAGTGCGAATCGAAATGTATTCACCTGAAAATGAAGCATCAAGCGGTGGCCATTGGCAATTTGGAACGTTTTGCCGCCGACTACGAACGCGAGAGCGGCTGTATGGCTCTGCCCGAAGTGGCTGCACCAAACGGCATCAAAATTGCGGTCGTCGGGTCGGGTCCGGCCGGACTGTCGTTTGCCGGCGATATGGCAAAATTCGGTTACGATGTAACGGTGTTTGAGGCGCTGCACGAGATTGGCGGCGTGCTGAAATATGGCATTCCCGAGTTTCGGTTGCCGAACAAAATTGTCGATGTCGAAATCGGCAATTTGGAAAAAATCGGCGTGAAGTTCGTGAAAGACTGCATCGTGGGCAAAACCATCACGTTCGACGATTTGAAACGCGACGGATTCCGCGCGATGTTTGTGGCGAGCGGTGCCGGATTGCCCAATTTTATGGGCATCAAAGGCGAAAATCTCATTGGCATCATGTCGTCCAACGAATATCTGACGCGTGTCAATTTGATGGGCGCGGCTCGTCCTGATACGGATACGCCGGTGCTCAAAGGCAAGCGCGTGGCGGTCATCGGCGGCGGCAATACGGCGATGGATTCGGTGCGCACGGCGCGTCGTTTGGGTGCCGAACGTGCCATGATTGTCTATCGTCGCAGCGAGGAGGAGATGCCGGCGCGCCTCGAGGAGGTGCATCACGCCAAGGAAGAGGGCGTCGAGTTTCTGACGTTGCACAATCCCATCGAATATCGTGGCGACGACAAAGGCCGTGTTACGGGCATGTTGCTGCAAAAAATGGCTTTGGGCGAACCCGATGCGTCGGGACGTCGCCGTCCGGTGCCGGTCGAAGGCGCGCAGGAGTGGATCGATGTCGATGAGGTGATTGTCAGCGTGGGCGTGTCGCCAAACCCGTTGGTGCCGCGCTCAGTGCAAGGGTTAGAGGTGTCGCCCAAAGGGACTATCGTGGTCGATGGCGAAGCGATGCAGAGTTCCATCCCGACCATTTTTGCCGGTGGCGACATTGTGCGCGGCGGCGCAACGGTCATTTTGGCCATGGGCGACGGACGCAAAGCCGCTGCTTCGATGCACGCTAAAATACAACGTGGCGAGATTTAATCGGCACGGCATTGAATCTAAAATAGAAACATCGGGCACCGCAAGTGTGCCGATAAAAATAGAAGTGCCTATGAATATTTGTGTGTTTTGCGCTTCGAGCGATGGCGTCAGCGAGGCTTTCAAAGAAGAAGCGCGCGTGATAGGGCGATTTATTGCTGCCGGCGGACATACCCTTGTGTATGGCGGTGCCACCGGCGGTTTGATGGATGCTGTGGCCGAAACGGTGGCTGACCTGCATGGCGAAATTATCGGCGTGGTGCCTGAACTGATCGTCGAAAAAGGACGCCGCAGCACACTGCCGATGCAGTTGTTCGAAGTGGCCGACATGAGCGAACGCAAAGAGATGATGAAAGAGTTGTCCGACGTGTTTGTGGTGCTGCCCGGCGGTTTCGGCACCTACGACGAATTGTTCGATGTGTTGGCATCGGGCATGGTAGGCTATCACGACAAGCCATTGGCGCTGGTCAATACCGACGATTTCTATGCCGGCATCAAGCAGCAGATTCGCCGCATGACGACCGAAAACGTGGGTTATGTGTCGCGCACATCGGGATTTTTTGTACACAATTCGGCCGCCGAAACGGTCGAGTGGCTCGCTGCGCTTGCCGCTGATAAATAATGTGAATTGGTTGATTATGAATTGATTACGTTTGTTTGTGCAGTTTGTGTCAAAATGGAACAATAACAATTGTAGAATATTTTTTCTAACCTTAAATATACAACATTTATGAATCTTTTTTGGAAAAGAATTTTAGGACAAATGCAGAGCACAGCCAAAATGGAGGCTCAATTTGCAGTTTTGAATGCTGATTTCAGACGCTATGTCAGCATCGAGGAGTCGAAAGAGTTGGCGGAGTATCGCGAATTGTTCGACAAAGTGAAATCGGCCGATTTCAAGGAGAAAAAGAAAATCCTTGTCAATCGTAAGTACAAAGATACGCAGGAGTATCGCGATATGCGCAAGTTCGAAAAATTGAACAACGACCGCAAAATTGCCCTGTATTACGAAACGTTGAAAAATCCGTTGCTGGCCGAGTATCTGGAGTTCCGCAAAAAGCCGGAATATATGCTGTTGAGCAAGTCGAACGAGGTGAAGAAAAATCCCGATTTGCAGCGCTTGAAGAAATTTGAACGCTCCAAAGAGTACAAAAATTATACGCGTTTTCATAATTCGTATGTCATCAAAGAACTCGAATCGCTGCGCGAAAAAGTGATAACGCCCGAATTTCAGGCGGCAAATGCTTTCTGGAGCGACCCGTGCCGTTGGGAGAAAACCGAAGAAGCCGCACTCGAAAGACGCTTCAACGAATTGGCTGAAAATGAGGATATTAAATTCTATGAAAATACCGACGGATCGAAATTTGCACGCTTGCGTCTTTACCAACAGACGTTCCACGATAGTTTCGAGTGGAACTCGCTGAATGCGTCGCGTTGGGAGAGCGGATTCAACTATCCGGGCGATAAATTCGTAGGCAACCACTCGTTCACCAACGAGCAACAGGCCAACAACAACGGCGATAACGTCAGTGTGTATGGCGGCGAATTGAGCATCTATACGCGCAAAGAGCGCAAATTGGCGTTGGCGTGGGACAAGGTGCGCGGATTTGTCAATCATCAATTTGAGTACACCTCCGACGTGATTCACGGCACCAAAGGCGTGTGCCAAAAAGAGGGCTATTTCCGTGCCAAAATCCGTTTCGAAGGCAAAGGGCTGACGCAAGCATTTTGGCTGACGGGCGAACACATTTTGCCACACATCAACATCGCCGTGTGCGATGGCAAATCCATCGAAGTGGGGACGCATTGGGCTACCAAGTTCGAGAAAAAATATACGTCGGAACGCGTTACCGGCCTGAAACTCAACGAATACTACATCTATTCGCTGGAATGGACAGCCAAAGAACTGATTTGGCGCATCAATAATATAGAGGTGTTCCGCACCACCGAAGGCGTACCCACCGAACCGCTGTTCCCGATGTTGAGCGCGTTCATCGCCCAAAATCAAAAAGGTGGCGAAGGCGTGATGCAGGTCGATTGGATTGAGGCGTGGTGCGCACATAAATAAATAGGGTGTCGCATCTAAAAAAAAAACAGACCATGAACGAAATCGTTGTAAACAATCGGTTTACAATTGGTGGCGGTCGCCCATTCGTGTTGATTGCCGGACCTTGCGTCATCGAGAATGAAACGATGGTGATGCACACTGCCGAAACGCTGAAAAATATCTGTAACGATCTGAATATCAATTTGATATTTAAGGCTTCGTTCGACAAGGCAAATCGTACGGCGTGCGATTCGCCACGTGGTGTCGGCATCGACGAAGGTTTGCGCATCTTGCAAAAGGTGCGCGCCGAACTCGACTTGCCGCTCGTAACCGATGTGCACGAGTGTTGGCAATGCACGCCCGTGGCGCAGGTGGTCGATGTGTTGCAGATACCTGCATTCTTGGCGCGACAAACCGATTTACTGCTTGCTGCAGCGCAAACCGGCAAAATCGTCAATGTGAAAAAGGCACAATTTATGGCGCCGTGGGACATGAAACAAGTGGTGGCGAAACTCGAATCGAAAGGCAACCGCAACATCATGTTGTGCGAGCGCGGTACTTCGTTCGGCTACAACAATTTGGTGGTCGATATGACCGGCTTGGTCGAGATGCGCACGTTCGGTTATCCGGTGGTGTTCGATGCGACGCACTCGGTGCAGAAACCCGGCGGCAACGGCACTTCCACCGGCGGCAATCGCGCTATGGCTCCGTATCTGATGAATGCCGCTTTGGCCGTGGGTGTCGATGCGGTGTTTGCCGAAGTGCACCCCGACCCCGACAAAGCGTGGTCGGATGCGGCCAACCAATTGCGCCTCGATACGATACGTCCCATTTTGGAACACGCCAAAGCCATAGATGAAGTAACGAAACATCTGTAAATCAAATTATTAAAACGCAGAGAATAGTGGATATAATAGCACGCAGCAAAGAGGTCTTTCGCATCGAAATGGCCGAAATAAGTCGCGTTGGCGACCGCATTGGCAACGAAATGTGTCGGGTCGTCGATTTGATATACAACCATCAGGGCAAAGTGGTGCTGACCGGCATCGGCAAAACAGGTATCATCGGCAAAAAAATAGCCGCGTCGTTGGCTTCGACCGGCACACAAGCCATTTTTATCAATGCCGCCGAAGCGTTGCATGGCGATTTGGGCATGGTGTCGCGCGGCGATGTGGTCATCGCTATTTCGAATAGCGGCGAGTCCGACGAGATACTGAACGTGGTGCGTAATCTCAAAAAAATGCACTGCCCGATAGTGGCCATGACCGGCGATAAACAGTCGTCGTTGGCGCAGCAGAGCGACTTTTTGCTCGATATTCACGTCGAACGCGAAGCCTGCAAAATAGGCCTGGCTCCCACAACTTCGACTACGGCGGCACTCGTCATGGGCGATGCGCTCACGGTGTGTCTGATGGAAAAACGCAATTTTCAACCCGAAAATTTCGCACTCTACCATCCGGGCGGCGCGTTGGGACGGCGCATGCTCACGCAGGTGAAAGACTGCATGACCGACGTGGTGCCGATGGTGTCGGAACAAACGCTGTTCAAAGATGTGATTGCCGAAGTAAGCCTGAAGAAATTGGGCATCACGATGGTGGCCGATGCGCAAGGCATCGTAACCGGCATCATCACCGACGGCGATATTCGGCGTGCTGCACAGCGCTTCGACAATTTGCAGACCTTGACGGCAGCCGATTTTATGAGTCGTGGGTGCAAAAAAATCGAAGCCGATGCGATGGTCAACGATGCGCTCGAACTGATGGATAAATATAAAATTACGACTCTTGCCGTAGTCGAAAAAAATGAGCCTAACGCACCGATTATCGGCATTTTACATATCCATCACATTTATGGATTTACGCGTCAGTAGGCGGCTGTATATTGATGCTGAAATGTGAATCTGTTTTTACGGTAGTTTAATTTTAATATTTATTTTTAACGATTAAATTTGCGCTGTTCGGTAAAAAATACCGACCTTTGCACCGCCTTTCGGGGTGAAAATAAGTGCTGTGGCGCAGACGTTTTATGCGTCGCAGCGGAGTGAAATTAAAACGCATGAATTATGATTTTGATTGGTAAAAAAGATAAAACGGCAGTGGTACACCGCGGTCGTCAGTTTTCGTATAATCAGTTGTTGCAATACTCGGCGTGCTATGCGCGGCAGTTTGCCAAAGCCGTCGGGCAGCCGCGTATGGCCATTGTTTTTGCCGACAATTCGGCCGAATGGATTTTTGCCTTTTATGGCAGTGTACGGACGGGCGCCATCACGGTGCCGGTCGATGTGCAATCGACAGCCGGCGAATTGGCTTACATTGTAGGCGATTGCAAACCGGATTTGATTTTCACGACACCGGCCAAGCGGGCTGTGGTCGATGAGGCGTTGAGCATGGCCGGCGCCACATGCACCGTATTGACCGAAGACGACATTGACGTGTCGGGCGTGGCCGCGGAGGCTGTCGAGGAGATTACGTTCGACGATATGTCGCAAACGATGCTCATCATCTACACATCGGGAACGACAGGCTCGCCCAAAGGCGTGATGTTGTCGTACAAAAATGTGATGTTCAACATCAATTCGGTGTCGCAGTCGGTAAAAATTTTTACGCCGGAGCGTAATACGATGATTTTGTTGCCGTTGCACCACATTTTTCCCTTGCTGGGTTCGTTGGTGGCGCCGCTCTATGTGGGCGAAACGGTGTACATAGCCGAAGGATTGAATGCCGAAAGCATTGTCAAAACGTTGAACGAAGGTAAAATCAACATCGTTATCGGTGTACCGCGTTTGTACGAACTATTGTCGAAAGGCATCATGGACATAATCAAACGCTCGTTTGTAACGCGTGCGTTGTTTGGCTTGGCCAAAGCCATCGGCTCCAAAGGTTTCTCGTGTATGCTGTTTGGCAAAGTTCACAAAAAATTTGGTGGCCATATCGACTATTTGGTGAGTGGCGGCGCTGCATTGCCACCCGACATTGGCTCAATATTCAAAACATTGGGTTTCACGGTGTTGGAAGGTTACGGCATGACCGAAACCGCACCGATGATAACCTTTACGCGCCCATGGAATGTACAAGTGGGCTATGCCGGCGAGCCTGTGCCGGGGGTGGAAGTACGCATTGCCGAGAATGGCGAGGTGTGCGTCAAGGGTGACAATGTGATGCAGGGCTACTATAATCGTCCGCAGGAAACGGCCGACATCATTCGCGACGGCTGGCTGCATACGGGCGATACGGGCGAATTGTCGCCTACGAAAGGGCTGAAATTGACCGGTCGCATCAAAGAAATTATTGTAACGCCGAATGGAAAAAATATCAATCCCGAAGAGTTGGAACATGCGGTACTGCATCATACCAATTTGATTAAAGAAATAGGTATTTTCTTGAAAGATAACGTGTTACAGTGCGTTATTGTGCCGGAATTGTCGGAGTTGCGCGATAAATCGGTGGAAAATATGGAAACGATTTTGCGCGAGGAGATAGCCAAGTTCAACCAAACGGTGGCCACTTACAAACGCATCAAAAACATTCATATCGTGTCGGGCGAGTTGCCCAAGACGCGTTTAATGAAGTTGCAGCGTTTCAAACTGCCCGAACTTGCTACGACCCACAAGCGCACAACTGACGAATCGGATGCGCCGCAGAGCGAAATCTACTTGATGCTGAAGGCTTACATCGACAAGGAATTGAAATGTAATGCCGGCGCCAACGACGATTTTGAAATCGATTTGGCGATGGATTCGTTGGGCAAAGTGGCATTGCTGACGTTTATCGAGACGTCGTTTGGCATCAGCATGAACGAAGCGCAGTTGGACAACCTGAGCACGTTGGCCAAGTTGAGTGCCTACATCGAGCAGAACGAGCAGGACATCACGGCCGGCGCCAACGTCACTTGGAAAGAAATTCTGACCAGCAAAGTGCGTAGGGTAGTGGTGCCACGCGCAGGATTTATTCAGGCGTTTTGCAGTCGCTGTGTCAAAGTGATGATGCACACGTTTTACAATTTGAAGAAACACGGCGGTGTCGAATTGTCGGAGCAGCCGTGTATCATTGTTGCCAACCATCGCAGCATGCTCGACGGCTATTTCATCACGTCGAAATTGCAGAGCAAATTTGTGAAAAACACCTTCTTCTTTGCCAAGGCGAAACATCTGCGCACGAAGTTTCTGACGTTTATGGCGCGTAAAAATAACGTGATAGTGATGGACATCAACAAGAATGTGCGCGAATCGTTGCAGCAGATGGCAATGGTATTGCAGGAAGGTAAAAATATTATTATTTTCCCGGAAGGAACGCGCTCGAAAGATGGTAAATTGTTGGCTTTCAAAGATAGTTTCGCTATTTTGAGTACCGAGTTGAACGTGCCGGTGGTGCCTGTGGCTATTGCCGGTGCCGACCGCGCTGTGTTCAAAACCGTGAAATTGCCACGTCCGTTTGCCAAAATTTCGGTCGATTTTCTGCCGACGATTTATCCGGCAGGCTTGTCGGTCAATGAGATTCGTCAGCGTGTTGTTGAGGTCATATCGGCGCAGTTGGCCAAGTACGAAAAGCATTCGTAATTGCGAAACGGCGCATAATTGCACCCAAATATAAAACGCCACAGTCACTTTACCGCGTGCAGCGAAGTCTGTGGCGTTATTTTTTATCTCCCCGAAGGGTGTGTTATTTGCTCATTTCCAGCATTTTGAGTATCGGGCGCACGGCCTTTTCGCAGATGTCGCTGTCGATGGTGATTTCGGGTGTTTCGTGCAGCAGACAGTTGTAGATTTTTTCTAACGTGTTCAAGCGCATGAAGTTGCAGTTGTTGCAGCCGCAAGTGCTATCGATAGGTGGCACGGGAATGAACGTTTTGTGTGGGCAGCGTTTTTGCATCTCGTGCAGAATGCCGCTTTCGGTGGCTACTAAAAATTCGGATTCGTCGCTGTGTGTGGCGTAATCGAGTAATTTTTGTGTCGAGCCGATAACATCGGCCAAAGTCAGAACCACGTTTTTGCATTCGGGGTGTGCCAGCACTTTGGCATGCGGGTAGGCCTGTTTCAGTTCAACCAAGCGTTCCACCGAAAATTGTTCGTGTACGTGGCAGGCGCCGTTCCACAGTAGCATATTGCGTCCGGTTACTTTGTTGATGTAACTGCCGAGGTTGCGGTCGGGACCGAAGATGAGTTTGGCATCTTTGGGAAATTGTTCGACAATTTTTTGTGCATTACTTGACGTAACGACCACGTCGGTCAGTGCTTTGACGGCGGCAGTGGTGTTGACATACGAGATGACGGTGTGGTCGGGGTGCGCATTGACAAATTCGGCGAATTCGTCGGCATTGCAACTGTCGGCCAGCGAGCAACCGGCGTTGAGGTCGGGCACCAGCACTTTTTTGTCGGGCGAAAGTATTTTGGCCGTTTCGCCCATGAAATGGACGCCGCATACCACTAAAATGTCGGCGGTTGTTTTGGTCGCCCATTGTGCCAGCGCCAAACTATCGCCCACCACATCGGCTATGTCCTGAATGTCGCCGGTTTGATAATAATGTGCCATGATGACGGCATTTTTGTCGTGGCGCAACCGGTTGATTTCGGCAATTATTGTCTCTTTTTCCATACTTTTCACGTATTGATGAATAATGCGTCGCAAAGTTACAAAAAAAGTGCGATTGTTGGTTGCAGTTGGATGCTAATTTTATTTATCTGTTTAATAATCAAATGTAAGCAGCATAGGGCGGTGTGTGCTGCCGAACGTTCGCCAAGTGGCCGAATATGGGCAATAAAAAAAGCGTGTTAAGTATTAAATTATTGTAGATATATATAATTTTCCACCTGATGTAAGCGCCTATTTTAAATAAAATATGTACCTTTGCACCCATTATGGGTAATATCGCAAAAACTGTAGATGAACAGATTGCCTTACTGCAAAGCAGAGGAATGGTTATCAATGACATTGAGAAGGCAAAAGAAGTGCTTCTTGATGTAGGGTATTATAGGCTTGGGTTCTATTGGTTCCCTTTTGAAAAACAAACAAGTGAAGTCGTAAGAACTCATACTTTTGAAAATGGTACGTCGTTTGACGATGCTGTAAAACTCTACTATTTTGATTATGCTCTTCGCAATCTATTGATTAAGTATATCACTCGAATTGAAGTCAATTTCAGAACGCATCTTATTTACGAAGTATCGAATGTGTACAAAACAATTCCAACATGGTTTGTATCTCCCGATGTTGTTCAGCGTAGTTATATTTCGTCATTCGATAAAGAAGTTTATACTGATAAGTTCAAGAGGAATAAAGTTATTGCAAACCATCACAGATTGCATCTTAATGATCGATATGCACCAGCGTGGAAAACACTGGAGTTTATGACTCTTGGCAGTAATATTGCTCTGTATAAAGCTTTGTTGGATTCTTCTCTCAAAAGGACCATTTCTCGATCTTTTGGAATTAATTACACTAATCTGTTCGAGAATTACTTTGACGTAGTCAGATGTGTGAGAAATACATGTGCACACGGTGGGTTGTTATATGACATAGATTTATATCCATTGATTCGACGAGGCCCTGCGGGCTTATGTTGTAACGAAGAATATAAATTGTCAGGGGCATTAAAGGTCATCATATATCTTTTAGGTAAGGTTTCTGTAAATCGCGCAACGGATTTTGAAAATGAATTTCAAGCGATATTGGCTAAATATGTAACAACTCCTTCATTAAAGTCTGTATTAACCAAAATAAGCGGCTTGATTTTATAAATTATTAAATAATTACGAATTAACTGTTAAATCGCTATTCAGGATACTAACTTTTTTATGGAAATATTTTGGTGAATAAAAAAAAAATACTACCTTTGCGGCGAATAGTGCTGGTATAGACTATGTCTCTATATTAACACTCTAAAAGGGAATAATGAAGCCACGGACGCGTCTCCGTGGTTTCCCTTTTTTTGTGCTTCCGAACGTTCGCCAAGCGGCCGAATATGGGCAATAAAAAAAGCGTGTTAAGTATTAAATTATTGTAGATATATAATTTCCCACCTGATGTAAGCGCCTATTTCAAATAAAATATGTACCTTTGCAGCACACAAATTTTATAGAGCAACGCTTATATGACCCCCACGGCATACATACTTGACAAAAAACTTAATCCGCTGAATCATAACGTATTAGGGGGGGGGTAGTGTTGACTCTGTCGTAATCTTTTCAGAATCACATAATTCATCATACAGAGCCTTCCGCAGGTGTCAGACAAGGGCACCTGCGGAAGGCTCTTTGCGTGTGTACATATATTGATAAACAAAACAATAATAAAAAACAAACAATGAAACAGAATTTTACACATTATTTTAAATCCATAATCCTGGCAATCGCATTCCTATTGTCTGGAGCAGTACCAACATTCGGTCAAGAACTATATATTTATGACGAAAGTGGTTGTTTTATTGGCAATTATTGTACTAACAAGGTTACAATAGATGATTCTAATCCTTTCTATCTTGTAGTTTTTGATGGTTACTGCTATTATTCTATTTATTCTTCCAGTGATGTGGTTGACATTACTACAAATGCATATAGTACTACTTTTAATGGGACAATACAACTTGAGCATCCTTATGAAGGACTCCCAGAAGATGATCTTGAGCAATTGCAAAAGTTTCAAATACCTAATAATGAGGGGTCTCAGGAGCTTTGCTGGAAATATGATGATAATACTTTTACTTTTTCCATAGCTATACATAAATATGAGGTGCAAGAAACCAAAGAAGAAACATGTTCAGAAGATGGTTATGAGACATACAAGTGCCAACATTGTGGTGAAACAAATACGGAAATTTTCAATGCCACAGGGCACGATTTCGGCGAATGGCAGACAATGGAAAATGGGCGGTTCAGAACATGTTCCCATGATGAAGGCCACATTCAATACGACATGGATGCCACGGGGGTGAACGCACTCGAGATTACGCTGAACGACGACACCAAGCTTTCTTATCCTTCCACCCTCTCGCCAGTGGTAACTTTCAATGCCTATGACGTAGAGGTCATTTTTGATCAAGACAAGACATCGCTTGTGGACAAGGCGGACATCAAAGAATACAATCAGGTGTGGAGCCACAACAAGAATGAATATGTACAAAACAATGAGGACAAAACTTATAGCCCTCAATGTGACTATGCAGATTGTGGTTATAAACATGACGATTTGTTTGTGAAAAACGGAGCGCAATATTATGCTGCGGCAAAAGATAATGACGTGATTAGGGTTACTGACATGACACTCAACGACAGCGAGGGATATGACTGCGAGGCTGACATCACAGTGGGCAACGTGTCGTACTCACGGGATATGACAGGCAACCAATGGGGCACGCTCTGTCTGCCGTTTGCCATCAATCCAAGTACTTATGAAGATTATTGCAGTTTCTATCAGTTTAATGATGTAGATGAAACCAACTCAACCATCGTGCTAAAGCAGATTGACGAAGAAATAATTCCTGCGGGTGTTCCGGTGTTGGTGCGATGCAATGATGCCGTGGCAGACATTGCTATAGCGGCCGAAAATGTGCCAATGAGCAATAGCACTCAAGCTGGTGTTACGACGGGTATTTTTACCTTGGTAGGCACGCTGACAACATCCGATGCCCTCGGTGATGATTGTTACGTCATCAGCAATGACAAGTTTCGGAATGTGCCGGATATCGTCGCTAACGGAGAAGAAACCACCGTCACAGTGAGTGCATTCCGTGCGTATCTCGAAGCGGCCACGCCAACAGCCAAAATCTGGAACATTGCCATAAACAATGGCACACCAACCGTGATAGATGTTCTCAATGTCATCGAAAACGGCGAGATGGAAATTTACGATCTCAGTGGGCGGCGGCTTCCCGACTTACAAAAGGGCGTGAACATTGTAAGACAAGGTAATCAAACTACAAAAATATTTATCAAGTAAACATAAATTTACGATTATGAATATCAAGACAAAAAGCATCATAACCCTATGCCTCACGGCATTGGCATCCATGCCACTTTCAGCACAGTGCTATATGGGTAGTGTGGTTGATATTGATGGCACATGGACAACCGCAAAAAACATAAAAGTGGAAGAAAGCCAGATAGTATTCACTGACCATAACGATGCAGAGCACACTATTTCGAACAGTCATGGCAATAGTACCCCTGTCAAGGTAATCCACGATGTACTATATGCCGATAGTAATAATTCCAGCACATTGACAGACGAAATGGTGGAGCAAGTGAAAAGATGTGGCAAACTGGTAGTGTTTGGATATTTGAATGATGGTTTATGGGATAACATAAGAGAGGAAATAGACGGTATTACTTCGGCATATTTCTACAATCTCTCTGGCAACTGGAATAATTCAGACTACTTCATAACAATGCCATATTCGTCACTCTCTTCAGTTAAATTTGTTAATTGCAAGATAGAGGGCGTTGGAAATTTATATCGATTTCTTCACTACTCAGGCATCACAGAATTTTCATTCGAAGGATTGGAGTTGTCAGGCTTGAAAGGATTAAGTTATTCTTTTTGCGACTGTTCTAACCTACAGAAAGTTTCTTTTGTAGGGTTAGATACATCTAAAGTGACCTCCGTATATTCTCTTTTTTGTGCTTGTAATTCATTGACCGAGGTTGACTTTAGTGGATGTAATTTAGAGAGTGTGACGAATTATAAGGAAATGTTCTTATATTGCAATTCATTAAAAACCATCAAGGCTATTGGTTGCAATGCAAAGACTATAGAAATACTTCAGAATGCGTTAAGTCAGGCTAATTTGAGTGGACAAGTCACTATCGAAACATCAGAGTCTTCATCCACAACTACAGAATAACAGCTGCTTTACTCCGCAGAAATATCAAAGAGGGTGTATATGCCATAGCTGACTGGTATATACACCCTTGCTTTATCACTGTTTCAGGCTGCCTATTGGCACTACTAGGATACCGTCTTGGCGGCGGTAGGCATATTCGCCTATGGCGGTAAGAACCATCATGAATGCGGGCGACTTCATGCGCTCGGTGTCAATCTTTGAGGCGAGCTTCTTTAAGGTAGTCGCCCCTGCCTCAATAAGGCTGTCGCCACCCAACTGAATCTCTATCAATCCATATCTGCCGTTGCGCAAATGGACTATGGCATCGCATTCAAGTCCGTTCTTGTCGCGAAAATGATATACCTGTCCGTCAAGTGCCTCGGCATACACCCGCAAATCGCGCACTGCCATTGTTTCGAAAAGCAAGCCAAAGGTATTGGGATCGTCCAAGAGGTCGTCGGGACCAAGACCTAAGGCTGCCGCGGCAATGGATGGGTCGGTGAAATAACGGGTGTCACTGGTGCGTATGGCAGTCTTCGACCTCAGATTCGGATTCCATGCCGGCATATCCTCAATGACAAAAATGCGTTTAAGGGCGTTTATATATGAAGCTACTGTTTGCTCGGTAGTGTCGGAGGCCTCGTTTGCCTTTAGGTCGGCAAGGATAGTGCCTACGGACACCTGCGCTCCCTGATGGCGGGCATAGGAGCGCATCAGGCGACGGGCCAATTCGGCGTTGCGCTGCACATCATCAACACGCGATATGTCGCTGCGGCATACCGACTCGACATATTCTCTTGCCTCAATCAGTGCCGCCCTCTCACTACTTTTCAGCGAAGCTTTAGGCCAGCCACCACGACAAACGAGGAAAGCTATCCGGCGTATGTCAAGATTACTTGTTCCATCAACCTCTCCTCCGTTTGAGAACAAACTGCCAAGACTCACATCGCCCGTAGAATCGCCTGACTCCCATAGCGACATAGTGCGCATCTTTATCCAGCCAAAACGACCTGTGCCGGAATGAAATATCTCGGATGTAGAGGCAGGAACAGCCGAACCTGTAAGCATAAACTGCCCGTCCTCGCCACGATGGTCAACCTCAAAGCGGATGGCATCCCACAATTTTGGGGCAATTTGCCATTCGTCGATGAGTCGCGGAGTGTCTCCTTCGAGCAAACGTTTGATGTTTGTAGATGCCATGGTGAGGTTGCGTTCTTTTATCTCCGGGTCTGCCATATAGAGCACACTGCGTGCCTGCTGCTCGCCGGTAGTGGTTTTGCCGCAATACTTCGGGCCCTCGATAAGTACCGCTCCCATTGCCTCTAATTTCTCCGCCAAAAGTTGGTCGATAACTCTATTTTTATACTGCTTCATATCTTCAATTTTCTTTTCGGCGGCAAAGTTACAAAAAATTATTGATATTCAGCACATTAAAAGTCATAAAAAATGTTATATTATGCCATTTGGCCAAATTTCATTATGCCATTTGGCCAAATTTCATTATGGTATTTGGCCAATTTTTGTTGTGGTATTCGGCCAATATTGTTATCAGGGCATGGCCGGTTGTTCATTTATTTGACTTTTAGGATGGTCAGGGTGAAATATAGTTCTTTTTTGCCGGTTTCCACCAAGTTTTTGTGGCGGAGTATCACTGTTTCAGGCTGCCTATTGGCACTACCGGAATACCGTCCTGGATGCGTCAGGCTTTATCGGTGTGTGCAAGCAGTGGCATTATCTCGTCGAGATATGTTTTGTCCCGTTTCAGCCCGAATGAGGTTGCCGAAAATAGCCGTTCGTGCAAACAAAAATCGCCCCGGAAAATTTTCCCGAGGCGGTGTGAAAGTGGAGTTCGCATTGCCGTAGGTCTTTCTATAGCACAAGGTTGAACAGATAGCCCGAAAGTATGATGAACAGCGTGACGGTGGCGAAAAAGACGGCAATCAATCGCCATGTCATCACTTTTTTCAGCAGCGTGGCTTCGGGCAACGACAACCCTACAACGGCCATCATAAAAGCGATGGCGGTGCCAAGCGGAATGCCTTTGGCAACCAACACTTCGACTATGGGGACGATGCCGGCTGCATTGGCGTACATTGGCACAGCAAGGAGCACGCTCAACGGCACGGCAAACCAATTGTCGCGCGACATGTACTGCGCAAAAAAGTCTTCGGGAACAAATCCGTGCATCGCGGCGCCAATGCCGATGCCTATCAGTATGTAAACCAATACGCCGCGCACAATGTGCCACGCCTCGCGTATGATGCCTGGCAACCGCCGAATCAACGATGTGTGTTCGGCATTCCATGCAGCTGCCTGTGCCGACGCCGTGGCTTGAATCTGCTTGACCCAATCGCTGAGATAGCGCTCCAAACGCATCTGTCCGAGGACAAAGCCGCCAACCGCGCCCAACAAAATGCCGCTGCCGACGTATATCAGCGTTGTCGTCCAACCAAACGAACCGAGAAACATGGCCACGGCCACTTCGTTGACCAAGGGCGACGTTATCAGAAAGGCAAATGTAACGCCTAACGGAATGCCGCCTTTCACAAAACCGATGAACAACGGAATGGATGAACACGAACAAAAGGGCGTGATGGCACCGAATAGCGCAGCCAACAGATATTGCAGACCATACATGTTGTGCGTGATCAGAAAATGCCGCAAACGCTCGATCGGGAAGTAGGCATTGATGATGCCCATCAACACACTGATGAAAAACAGTAACAATAGAATTTTGATGGTGTCGTAAAAAAAGAAATTGACGGCAGCGCCGATGGCCGTGTCGGCACTCAACCCGAACAGACCATAAACCAGCCAATCTGCAAAATGTTGTATCATTTTTCTATCCGTATATTTGAAAACCGTAATATATGCCGATGCCTATGAACACGATGGCAACAACGATTCTGAACCATTTCTGAACTATCTGCATGCAGTTGTAGAATGTGCCGATGCTTGTTACGCTGTAGGCAAGTATCCACGCTACGACTATCACCGGCAGCCCTGTGGCAAAAGCAAATACCACCGGCAATAGAAAACCGCCGTTTTCGACCGCCGCCATCGGAATGAGCATGCCAAAGTAGAACACGCCGCTTGTCGGACAGAACGCCAATGCGAACAGCATACCCAAACAAAGACTGCCCCAGCTCCCGTTGCGCAGAAAAGTCAGGTCGCGATGCCCCGAAAAACCGAACTGCGGCAACTTTAGTTTGTGGCCGAACAGCATGAACAGCCCGACGCCAATCAATATCGGCGGCAACAACATTTCGCCCCAGCGACTGACCGTTTTCTGAATGGCAAAGGCGCTGACGCCGCTGCGCAATACGGCAATGAGTATGAAACCCAAAATCGAATAGGCCAACATGCGCCCCACCGTGTATAACACGCCGTTGAGAAACACGCGATGCCCCGAGCCGATGTCTTTGCTGATGAAACCGACGGCCGTGATGTTTGTCGCCAACGGACACGGACTAATGGCTGTAAGCAGACCTAACAGAAATGCCGTGATGATTGGTATCTCGCTGTTGTTCAGTAAGTTGTTCAGAATGTCTGTCATGGCTTCAGCAAGTTGTTGATGTGTTTTGCCAATTCGTTTTTGAATTTTTTGCCATCTGTTCGCGCATACTGAAATGCAAAAGTCGTCATATCCTCAACGCTTTGCTCTCGGCCGTTGTCCCACTTGCTGATAAGCAAACCCGAAAAACTCATTTCGTACTTTTCGGCCGTTTGTGCGCCTTCGGGTGTCGAAAAATCAATCTCGCGAAACCGCACGATGCCCTGCTGATGTTGTGTGGCAAACTGTTGTTCGACCACTTCGCGCGCCAAGGTTCCCACTGCGATGCAGGTAGCGCAACGTTGCTTGCCGTGGAAATACAACACATCGATGTGGCGTTTGGTTTGTGCCGGGGCTTGTGCGGTGGCCGGAGCTGCTGCACACAAGGTCGCAGCGACTATTGTCAATAGAAAAAAATGTTTCATTTTGTTATAAATTGCTGATTAGTAGTTGTTTGACTTCGTCTTTCGATAGTTTACCTGTGGCTTTCACCGTTCCATCGATCACGATGGCCGGCAGCGACATGACGTCGAATTTTAGAATCTCCGTCAAATTCTCTTCTTTCGTTACTTCGACGTTCAATTGCATTTCGCCGACAACCTGTTCGACAAGGCTGTGGAGCGTTTTGCAGTTGGCACAACCGGTGCCCAAAATCTTGATGTCTTGCATAATTTTACTCGTTTTTTTGGTTAATAAATAGCGTGTTTTTATTCGTAGTTCGTAAAATTACGAACATTATTTTCAAAAAAAAGGAGATTAGCAACAACCCTCTTTTTTACAAAGGCACTGCCCGAAAAATCCGCCGAACAACTCTTTGGCCAACTGCCAATTGTCGCGGTTGATGCAATATCGCACTTTGGGCGCTTCCACTTCGCCTTGTATCAGGCCGGCCTCTTTCAGTTCTTTAAGGTGCTGTGAAACAGTTGCTTTTGCTATTGGCAACTCCTCGTGTATGTCGCCGAAATAACAGGTCTTTTGCTGTGCGAGAAACTGCAAAATGGCGATGCGTGCAGGGTGTCCCATCGCTTTGGCAAAGCGGGCAAGTTGCTCTTGTCGTATGCTGTAGTCTTTGTTTGTCATTGCCGTGTTTATTTTGTTCGCAAAATTACGAATAAATTTTATGTCAAACAAATGTTTTTATCTTTTTATTGTTTGTTGTGTTTTATTGTGATTTTTCGGTCGTCCTGTATCATAGAAACATTGTTCCCTAAATCGACCTGCAAAAAATTGCTCGGTGAGCGGAGGAGAGTTATATTTATGTTGTTTGTTTGGCGATTCTAAAATTAATTTGTACTTTTGTAAATTTGATTTTAGTACAACCAACTCATAAAAGTACAATGTTATGAAAATTTTCCATACGAGCGATTGGCATTTGGGGCATATTCTATATAATTTCGATCGTCGGGAGGAGCAAATGTCTATGCTTGATCAGATGGTGGAGATAGTGCGCAGCGAGCGGCCTGATGTATTTCTGCTTTGCGGCGATGTTTATCATACGCCTCAACCTTCGGCAGCGGTGCAAGAGATGTTTACCAATGCCGTGGTTGCACTCCACGATGCCAATCCCGCCATGACCATCGTGATAACCGCCGGCAATCATGACAGTGGGACACGACACGAAATATTTCGCACGCCATGGGAAGCGCTCAACGTGCATACGATTGGCAATATTGACCGAGAACATCCTGAAAATCATATTATTGCGATTGCTGATAAAGGCTTCGTTGTGGCTGTACCATACGCGAATGAACGCAATATACCCAACGGCTTTTTCAAACAACTGCTGGATAGTGTACAAACACGAAACGAGAATAATCTGCCGATAGTAATGTCAGCACATACCACCGTTCGGGGATGTGATTTCACAGGACACGATCTTGCTACCGACTATATGGTCGGCGGCATTGACGCTTTCGATTTGGAGCAGTTTGGCAACGGCTACGACTACTTGGCTTTGGGGCATATCCATCATGCACAGTTCGTACATTCCGGGCAGCACAATGTACGCTACTCCGGCACTCCTGTTGCGGTTAGTTTTGACGAAACCTACACCCACTCTGTCAGCATAGTAGAGATAGCGGCACATAATATTCCACCTATTGTGAACCAGATAGAAATACAAAATCCCCATCCGCTGGTGACGCTGCCCACCGAGGGGATGGCGACATGGGAAAGCGCAAAACAACTTTTGGCAGACTATCCCGCCGATATTCCGGCCTATATCCGCCTGAATGTGGAGGTAGAGAACTACCTTCCGGCAAATGCTACCGCCGAGGCGCAAGCACTGACTCACGGAAAAAAATGCCGGTTATGCCATATAAACACCAAACGAAAAACTATGTCAAATGTGAATGTTAAGACCTTAACGGTACAAGAATTTCAGCAAGAGAATCCAAAAGATATAGTGCGCCGCTATGCCACGGATATAGGCATTACTTTTGATGACGAAATGTCGACGATGTTTGAAGAAACAATCCGTCTGATCAGCGAGGATCTACATAACGATAACTAACAATAGCATATCAGCCATGAAATTTCAGCAACTCACAATACACAATATTGCCTCCATAGAAGATGCCAAGATTGATTTTGAGGCACAGCCATTGGCGGACAGCGAGGTTTTTCTCATTACAGGCAAGACCGGTTCCGGCAAATCGACCATTCTTGATGCTATCTGCTTGGCACTCTATGCCGACACACCTCGATTGGATAGCACCAATATGCAAGGCGAAACTAGGGACGGGGATAACAAAGTGCAGATAGATGACCCGAGGCAGTTGATGCGCCGCAATACAGGAGAAGCATTTGTGGCACTCACGTTCATTGGCAGCAACAATGTGAAGTACGAAGCTGTTTGGTCGGTTGCTCGCGCACGCAAAAAAGAGACAGGCAACATACAGTCAAAAAATTGGCAGTTAACTAATCGCGATACCAATCATACATTGACTAAAGACGCAGAAATCAAGGCAGAAATACAGAACGCCATCGGGTTGGATTTCAACCAATTCTGTCGCACTGTTATGCTTGCACAAGGCGAGTTTACGCGTTTTCTCAATAGTAAAGACAACGAAAAAGCCGAAATTTTAGAAAAAATAACCGGCGTGGATATCTACTCCAAGATTGGGGCAAAGGTATATGCCATCACTGGTCAGAAAGAACATGCGTGGCAGGATGCGCAACGCCTTGTGGAAGGTACACTCACGCTGACAGACGAAGAGATTGCAGTGAAGAAAGAGACCATTGCAAACTTGGACAGTCGGTATAATGCCCTAAAAGCCGCAAGCGATAGCGATACACTGAAACGCAATTGGCTGACTACCGCAACAGATTTGCAGCATCAGATCAGAAATGCCGAGGATGAGTGCCGTAAGGCAAAAGAAACGACCGAAAGCGATGCTTTTCGCATAAAAGAGCAGTTGATTAACGATTGGAATACGACCATCGAACCACGTCAATGGAAGAATGCGTGTCAACGTGCAGAAAACACAAAGAACGAGCAGCAAGATACCATCCGCCGACTATCAGAAAACTATATCCGATTGCTCTGCGGACTGAAATACTTGGAGCAAGCAGTAGAGCAAGCAACAGGGCAGCCGTTTGTGTCGGCACTGATCAAAGCCAAGGAGATGGCAGACCAAGCAGAGAGCGAGATGGCCAAATGGGAAGACCATGTAAAAAAACAGGACGAGGAGGTAAGCGCACTCCAACTGCCTATTTTACGCAATCAACTGGAACAAACCAAAGATTTATTACGAAATATCGAAACTGCAAAAACGAACATACAACGCTTAACGGAATCCAAAAATCAACGGAAGGCAAAGATTCAAAGCCTTGAAGACCTAAAGAAAAATATTGAGAACAAGCAAAAAGACGCAGACGCGAAGAACGATGCCCTCAGTGCTTCCAAAACGGAAATGGATATTCGAAAAGAGGTTTTCGAAAGGCAAAGAGACACAATCGACAAGTTTGCCAAGACTATTCGCTTGAGACTCCATCAAGGTGATACATGCCCTGTCTGTCAACAAAAAATTGAATCGGATTTGCCACACGAAGAAATCTTGGCTGCCCTTGTCAAAGGATTGGAAGACGAATACAAGGCTGCTGAAAAAACATATCAAGATATATTGAATACATACAACCAACTCAATGCAGAAATCAATGCCGCGCAAGATGTTTACAATAGAGGAAACAAAGAACTAAAGGAAGATATCACCGTTTCTACGGCAGAACAAGAAGCACTCAAGGCTTGCCAAAGGTGCGGTATTCTTGCTTTGGATGACACCACAATAAGATCTTTGGGCGCTTTAGAAGAAAAGACAAAAAGTCAGAAAGAACAAACGGAAAATAAACTACAAGCGGGAGAAACTAAAGAAAAACAACTGAAGGCACTCCGAAATACATTGGACGAGAAACGCAAGGCATTTGATGAATGCACAACAAAACTGCAACAAGTAGAGAAAACCGTCAATGATTACAAAAATGTGGTGACTATCCAAAAGACCATTACAGATGCTATGCCCGAATGGAACACGTTGTCTGCACCATGTGCAAAAGAGGTTCTCAACTTGCTCTCCTATGCCAATAATCTGCAAAATGAAGTTACGGTGGCATGTGCGCTCCTTACAGAGGCAACAGCACAATATGACACCAATAAGACAAAATTAAATGCCTTTCTTGCAGACAATACATCGTTTACCATCAGCCGGCTGAATGAGTTAGATGCTCTCGCTGCAGAAGATATAATGCTACAAACTAGCGCACTCCAACAAAGTCGTAATGCTGTTATTGAGAAAAAGACCCTATATGAGAATGCGCAAAAACAATGGGAAGAACACCAAAAAAGCAAACCCGACTTCGCGGAAGAGGATAGCATAGAAACGCTGCAACAGCGTATTGCCGATTACGACACGCAACTGCGTACCATTGGCGAAACCAAAGGGGCCATCAATAAGGAATTGACGGATGATGCTGACAATAAAAAACGTCTTGGAGCGTTGGTGCAAGATGCCGAAACGAAGAGAACCGATTGGCAGAAATGGGTAAAACTCAAAGACCTGATTGGCGATGCCACGGGGGATAAGTTTCGCAAAATTGCGCAGAGTTATGTACTCGCCAACTTGATTCATTCGGCGAATAGTTATTTGCAAACATTGACTAACCGCTACACGCTGAACGTCGTACCCGGCACATTCGTTATCTCGTTGGAAGACGCCTACCAAGGATATATTATCGCCAAAAAGAAAAATACAATTTTGTAAAAAGAAACGTACAATTTTGGC
>JBJECE010000019.1:0-51871 GCA_051870755.1 Paludibacteraceae bacterium | reverse complement strand
AACTCGCATCTTTTACAAAAGTTTTTTGTCTAACTTTTGGGGTGCACTTCACCGGTAGGCAGGGCGACGAGGAGCGCAGCGACGGGTGGGGTTCCACGCAAACAATGTAAACCACGCCAACCACGCAAAATACGAAAACTCCGCAAAATACGAAAACTCCGCAAAATACGAAAACTCCGAAAATTACGAAAACTACGAACAATACGCAAACTACGTAAACAACCTTGAACCCCTTAAACTTTTGAAACATTAAACTTTTTCAACTATTTTGCCCTTTGCACTATTTTTACTACCTTTGCAGACGCATTTAGATTGCAGAAAAAGTATCATTTTTATGAAAAAGTTTAAGGAATATTCCCACTTCGATTTGTCGGCCATCAACAAAGAGATGTTGCAACGATGGCAGGACGAGGATTTGTTTCACAAAAGTATCGACGAACGCGAAGGCGCGCCGGCATTCGTCTTTTTCGAAGGACCGCCCTCGGCCAACGGTATGCCCGGCATTCACCATGTGATGGCACGCACCATCAAAGACACCTTTTGCCGCTACAAAACGATGCAGGGCTTTCAGGTGCGCCGCAAAGCCGGCTGGGACACGCACGGCCTGCCCGTAGAACTCGGCGTGGAAAAAATGCTCGGCATCACCAAAGAGGACATCGGCAAAAAAATCAGCGTGGACGACTACAACGCCGCCTGCCGCCGCGAAGTGATGAAATACACCAAAGAGTGGACGTCGCTCACCGAAAAAATGGGCTATTGGGTCGATTTGGAAAATCCGTACATCACCTACGACAACAAATACATCGAAACGCTGTGGTATCTGCTTAAAGAACTCTACCACAAAGGGTTGCTCTACAAAGGCTATACCATTCAGCCCTATTCGCCGGCTGCCGGCACGGGCTTGAGTTCGCACGAATTGAATCAACCCGGTTGCTACCGCGATGTGAAGGACACCACCTGCACGGCGCAGTTCAAACTGAAAGGCGACCGTTTCGGCGCCGATGCCTACTGCCTTGCGTGGACCACCACGCCGTGGACCTTGCCGTCGAACACGGCCTTGTGCGTCGGTCCGAAAATCGACTATGTGGCCGTGAAGGGCGAAAATCCGTACACCCACGCCGCGTGCGTGTATGTGTTGGCCGAAGCGCGCCTGTCGGCATACGCCAAAGAGTTGGGCGAACAGCCCGAAATCGTTTGGCGCGGCAAAGGCACCGAGTTGGTGGGCGAGGAGTACGAACAACTCATTCCGTGGGCAAACCCGGGCGAGGGCGCATTCCGCGTCATTGCCGGCGACTACGTTACCACCGACGACGGTACGGGCATCGTGCACATTGCGCCGACATTCGGTGCCGACGATGCTTTCGTGGCCAAAAAAGCGGGCGTCCCCGGCTTGACGTTCCTGACCAAAAAAGGCGAAACCCGCCCGATGGTCGATATGACGGGCAAATTCTTCCTGCTCGACGATTTGGACGAAGATTTTGTAAAACGCCGCATCAACGTCGATTTGTACAAGACCTACGAAGGACGTTTCGTGAAAAACGCCTACGACCCGAACCTCACCGACAAAGACGAAACGCTAGACATTGCGCTCTGCATCATGCTGAAACAGCAAGGGTTGGCGTTCCGCATCGAAAAACATGTACACAACTATCCGCACTGCTGGCGCACCGATAAACCCGTGCTGTACTATCCGCTCGACAGTTGGTTCATCAAAACCACTGCCGTGAAAGACGAGATGATCGCTCTGAACAAAACCATCAATTGGAAACCCGAATCGACGGGAACGGGGCGTTTCGGTCAGTGGCTCAACAATCTGAACGATTGGAACTTAAGTCGCAGCCGCTATTGGGGAACGCCGTTGCCCATTTGGCGCACCGACGACGGACAAGAGGAGATTTGCATCGGTTCCATCGAAGAACTTTTCGAGGAGATAGAAAAATCCGTCGCTGCCGGATTTATGAAAGAAAATCCGTGGCCGAATTTCCGCGTCGGCGATTACAGCAAAGAGAACTACGACCCGAAAAACATCGACCTGCACCGTCCGTATGTCGATAGCATCGTGTTGGTGTCGGCTTCGGGCAAACCGATGCACCGCGAACTCGACCTCATCGACGTGTGGTTCGACTCGGGCGCCATGCCGTATGCACAAGTGCATTATCCGTTTGAGGCCCCCCAACCCCCTAAAGGGGGAGTCAAAACGGCCGACCCAATATTGTACGATCGTCTAAAAGAGTTGGCTCAAAAACATCGACATAATCCGACACAAGCCGAAGAGGTGCTTTGGGGAATACTAAAAGAACGGAACGTAGCCGGATGTAAATTCCGTCGTCAGCATATTATTGCTGATTTCATCGTCGATTTTGTCTGCTTGGACAAAATGTTGGTACTCGAGGTCGATGGCGGCTATCATACAAACCCCGATGCGCAAGAGTACGACAAAGTGCGTACACAATATTTGGAACGAAACGGCTATCGGGTTATTCGTTTTACAAACGAAGAGGTGTTGTTCGATACGGATCGAACCATACAAAAAATTGAGTCTGCGCTAAACACACCCCCTTCAGGGGGCTGGGGGGCTGCCGACTTCATCAGCGAAGGCGTTGACCAAACGCGCGGCTGGTTTTTCACGCTGCACGCCATTCACACGATGATAGAAAACCGCGTGGCATTCAAAAACGTGATTTCCAACGGTTTGGTACTCGACAAAAATGGCAACAAAATGTCGAAACGCTTGGGCAATGCCGTCGATCCGTTTACGACAATCGAAAAATATGGCAGCGACCCGCTACGTTGGTACATGATGACCAATGCTTCGCCGTGGGACAACCTCAAATTCGACACCGAAGGCGTGGAAGAGGTGCGCCGCAAATTCTTCGGCACGCTCTACAACACCTATTCATTCTTTGCGCTCTATGCCAATGTCGATGGCTTTACGGGCGACGAAATGCCGGTGCCCGTGGCCGAACGTCCCGAAATCGACCGCTGGATTTTGTCGCTGCTCAACACGCTGGTCAAAGACGTTACCGAGCAATACGAAAACTACGAGCCGACACGCGCCGGACGTGCCATCAGCGACTTTGTGCAGGAGAACCTGTCGAATTGGTATGTGCGCCTCAACCGCAAACGTTTCTGGGGCGGCACGATGGATGCCGACAAATTGGCTGCTTACCAAACGCTGTACGAATGTTTGGTTACCGTCAGCCGCCTGATGGCACCGATTGCGCCTTTCTACGCCGACCAACTCTACCGCGACCTGACGGGCGAAAGGTCAGTGCACTTGGCCGCCTTCCCCACGTGCGACGAAACCCGCATCGACACCTACCTCGAAGGTTGCATGCAACTTGCACAGCAAGCCACTTCGATGATTTTGGCATTGCGCAAAAAAGCCAACAAAAAAGTGCGTCAGCCGCTGCAAAAAGCCGTCGTGCCGGTGCCAAGCGAGAGCGTGATGCAGCAACTGCAACATGTGGCCGATTTGGTCAAAACCGAAGTGAACATCAAAGAGTTACTGATTGTTACCAACGAAAATTCGACCATCAAATTGGTGAAACGCATCAAACCGAATTTCAAAACGTTGGGCAAAAAATACGGCAAACAGATGAAAGAGATTGCCGCTGCCATTGCCACGCTGACGCAAGAGCAGATTGGCGACATTGAAACGCGCGGACAGATTGTGCTGCCGTTGCCGAGCGGCGACGTGGCGGTGGAACTCGCCGACGTGGAAATAGCCACCGAGGATATGCCGGGCTGGCTCGTGGCCAACGAAGGCAACCTGACCGTGGCGCTCGACATCGAAGTGTCGGACGAACTGCGGCAGGAAGGTATCGCACGCGAACTCGTCAATCGCATTCAGAACCTGCGCAAATCGAATGGATACGAAATAACCGACAAAATTGCCGTGTGCATCGAACGCTCCGGCAACATCGACGACGCAGTGTGCCGTTTCAAAGATTACATCGCTTCGCAGGTGTTGGCGCAATCGTTGGAACTTGTGGACAGCATAGCCGCTCCCACCGAACTCGATTTCGAAGAGTTTCTCGTGAATATCAGTATCGAAAAAATATAATCGTATGGAAAAATTGCAAAAATACGCCAAGGGCGTGTACATTGTTGTGTTGTCGGCACTGACACTTTTGTTGCTGCTCGACTATGTGCCGAACGATGTGTGCAAACAGATAGCCGGCTTGGTTACGCCGCCGGTTGCGCTGTTCCTCGGATTGGCATGCGCATTGCTGTTCGGGCAGGCGTACCCGAAATTCAACAAAAAAATGTCGAAATACCTGCTGCAATATTCGGTTGTGGGCTTGGGTTTTGGCATGAATTTGGTGCAGTCGCTCAAGTCGGGTGCCGAAGGTATGACGTTTACGGTCATTTCGGTTGTCGGCACGCTGGTGGCCGGTTGGCTTATCGGGCGCAAGCTGCTCAAAGTCGATAAAAATACCTCGTATCTAATCAGTTCAGGCACAGCTATTTGCGGCGGTAGCGCCATCGCAGCGGTGGGGCCCGTCATCAAAGCCAAAGATGCCGAAATGTCGGTGGCGTTGGGCACGATTTTCATTTTGAATGCCATTGCCTTGTTCATTTTCCCGCCGCTTGGGCATCTGTTTGGGCTCGACCAACAGCAGTTTGGCACTTGGGCAGCCATCGCTATCCACGATACGAGTTCGGTGGTAGGCGCCGGCGCAGCCTATGGCGAAGAGGCGTTGCAGGTGGCCACAACCATCAAACTGACGCGCGCCTTGTGGATTATTCCTGTGGCGTTGGTTACGGCGCTGTTGTTCAAAACCAAAGGCCAAAAAATCACCATCCCGTGGTTCATTCTGTGGTTCATCGTGGCGATGGTCATCAACACTTATGTGCTGTCGAACGCCGAAATTTGCGGCACATGGGGCGTGCAAGTAGGCGGTTTTATCAACGGATTGGCGCGCAAATCGCTCACGGTGTGCTTGTTCTTCATCGGCGCATCGCTGTCGCTCGATGTGTTGAAACAGGTCGGCGTTAAACCGCTGATTCAGGGCGTGTTGCTGTGGATTCTGATAAGCGTGGCCGCTTTGCTGGCTGTGCTGTTGTGAACTGCCGGCTAATGAACATTTAATCATCAACAAATAGTGAAACATTATGAATGCTGATTTCGATGCGATTCGCCCGTTTTCCAATGACGAACTGCCACAGGCTTTTGCCGCATTATTGCGCGAACCGGCTTTTGTGGCCTTGATGCAACGTTTGCTGCCGCAACTGACGGTGGAACAACTCGAACAACAATTACAGACGATTCATTCGGCGTCCGAATTGCAACAACGGATTATCGAGCCGGTGCTGACCGGTTTCGAAAAACAACAAACCGCAGGTGGCGTTACGGCTTCGGGGCTCGACCACGACCGCCCGAACGGCATTCTGGTTACCAACCACCGCGACATTGTGATGGATGCCGCTTTCATCTCGTTATTGTTGTTTCGGGGCGGCTACGACTCGCCCGAAATCGGCATCGGCGACAACTTGTTCGCCGCTCCGTGGATCGAAACATTGGTGCGCATCAACAAGTGTTTTGTGGTGCAACGCGGATTGGCTCCGCGCGACATGCCGCGCGTCTTTCTGCAACTGTCGCAATACATACGTTATGCCATCACCGAAAAAAAAGTCAGTGTGTGGATTGCGCAACGCGAAGGCCGCGCCAAGGATTCGGACGACCGCACACAAGAAAGCATTCTGAAAATGTTTGCCCTCAGTGGCGACGGAACGTTTATTCAAAATCTCAAAGCGTTGAATATCAGTCCTGTAAGTATTTCGTACGAGTACGATCCATGCGATTTTCTGAAAGCGGCCGAGTTTCAACTCAAACGCGATAATCCCAACTATCAAAAGTCGCCGCACGACGATGTGGTCAGCATGCAAACCGGCATCATGGGCTACAAGGGACATGTGCACTATGCGTTTACGCCGTGCATCAATGCCGAGTTGGACGCCATAGCCGCGCAAACCGATAATCGCAAAGAACAAGTAACGGCCGTGGCGGCACTTATCGACCGGCGCATACACGGCAATTATGTCATCTATCCGATAAACAAGGTGGCTTACGACGAATATTTCGGCACACAGCGCTTTGCCGGTGAGGTGTCGGCCAACGAACGCCAAGCGGTGTTGAACTATTTCGACAAACAACTTGGCAAAATCGCCGTGCCGCAACCCGATTACGAGTTTCTGCGTCATAAGTTGCTGGAGATGTATGCCAACCCGTTGAAAAACTATCTGGCAACGCTGTAATCGTCGGCTTTTGCTTGAAAATCAACGAACAACATATTTACACCGCCGTCAAATGGCTGATTTTGGTGTTGGCTTATGCTTATTTAGCCTGCAAACTTATTGCGTTTGACGATTACGAGGCTGTTCGAACACAGTTTGTTACAGCCGGTTGGGCGCACTATCTCTGTTTGATGTGTGTGCTTGTGTTGTTGCCGTTCAATTTGTTGCTCGAGGCGCAAAAGTGGCGTGTGCTGGTGCGCGGCCTGCAGCCGCTGTCGTTGGTTGGGGCGTTCAAAGCAGTGTTGGTTGGCCAGACCGGCGCTTTTTTCACGCCCAATCATTTGGGCGATATTCCGACGCGGGTGTTGCTGCTGCGCTCCGAAAATCGCGTGCCGGCCATCGCCTTGGGGTGTGTAGGCAGCATGGCGCTCACGGTGGTCATCACCATGATAGGTGCTGTAGCGGCCGTGTGTTATGCGGTGTGGGTGCGTCCGGCGTTTGTGTTCAATGCGTCGCTGATGGCATGGTGCTTGTTTGGTGCCTTGTTGCTGGTAGTGGTCGTGTTGTTTGTGGCGTCGGTGCTGTACTATAGGCAGTTGGCGCAGCGCTTGATGTCGTGTCGGTGGCGTTGGTTGCGCTTGTTGGGCACGGGATTGGCCTATTTGTCGTGGCGCGATGTGTGGCGTGTGGTGGCATTGTCGGCCGGTCGGTTTGTGGTGTTTTCTACCCAACTCTATGCCATGTTGTTGTTTATGGGCGTGTCGCTTGCGCCTATCGAGGCCTTGGTGGCCATTCCTACTATCTATCTGCTGGTAACTTATACGCCGTCGTTTGCGGCATCCGAGGCTGCTGTGCGCGGGTCGTACGCCATTCTGATATTATCGGCATTTGCAACCAACGAAGCCGGCATGGCGTTGGCCGGCATATTGTTGTGGTGTGTCAATTATTGTATTCCGATGTTGTTGGGGTCAGGATTGTTGCGCCGCTGCGGTGTGTCGGGTGCGGCCGAGCCACCAACACAGTGCGATGCTCACACCTAACGACACGACGCCAATCCACCATGTGCCACCGCTGCCGATGGTGTCGCTGTCGATGGGCAGAGTGGTGCGTGCTGCGGCGAATGCCAATATCACCGTCATGGCATTATTCACAAAATGTGCAACGACACTCGGCCACAGCGAGCCACTGTACCAATAGAGATAACCGAGCGCGGCTCCCAACAGCAGGCGCGGTACAAATCCGTAGAACTGAAAATGGATGGCGCTGAAGATGAATGCGGCCGTCCAAATGGCAAGGTGAGCATTGATAGCGTCGGTGAGCAGACGTTGCAACGCGCCTCTGAAAAACAACTCTTCGGCGATGGCCGGCACCAACGCCAATACCAATAAATTCAGCATCAGCCCTTGTGCGTCGGTTACGTCGAGAAATGCCGTGGTGAGCGCTTCGACTTGTTGTTCCATCTGCATCATGGCCTGTTCGATGCCGGCCATGCAGTCCGGCAAAGTCATCATGTCGTTCAGCCATTTTGTCAGATTGACGGCTGGAATGGCGCACGGCATCAATAGCAGTGCCACCAACCATATCCGGCTTTGACGTGGCCAACCGATGTCGGCTGTGGCGCGCATCGTGGCGGTGTGTCTGAAGACGATGGCCGGCAACGCAAAAGTCAGCAACGATTGGCACAACTGTTGCCATTTGAGCGACACGATGTCGGTCGGCGCACTATTACACCACGCGGTGAGAGCCGCTCCGACGGCCAAGCCGCACAGCCACAAAAACAACAACCATAGGCCTTTGATGGCGGTGGAAGTATGTTGCATGTCAATGCTCATTATCGTTCCGACGACGTCAGTCCGGCAGGCGCGCTATGATGGTTTCGTTGCCGCGTGTTTGCTCGCCCAATGCTACAAAAATTTCGGACCCTTCGGGCAAAAACAAATCGACGCGCGACCCGAATTTGATGAAACCCAAATGTTCGTTCAGGTGGCATTCGTGCCCAACTTTGGCGTATGTTACGATGCGTCGCGCCAGCGCACCGGCTATTTGGCGCACCAACACTTGGTGTTTCGATTCGGTTTCGATGACCACCGACGACCGTTCGTTTTCCTGACTCGATTTTGGCAGATAGGCGGCCATGTGCCTGCCACTGTGGTGTTTCACATAGGTTACGTTGCCTTCTATCGGTATCCAATTGGCGTGTACGCTGAATACCGACATGAATATCGAAACCTGAATGCGGCGTTCGCCACCGAAACATTCGTACTCTTCGGTTGGCTCGATAACGACAATGCGCCCATCGGCCGGCGCGATTATCAGGTTGGAATCCTCAATGATAATTTCGCGGCTCGGATTGCGGAAAAAGTAAAGGAAAAACGAAAACGCCAATACCGAAATCGTCAGATTAAGGAAAAAGACCCAATGTCCGGGCGACTGAATGTAGGTTACAACATTCAGCACCACCAGCAGTAGCAGCAACGACAACAAAATGGCATACCCTTCTTTGTGGACGTGCATGCGACGAAAGCGCTTTTTGCGTTTTGATGATTTGTTTGGTTTCAACATAGCGAACAAGATTTTTTTATGGTAACACAAACAACAGATACAGATAGATGGCCGGACCGGCTAATAAGGTGCTGTCGAAACGGTCGAGTATGCCGCCATGGCCGGGTATGATGTTGCCGGAATCTTTTTTGCCGACGGCACGTTTCAACAGACTCTCCAACAGGTCGCCAAGCGTGCCGAATACAACCGTAACAACGGCAAACAACGCCCATTGCCACAAAGCCAACGGTTCAAGTTCGCGCGTGGGCGCAAATTTGAAATAGCCCAACAGCAGACCGGCTCCGATGGCAAATACGGCACCGCCCGCAAAACCTTCCCACGATTTGTGGGGCGACACATGTTTCAGCAGATGATGTTTGCCAAAAGCGCTGCCGACAAGGTAGGCAAAGGTGTCGTTCACCCAAATGATTAAGAAGATGGACAACAGCAAGTATGGTTGCCATGTATCGCCCCAGCTGAGAATGCCGTAGAGCGATGCAAATGGCAGCGACACAAACACTTGTCCCAATACGAAATAGGCCAGATTGTGCATCGGGCGTTCGCAACGACGAAACAATTCGGCCACAAACGTGATGATAACGACCAAAATGTACGGCACAAAAAACAGAATGACGTGGTGCGGCTTGGGAATTTCCAAAAAACCAAAAATTTCGAACGCAAAGGCGTGCGCAAAGGCGCCCAACTGCAATAAACAGTTGGCCGTGATGGCCGTGCCGCGTTGCACTTCGATGCGGTGATGCGCATGTGTGATGTGGTGAAATTCCTTAATGCCGAGCGACGACACCAATAGCGCTATGGCCAAAAATGTCCACTCGCTGAAAATGATGGAACTGACGAGAATGGCCACAAAAACGGCTCCCGACAGTGTGCGTACCAAAATTTTTCTGAAATCCATGTTGTGGTATTTAGGTGTTTATGTTTAGGCGTTGTTTTGGCTCTCGTTGTCGGTTTCCGGTGCCGGTGCCGGTGCCGGTGTGGCGTCGTTATCGGGTGTGGCGTCGGCGGGTGTTTCGCTTTGCAATAGTTCGTCGGCGCGGCTTTTCCACGGACGCTTGCCCAGCACTTTTTCGACATCTTCGGCAAACAGCACTTCGCGCTCGAGCAGAATTTGGGCTAATTGATTGTGTCCCTCTTTGTGTTCGGTCAGTATTTTTTTTGCGCGTTCGTACTGTTCCGCTATTATTTTCTTGGCTTCGGCATCGATGAGTTCGGCCGTTTTTTCGCTGTATGGTTTTGTAAATCCGTAGTCGGCTTGTCCGGTCGAATCGTAATAACTCATATTGGCCAATTTGTCGCTCATGCCGAAATAGGCTACCATGGCGTATGCTTTTTTGGTGGCGCGCTCGAGGTCGTTGATGGCGCCGGTGTCGAGCGTGTCGAAGAAAATCTCTTCGGCGGCGCGTCCGCCCAGCAGCGAGCAGATGTCGTCGAGTATGTGTTCGCTCGAGGTCAGTTGGCGCTCTTCGGGCAGATACCATGCTGCACCGAGGGCTTCGCCGCGCGGCACGATGGTAACTTTCACCAACGGATTGCCGTATTGCAGCAGCCAACTGATGGTGGCGTGTCCGGCTTCGTGGAAAGCGATGTTGCGTTTCTCCTCTTGCGTGAGTATTTTGGTTTTCTTCTCCAATCCGCCGACGATGCGATCAACGGCATCGAGAAAATCTTGTTTTTCGACAGTCGCTTTGTCGTGGCGGGCGGCTATGAGTGCGGCTTCGTTGCACACGTTGGCGATGTCGGCGCCCGAGAAACCCGGCGTTTGCCGCGCCAAGAAGTCGATGTCGATAGAAGCACCGAGTTTCAGCGGTTTCAGATGCACTTCGAATATCTCTTTGCGCTCGTGTACATCGGGCAGTTCCACGTGTATCTGGCGGTCGAAACGGCCGGCGCGCAGTAGCGCTTTGTCCAAAATGTCGGCGCGGTTGGTGGCTGCAAGTATGATGACGCCGCTGTTTGTTCCGAATCCGTCCATTTCGGTAAGTAGTTGATTCAGAGTACTTTCGCGTTCGTCGTTGCCGCCCATGCGCATGTTGCTGGCGCGCGCACGTCCTACGGCATCAATCTCGTCGATGAAGACGATGCACGGCGCTTTCTCTTTGGCTTGGCGGAAGAGATCGCGCACGCGGCTGGCACCCACGCCTACGAACATTTCCACAAAGTCGCTGCCCGACATGGAGAAGAACGGCACATCGGCTTCGCCGGCTACGGCTTTGGCCAACAGCGTCTTACCCGTTCCGGGAGGGCCTACCAGCAGGGCGCCTTTGGGAATTTTACCGCCCAAATCGGTATATTTTTTCGGATTTTTCAGGAACGATACTATCTCTTCGACTTCCTGTTTGGCACCGGCCAATCCGGCCACATCTTTGAATGTTACTTTCGTTTTGCTTTTGTCGTCTTTGTCGAATAGTTGCGCTTTCGATTTGCCTACGCTGAAAATGCCGCCGGCGCCGTTGTTCATGCGACGAGTCATCAGGACAAAAAAGAGAATGAGCAACAAAAATGGCAGTACCGAGAACAGAAAAATGTCGAGATAGTCTTTGCCGTCTTTGTACGACACTTCGCCTGTGAACAAGGCCTCTTTTTGCAGTTCGGCGATGAGTTTCGAAAATTCTTCGACCGAGGGCACGGTGGTGTAGATGTGCGGCAGTTTGTCGTCGGAGGCGATTTCGCCGGCAAAAAACTGTTTGGCGCAAGTGGGGTCTATTTCGGCTTCCACGCGGTTTTGGGTGATGGTTACGGTCAACGATTTGACACACCCGTTGCGCAATCCGGTTTCCAATTTGGAGTAGGTAACTTCTTTGGACGAGGCATTACTGTCGTAGAATACCGAAACGAGGAAAAACAGGCCGATGGCCAAATAAATCCAATAGAAATTGAACCGCGGTTTGAATGGTTTTGGTTTGTTGGATGGCGGTGGCGTTTGTGGTTTGTTTTGCTGTTTGTTCATAGCGTTGTTGTTTGTGTCGTCGATGGGTGATGAAACGTCAATCAATGTCGGGATATTCGGTGATGGCGGCGTCTGCCCATAGGTGCTCGATGTCGTAGAAAGCGCGTGTTTCGCGTCGGAATATATGCACGATGACGGTGCCGTAGTCGAGCGCAATCCATTCGCTGTTTTCGAAGCCGTCGCTTGCAAAGGGTTTCTGACCGGCGTGTTCGCGCACATAGTCTTTCACCTCGTAGGCAATGGAGGTAACGTGTACGTTGGAGTCGCCTTCGCAAATCACAAAATGCTGACATGGGGCGTTCAGTTTGGTCATATCAACCGTAACAATGTGTTTGGCTTTCTTCTCCTGCATGCCGGCAATGATGGCATCAATCAGTGTTTTTTCGTCTTTTTTCATACTCTAAAAATTAAACTACAAATGTACGTTTTCTTTTTGAATTATACAATAATCGGGATAGATTTTTTGTCAGGATTTTTTTATTGGGATTCAGAACAATAATCCGTGTATGTACATCCACAGCAAATAGCGTGCAAATTTGCCGAATAGCATGGCTGTCGATGCAATCCAAAAGTTGCAGCGCATAAATCCGGCCGCCACCGCGATGATGTCGCCCACGACCGGCAAAAACGAGAAGAATGCAACCCAATCGCCGTAGCGCCGAAACCAACTGCGCGCGCGTTCTATCTTGTCGTGCGACACACGCAGCCATTTTTCGATCCATTCTATTTTGCCGAGATGCCCCAACCAATAGCAGGTAAGGCCGCCCAACCAATTGCCGAAGGTGGCACAGAGAACGCACATCCAAGCATTCAGCCCGCCAAACACCAACGCCGAAAAGACAACTTCGGAACTGAACGGCAAAATGGTGGCTGCCAAAAAAGTTGCCAAAAACAGGCCGGCGTATCCATATTCGGCAAAATCGGTCAACATGTCAGAGGGCAAAAACGAACAGAACGCGACATACTACGACGGCCGCCAACACGATCCAAAACAAGATGTTGGCACACTTGGTCGTGTGGCCGGTGGTAAAAAAGAAACTGATGATAAGTGCCAAAAACAGCAATGGCACGAGCAACAAGGCATCGAATCGCATGAATATCACTGCTACGGCCAATGTGTAAAATAGGCTGCAAGTGATGAATATGTAGTTCAAGCGTGTGTGCAGACTGAAGATGGTGCCGGACACAAGACGACAGATCAACGAACATGCGAAGACTATACATAAGATGCCTGCAAATGCCACTTCGGAGGCGCGCGGCGCCAATAGGCGATGCGTATCGAAGAGCGTCGGAACGGGTATGCCGGCGATGAGTTCGGGCAGACGATCGGCCAACACGAAACAGCCCACGACAAGGAATGCCGGCATAAACAGACCTGCCAAAAAGGTGCAGAAAGTGCGTGCTGTGATCGACCCGAAGAAGATGATGCCGAACAACAAAATCGGCACAAACCAAATGTAGTCGAAGTTGAAGAGCGCGGCGCACATAACGAACAAACCGACGTTGAAGGCTTGAGCAATGCACTCACGTTTCTGCTCGTACATCGACAGCAGTTGCGACAACGCCAACAGCAACCCCACAAAAGCCACAGTGGAAGCGTCGAAAAACTGCCAGCGACTGTCGGCTGCGCCTATGGCTGACAACACGATGACGGGCAACGCTGTGCGCGCGGGCAGTATGCGGCAATGCTCGCACAGAAACGTTATCCAATAGACGATGACGACCCAACAAATATATTGCACTATGTGTGCCCACAAGGCCGGCAGGGCAAACCATTGGTAGCGGTTGAGCACTACAAATGCGTATGTTTCTTGCGGATAGGGCGTGCCACACACATCGGGCAAAAACCACAGTACGCCGGCGAGTACGACGACCATGAGATGCTGCAACGGCGAGAGCGATTGTAACTTTTTCAGAATCTGCATCATGCGTTGAATGATATTGACAACAAACAATCTGCAAAATTACGCAAAAAGTATGATATAACAAACGGGATTGCGCCCGAAAGCAAACAATCCCGTTGTTGCGAGTGTCGAATGTGGCTTGATGCGGCGTTTTTACGGCACGACTATTTTGATGGTTTCGTTGTCGATGGTAACAAAATAGATGCCGGCTGCCGTATGTAGCGTTGCACTTGATGTGGCCGACCATTGCCCGATGCAACGTCCTGTGGCGTCGTGTACGGCGATGCGGTGCGGTGCATCGGCTTGCAGGTGCAGGGTAGCGTGGTCAGCCCAAACGGCCACCTGATCGTTGCCGATGGCGTTGAGGCCGGTGGCTGCCTTGACCAACACGGACATGACGATAAACCGGTCGGCAGCACCACGCGATGCCGCTTTCACATACGCCTCGTGTACGCCTTCGGTGTCGGATTCGAAAGCGACGGCAAACTGCCCGCCCGTTGTGGGTAGCGTATTGGTCGATAACTTGAATTTGCCGGCATTGGCGCCGCCCAAAGTCAGTTTGACGGGCTCAGTCAGGTTTTTGGTGGTTACGCTGATGGGTGTCGATGCGATGGGCGTTGCCACGGTGGCAGTCATGATGATGGTGGCCGAATCGATGCTGATGGTTGGCACATCGGTGCGTCCCCACGACACATCGTCGATGTAGTAGGTGGTGGAGTTGGCGCTGCCGCTGCTGCCCACAAAACGGAATGCCATGAAAAACACGTCGGCAATGTTTTGTTCGGTCAAATCGAGGTGAAATTCGCGCCATTCGCCATTCAGATCTTTGTCGGCCGGCATGTCAAGGTCGATTTTTTGCATGTAGAGATCTTGGTTGGGAATGGTATCGATGTAGTACAATTCCAAAGCGGTAGGATGCCCGTCGAACATAAAATCGCCCATCACGCGGAAGGTGAACAATTTCGAGGCGGCGTTCACGTAGTCGAGTGGCGGCGTTACCAGCCACATCTCCGTCGGTGTGGATTCTTGCTGCTGCCATACGTAGGCTGTGGCTTTGGCGTAGTGGTCGATGACGTGGTCTTCGGCATCTTTGGCATCGAAACCCCACCACGAGCGTTGTCCTTGCAGCACAACGTTTTGCCAATCGTCTAACACTAATTGCTGATTATGGGTAACTGCATCGAATTTTTCGAACAAGAGCGGACGCGGCCGGCTTATGTCCCATACAAAAATCGAATCGTAATCGGCGGTGGGCGATGTGCCGGTGGCTGTGCCGGTAAGTGTCAGCACCACATCGGCGGCTTTGTCGCTCGAAAAGATGATGCGCGAACTGTATGTGCCTGCGGCCGTCGGGTGGAATGTGATGCGCACGGGAACGGTTGTGTTTTGCGTGAACATGGAACCACTGATGGTGAAGGCGGCGCCTTGCTGGTGTTCTACTTTGGCATACACGTAATCGATGCAATTTGTGCTGGTCAGTTGTATGGTAACAACGCTGTCGGTATTGACGGCGGCAGCAAACGGTTCAATGCCGGTCGGGTTGATGCTCAACGTAGGCGGTAGCGCGGGGTCGTAACTTTTGCCCGTCAGGCTGATGGTTTGCGATAGTTCGGGGTGAGCGCCGCTCTCGATGATCAACATTGCCTTGTGTGTGCCGACGGCTGTCGGGTGGTACGACACCACGACTTGCGCTTCGGCGGCCGTGATGCTGTTGGTCGATAGGCTGAAACAATCGCGGTTCGCACCGGTTATTTCGAGCGTTACGGGCGTTGTCAGGTTGGCCTGACGGATGGTGATCGGTGTCATGGTGGCAGTGGTGTTTATGGCGGCCGACACGCTGTTCAGCGCCGTAGGCGTAACGGTCAGACGCGGTTCAGATGGCGCATTGGCAACGCGTTTGAAACTGAAGTCGTCGAGCAGCACCACCGACTTTTTCGTTACACCGACGCGGAAGTTGAATCGGCCGGCGCCTTCAGGCACTGTGGTGCGCACGGTTTTTTCGCTCCACACGTCGGCAGTGAATGGTTGTGTGCGTAGCGCCACCGAGTCGTGTTTCAACATGCCGTCCCTGCTGTGTTCCCAATAACAGTCGAGGCAAACATCGCCGCCGGTTTGCGCGGTCAGCACTTTGTAGCGTATGCGCACCTCGCAGGTGTCGCCTGCTTGCAAGTCGGTGCCGATCATCGAAACGGCTTGCTGTACATACGCTGTTGTGATGGTTACTTCGACGGTTTTCAGGGCTTGGGCGCCTTCTGCTTTGTCGGTTGTTTCGACAGCGGCCATGCCTACCGGCATTTCCCAATCAGTAAATTCTGTGCCGAACGTGCCTGTTTTCGATTCTTCAAAACCGGCGTTGCTCAACAATTCGTCGTCGGCCGACAACGGCACAAGAGCGATTGACAAAACAGTCAATAACGAAACTAATTTTTTCATAATCAGTGGGTTATTTATACAAATGTGCAGCAACTTTTTTGCGGTTGCCACACATTTGAAAGTGTGATAAAAAGGTTATTTTACAACAACTTTGTAGGTTTGTCCGCCCATTTTGACGGCATAAACGCCTTGCGGCAGATCCACTGTGATGCGTGGCGCGGCAGCGGCTTTGGCAACACAGATGCCGGTGAGATTGTACACGGCGATGTCCGTCGCGGCGTTTTCGACAATCAGCATGCCGGCGTGCGTGTAGCAGATGGTGGCGGCTGTGGCCTTGTCGATGGCAACGGTGGAGGACTCGACGGTGATGTCGCTCCAACCGCGCGGCGCAATCAGCAGTGCCGAGGTCGATGTAGAGATGCCGACAACGGTAGCCTGCGCAGGAATGGTTTGTCCGGCGATGTCCGTAACGCTCGAGAATAGGCGCAAGGAAGCATCTTTATCGTTTTGTGAGAAAGATTCTTGCGTTGTACCAAATGCTCCTCCGGCGTTCTTGAATGTAACATGTTCTAAACGCACGAGCCGATCGACGTAAGCGGCTTTGTCGGCATCAATCTCGGCCAAAGTGGCTGTAACGGCTTGTACTTCGGCTGTGCCATCGATGGTGATGTCGCGATAAGGAATAAATTCGTAGCCATAGTTATTCTGAATTGTTCCAAACAAACCGGCGGCTATTTTTGTGCCGGTCGGCAAGGCCGTGGCGCTTAATACGCCAAACTCATCTTTCATGCGTATGCCGCCTTTGTCGTCTTGCAGGTAGATGTAGTTGCTGCCGTCTTGGTACGACACAACAACCGGATTTGTGATGCGGAATTCCGGCAAATCTTCCAAATTGACAGTGGCGGCTTTGGCGCGCAATTCTGCCAAGTCGGCCACATCGATGGTCGGTAGCACCGTCCACGCGATAGGCACTTCGACGGTGGTGGCGTTCTTCGAGGTGATTTGCAGTTTCGGGTCGCAAGTTGCGCCGGTGGCTTTCAGTGTCAGTTTCAGGTCGAAACCTTCGGCACTCATCACCTGCTCTTTGGTGGCCGATGTAGCCGACAGCGTTACTTGGTCGCACGTCGAGGCGAAGGTTACGTCGTCTTCGAGGTCAGTACCTTTGATATTGACGGTTACATCGTACGATTCGCCGGTCAGCACATAGTAAGTGCTGCCAAATTCAATATTTGCAGGCGCACTGATAACCGGTTTTGTGGGTTCCGGTTCGGGATCGGGATCCGGTGTCGCACTTGGGAATAGTTCGTCCCATGTGGTGGCTACACGGATAGCGTCGATGGTAAGAGTAGCGGCGTTTCTTGAAGCAGTTTGACCTTGACAAAGTTCTATGCCATGAATACCTCGTGCAGGTTTGCCGTCTGCAACAGATTCTACAATATCTGCTCCTGAAACATCATTGTAAACTGCGGCGGCTGTTGGTTCAGATTCTTTTGCGGGATTGATGTATAAATAGACTTCGTCATTTGTTGTACCCGATACAAACTTGTGTTTCACTACAACCAAATATGTTTCATTATAAAGGAGTTCGGTTTCGGCTGTTTTGATAGTTGTATTGCATCGCGACACACCCAATTTATATTTTCCTTCAGAACTTTGCGTGGCAAATAAACGTGCATATTCTCCAGGGCTGTATAATCCTGTTTTTGAAAGAGTCCCATCAGAAAGGGTATAAAGGAAACAGAGAAAATGTGCAGGACTCTCTGTTGGCGCATTTGCAATATTTATTAATGCAGAATAGTAAACATCCGTTTTGCCGGCTTCTGCACTATAGCAAATTGGTTGTGAAAACTGATATTGTAAATCTTGTCCTCCATTTGTGGCGCCTAACGAAACAGAACCGCCGACGGCAGTTTCTTGGTAGTTTGTTTTTGTTAAGTTGGATGATTGAATTTTGATCGGGGCTGTAGTGTTGGCAACTTTGCCAAATAAATCCCAATTGGTACTTGCCGAAAGTTCTGTTTCTGCCTCATAATCAAAATTTTCGTTCAGAAGCACCTCGGCAGTGGCGGTGGTGGTGGCAAACAAAAATGCAAGGAGCAGGTAAGAAATTTTAACTTTACCCCCCCCTAAAATTAAAAAGTAAAATTTTTTCATAATAAAACTATTTTTTTAAGGTGAATAATTTTTTTATCGGCGACAAAGGTACAACCTTTTTTGTATATAACCTAATAAAATAGCAATTTGATACAAAAAAAGTGGAAATTTTTGCTTTTTTGAAGCAAAATCCCCACTTCTTGTTGGTTTTCGGTGCTTATCGGCTTATTTCAGGCCGCGCCCTTTGAGCATGGCGTCGGGGTTGGGCTGCGCGCCGCGGAAACGTACGAACAGGGTCATCGGGTCTTCGCTGCCGCCTTTTTCGAGACAGTTGCGGCGGAACGATGCGGCTGTGGCTTGGTCGAACAGCCCTTTTTCTCTAAACAGTTCGAAGGCGTCTTTGTCGAGCACTTCGGCCCACAGATAACTATAGTAGCCGGCGCTGTAGCCGTTGTTGAACACATGGTTGAAGTTGGTGCTGCAGTAGCGCGGCGCAATTTCGGGAATAAGTCCGATTTTGGCCATTTCGTCTTTTTCAAACTGCTGCACATCGATGGCATCGATGCTTGTCAGTTCGTGCCAACGCATATCGAGTATGGCGGCAGCGGTCAGTTCCGTGGTCATGAATCCTTGGTTGAAATTGAGCGCGTTGCGTATTTTTTCGACCAATGTGTCGGGAATGAGTTCGCCGGTTTGGTAGTGTTTGGCATACAAGGCAAGCACTTCGGGTTCAAACGCCCAATTTTCGTTTATTTGGCTCATCATTTCGACAAAATCGCGCGGCACGTTGGTGCCGGCTACGCTCGGATAGTGGCATTGCGACAGCAGGCTGTGCAGGGCGTGTCCGAATTCGTGGAACAGGGTTTCTACCTCGTCGAGCGTGAGCAGCGATGGTGTGTCGGCTGTTGGTTTGGTGAAGTTGCCCACGTTGACTACAATCGGGCGCACCATTTGGCCGTCGATGTTTTGCTGGCTGCGGAAGTCGTTCATCCATGCGCCGCCGCGTTTGCTGGCGCGCGGGTAGTAGTCGGTGTAGAACAGACCGATGAGCGATCCGTCGGCGTCGGTTATTTTGAATGCTTCGACGTCGGGGTGATATACCGGCACCGAGTCCAATTTTTCAAATTCCAATCCGTAGAGTTTGTGAGCGAGTGCAAATACGCCGGCGCGCACATTTTCCATTTGGAAATAGGGTTTGATTTCGTTTTCGTCGATGGCATATTTTTCCTGACGCAGTTTTTCGGTATAGTAGTCCCAATCCCACGCTTCGAGCGCAAATCCGCCGTCGGTACGGTCGATGAGTTTTTGCAGTTCGGCGCGTTCGGCTTTGGCTTTGTCGTTGGCTGCCACGAATATTTCGTCGAGAAATTTATCGACGGTGGCCGATGTTTTTGCCATGGTTTCGTCGAGTATGAAGTTGGCCGGCGTGTCGAAGCCGAGCATGTTGGCTTTTGCGATGCGCAGGCGCATGATGTCGAGAATGATTTGGTTGTTGTCGTTCTCGTTGCCGTTGTTGCCGCGGTTGATGTAGGCTTTATAGACTTTTTCGCGCAGGTCGCGGCGTGCGCTGTATTGCAGGAACGGGATGCGGCTCGGTGCGTGCAGCGTTATCAGATATTTGCCGTCGAGATTGGCGGCAGCAGCGGCTTCGGCAGCGGCGGTGCGCACGGCTTGTGGCAGTCCGTCGAGGTCTTGCTCGTCGAGCACAAGGCGGAAGGCGTTGTTTTCGGCCAGTAGGTTGTTGCCGAATTTTTGTTCAAGGCTCGATAGTTGTTTGTTTATTTCGCGCAGACGGTTTTGTTTGTCGGCATCGAGCGCAATGCCGTTGCGCACAAAGGCACGATTCATGTTTTCGAGCACGGTGCGTTGCTCGGCGGTCAGGTCGAGCGTTTCTTTTTGTGCATAGATGGCGGCCACGCGTTTGTACAAATCGGGATTCATGAAAATGTTGTCGCTGTGTTCGGTAATCAGCGGCAAGGCTTCTTCCATGATGGCTGTCAGGTTGTCGTTGCCATCGGTTTCGACCAAGTTGAACAGCACGCCTGTTACTTTGGCAAGCAATTTGCCCGATTTTTCGTAGGCGGCGATGGTGTTGTCGAATGTCGGCGCGGCGGTGTCGGCCACGATGGCAGCGATTTCGGCGTCGTGTTGCGCAATGCCTTCGCGAATGGCAGGCAGGTAATGCGCTTCTTCTATTTGGTCGAACGGCGGCAGGCCGTACGGCGTGTTCCATTCGGCAAAAAATGGATTTTCGGTACGATTACAACATGCAGTAAGCATAAGTGATGCGATTAAAAAGGTTGTGATTTTTTTCATTGTCGTGTTTCTTTTTGGTTTACAAAAATGTGCCTGCAAAGTTATTGTTTTTTTGTGTATTGTGCAAATGTGCGTGTCTATTCGGCCGAGTTGTTGATTAGTATTTTTGGCTATAATGTTACATTTTTGTATCGAAACAGCCAAAAATAAATTACATTTTCATTAAATCATCTAATGTTATATTTTTGATATTTAGCGCGTTATAATATTTATTGCGTTTTGCGGGCTGATTTGTAATCAATACGCATTGTACGTTTTGTTTTCGTCGGTTTAATGTTTGTAGCGAGTTCATTCTGTTTTTAATTTTGTCTGTTTCGATTTTGTCCAATGCGTATGGTTGTTGCGTGAATTTTATTTCGCACAGACTTATGACATTGTCGGCTCGTTCGATGACCATATCCATTTGTGCGTTTTCGGTATAAAGTGAGTATGTTTTGGTAGCTATGGCATCCAAGAGCAAAGCGTGGCGTATTTGTGTCGTGTGTGCAAAGCACAACCTTTCAAAACTTAATCCGAGCCAAGTTGCATACCTATTTTTACCTTGAAGATGTATCCACATATTGGCATCATAGCCTTTTTGTTTCGTCACAAACATGTAATAAAATAACGTATAGAAATCGTTGAGTTGATAAATATTTTCTCTTATTTGTAAAGGGTCGTATATGCGAATAAATCCGCATTCGCGTAATTCTGTGAGCATGCGTGTGAGTCCGCCGCCATTGCTTAATCCTGTTGTTCTGACAATCTCCTCGCGTGTTAACCCGCTTCGCTTTGTTGTTAAGGCTTCGACGATGCGTATGTAGTGTTCCGATTTCTTAAAGAGTGATTTATATAAGTTTTCGGCCTCATCGGCTAATAAGGCGTTTTCCTCAAAGAAAAGTCGATCGATGTTTTGTGCTAAACTATAGGATTTGTTCAATTGCATCAAATAGTAAGGTATTCCGCCCATTATCATATAACATTCGGCCACCGTTTCGTCGAGCCAATCAATGCCTTTTGTGTGTAAAAATTGGCTCGTTTCGTTAAGCGTAAATGGATTGAGTCGCAGTTTGCATGTTAGACGATTATGTAGCCCGCCTTTGTTATTGATGATATTGTTTACCATCCATGATGCGGCACTGCCACACACTATGAGCATGAGGTCGGTGCGTGTGCTGCCCCATTCATTCCAAAATAGTTCTAATGCTTTTACAAATTCGGATTTCTGGGTATTCATCCATGGCAGTTCATCCAGAAATACAACTTTTCGGCGTCGATGCGATTGTTTAATCAGTGTGCGTAAACGCTCGAAAACTTCGTACCAATTTTCTGCTGCATCGTCGGGGAGAATGTTGCACCATTCGTGCAATGTTTTCGAAAAATGCTTTAATTGCTCTTTGCGGGTACCTCGGGCTATGCCTGTAGTGTAAAACGTAAAGCGATCTTGAAAAAACGATCGGATAAGAAACGTCTTGCCAACCCGACGGCGTCCATATACGGCAACAAACTCAGGTTGGTTGCTATTCACGAGTCGTTTCAACTCTTCTTGTTCTCTTGATCGGCCTATCAGTTTCATGACTTGTGTTTATTTTTGGCTGCAAAGATACATTTTTGTATCGAAACAGCCAAAAATAGTATCAGTTTTTTGCGTTTTAACCTATTGCTACATAATTGGTCTATTCGGCCGAGTTGTTGATAGAGGCCATGATGCGTTTGTATTCGATGGGCATCACTTTGATAAATTGTTTGACGCTTTGCGCCCATGTGTCGAGCAGACGTTTGGCCAACGGGCTGCCTGTCAGTTGCAGGTGCCGGCGTATGTAGCGTTGCAGTTCGCTGTTGTCGGCGTCGTTGTCGATGAGCGAGAGTTCTATCAATTCCATGTTGCAGTTGAAATCGAAATCGTTGTTCGGATTCCACACATAGGCGATGCCGCCACACATGCCTGCTGCAAAATTTTGTCCCGTCGGCCCAAGCACGACGACGCGTCCGCCGGTCATGTATTCGCAGCAGTGGTTACCAACGCCTTCGACGACGGCTGTGGCGCCGCTGTTGCGCACGGCGAATCGTTCGCCGGCGCGTCCGTTGATGTACACTTCGCCGGCTGTGGCACCGTAGAGCAATGTGTTGCCTGCGATGATGTTTTCGGCGGGGTCGAATGTGCTCTCTTTGGGCGGCGTTACGATAATGTGTCCGCCCGAAAGTCCTTTGCCTAAATAGTCGTTGGCGTCGCCTTCGAGCCGTAGCGTGATGCCTTGGTGCAGAAATGCACCGAAACTTTGTCCGGCCGATCCTTTGAACGTAACCGAAATGGTGTCGTCCGGTAAATGTCGGTAGGTGTCGTGCGTGGCCAAATAGCCGCTGAGCATGGCGCCAACGCTGCGGTTGGTGTTGGCTATCGGCATTATCAAATCGACTTTGTTGTGTGCGGCAAGTGTTTTGCGTGCAATGTCGATGATGAGGCTGTCGGTGGCGTTTTCTACCGGCGGGTGCAATGTGCCGTTCCAACGTGGTGCGGCGCCGTTGTCGATGTGTGCGAGCAGGCGCGTCAGGTCGGTTTTGTCGGCAGTGCCGCCTATGTGGCGTTGTTGCAGCAGGTCGCTGCGCCCGATGATGTCGGACAACGAGGCGTAGCCCATGGCGGCTAATTGTGTGCGCACATCGCGGGCAACGAATCGCAGGTAGTTGATGATGTATTGCGGCGATCCTTTGTATTTGGCGCGCAATTCTTGACATTGAGTGGCGATGCCGGTGCAGCACTGATTGGTGTGGCATTTGCGGTCTATGATACAGCCAAGTACAATCATCAATGCTGTGGCGAAACCGTATTCTTCGGCGCCGAGCAGCGCACTGATAATGACATCGCGGCCGTTTTTAAGTTGACCATCGGCTTGCAGACGCACATTCCCACGTAAGTGATTGAGCATCAATGTCTGTTGTGTTTCGGCCAAACCTATTTCCATGGGCAATCCGGCATAAACTATCGAACTCAATGGCGATGCGCCCGTACCACCATCGCTGCCGCTGATGAGTATGACATCGGCTTTGGCTTTGGCTACGCCGGCGGCGATGGTGCCTACGCCTGTTTCCGACACCAATTTGACGCTGATGCGAGCGTGCGGGTTGACATTTTTCAAGTCGTGAATAAGTTGCGACAAGTCTTCGATAGAGTAAATGTCGTGGTGTGGCGGTGGCGATATGAGGGTGATGCCCGGAATCGAGTGGCGTGTGCGTGCTATCATCTCGTCAACTTTGAAACCGGGTAATTGACCACCTTCGCCGGGTTTAGCACCTTGTGCCACTTTTATTTGTATTTCGGCGGCGTGTGTCAGGTATTCGGTGGTTACGCCGAAACGCCCGGATGCAACTTGTTTGATGGCACTGCCGAGCGAAATGCCGTCGCGCGTAGCCTCGAAACGTTCAGGTAGTTCACCGCCTTCGCCGGTGTTGCTGGCACAACCCAACAGATTCATGGCATAAGCGATGTCTTCGTGTGCTTCTTTGCTGATGGCGCCGAACGAGATGGCTTCGGCGACAAACCGTTTCACGATAGTTTCTTCCGATTCGACTTGGTCGATGCTTATTGGCGGTCGGTCTGATTCAATACGCAACATATCGCGAATGAAAATCGGCGTATCTTGATTTGCGGTCAGTTGTGCGAATGTGCAATAGAGGTTATAATCGTTGGTTTGTGCCGCTTTGCGCAGTGCGGCAATGGTTTTCGGATTCCACGCGTGACGTTCGCCATCGGCACGATAGGCATATTTGCCGCTGTTGGTAATGGGCTGTGCACCGTCGGCGGCAAATCCTTGTCGGTGTTTTCGCAGCACATCGGCTGCCACATCGTCAATGTCGATGCCTTCGATAGGTGCCGATCCGCCACCGAAATAGGTATCAAGCAGATGCGATGAGATACCTAAAGGCTCAAACAATTTGGCTCCTTTGTAACCCAAAATAGTCGAGATGCCCATTTTGGAAATAATTTTTTTCAGTCCTTTATTGATAGCGTTGATGTAGTAGGTGCGCGCTGTAGCGTAGTCGAGTTGCAATTCGCCGCGTTTGACCAACTCGTCGAGGGTGGCAAACACGATGTACGGATTGACCGCACTTGCGCCGTAGCCTATCAGCAAAGCAACGTGCATTACTTCTACTATCTCGCCGCTTTCGACAATTAAGGCTGTTTGTGTACGTTTGTGGCAGCGTATGAGGTGGTGATGCAGTGCCGACAAAACAATGAGCGACGGTATCGGTGCTAACGTATCGCTAACGCATTTATCGCTGATAATGATGTAATTAAATCCGTCATCGACGGCTCGTTCGGCTTCGTTGCACAAACGTTCGATGGCACGACTCATACCGGCGGCACCTTCGGCTGCAGGAAATACCATATCCAGCGTAAGTGTGCGAAAACCCTTGTATGCAATATTTTTCAGAATGTCGAGTTCAGTATTGGTAATGATAGGCGATTTCAGTTCGACCACTTTACACAACTCGGGCGTCGGATTTGAAATGTTGCCATTGACCGACCCAATGAAACTCTTCAACGACATGACTGTCTGTTCGCGCAATGGGTCGATAGGCGGATTGGTAACTTGCGCAAATTGCTGGCGAAAATAGTCGAAAAAACGATGCGGCTTCTCCGAAAAAATGGTCAGTGGCGTGTCATTTCCCATCGAATAGGTAGGCTCTACCTGATTGCGAGTCATGGGTTTCAGCACATTTTCGATGTCCTCGGTGCTGTAGCCGAACACATGCAACAGGCGGTCGTAGTTGTCGATGGCATGGCTTATTTTTCGACCGCTTTTGATGTCGCCCAACACCACGCGGTTGCGTTTGAGCCATTCGCGATAGGGATGTTCGGTGGCAAGGGCGTGTTTTATCGTTTCGTCGTCGAGAATTTTGCCTTGTTGCAAATCCACCATTATCATTTTGCCGGGACGCAGGCGTTGCTTTTGCGAGATGTTTTCGGGAGCGATGTCGAGCACGCCGGCTTCCGACGCCATAACGAGCGTACCTTGTTTGGTGATGACGTAGTGGCAGGGGCGCAGGCCGTTGCGGTCGAGTATGCCGCCGGCATAGCGACCATCCGAAAAGAGTATGGCCGCCGGTCCGTCCCACTGCTCCATGAATATGCTGTGATATTCGTAAAACTCTTTCAGATAGGCAGTTAGCGGATTGTGGCTGTCGCTGCTTTCGGGTATCAGCATCGATAGTGTGTGGGCAATGGGAATGCCGCTGCGTACAAAAAATTCTACCGCGTTGTCCAACGATGCGCTGTCGCTCATGTTGGGTTGAATGATGGGCGACAACTCCTCGATGTTTTGCAGATTGTCCGATTGCAAGCCCGATTCGCGCGCCTCCATCCACAGCCGGTTACCTTTGATGGTGTTGATTTCGCCGTTGTGGGCTATCATTCTGAAGGGTTGTGCCAAACTCCATGTTGGGAACGTGTTGGTCGAAAAACGCGAGTGCACCAAAGCCATGGCGCTCGTGAAATAGGGATTGCTCAAATCGGTGAAGTAGCGACGCAACTGCAGCGAAGTGAGCATGCCTTTGTATATAAGCGTGCGAGTCGATAAGCCGGCTATGTAGCAACTTTTTTTGTCGCCGATGGCCGAAGTGCCGAGTTGTCGCTCGATTTTTTTCTCGACTTTGTACAGCCGGTTTTGCAAGTCGGCTTCGTATTGTTCCACGGCCGATAGCGCATCGTCGTCGCCCGAGATGAATAGTTGGTCTATGCGTGGCTCGGTGCGGGCGGCATCGTCGCCCAGCACGCTGCTGTCCACCGGCACATGGCGCACATGCATCAGGCGCAGGCCTTCGTCGGCCAGCGTGCGCCGAATGATGTCCATAAAGGCTGCCGCATCGGACTCATGGCGCGGCAAAAAGACAACACCCACGCCATAACGCCCTTTTTCGGGGACAGGTATGCCGTTCAACAAAATAAATTCGTGAGGAATTTGAACCATAATACCGGCACCGTCGCCCGATTTTGAATCAGCGCCTTCGGCACCGCGGTGCGACATGTGTTCGAGCACGGTTAGGGCTTCGTCGACTACATCGTGCGATTTGACACCGTTTATGTGAACAATCAAACCAACGCCACAAGCATCGTGTTCGTTTGCGGCATCGTAAAGCAGACGATTTTTCATACTGAGAATCCTTAAATACCTTAAAAATCGCGCAAAGGTAATTAAAAATCGGATATAACCTATTGAGTCAGACGATTTTTAACAAAAAAATGTGGCATTTTTTTGTGCGGCTACAAAAAAAGAGCCGCTTGTGGCGACTCTTTGCAGTGGCGTTGGTTTTTATTTGCGTTTCTGCTGTTGTTGCATGGCGCGCATTTGCTCGCGTTGTGCTGCCTCGAGGCGTGCCATGAATCCCGATTTCTTGACGGGTTTGGTTTTGCGGGCTTCCAATTTTGCCAACAGTTTTTTCTCATCAACAAACAGACGGAACAAATAGGTTTGCAGAATGGTGAACAACAGCGAGATGAAGTAGTAGTAACTCAAGCCCGACGCATAGTCGTTGAATATGAACATAAACATCAGCGGCATCAGATACATCATCCACTTCATCACTTTCATTTGGTCGGCAGCGCCGGCTTGCGATGACATGTTTATTTTGGTGTAGATGATGTTGGTTACGGTCATCAGCAGGCAGAACAGACTGATGTGGTTACCAAAATAGGGCGTGATGATCGGAATGTAGGCGTCCCAACTGATGATGGCGTCGTAACTCGACAAGTCTTGCGCCCACAAGAAACTTTTTTGGCGCAGTTCGATGGCCGTCGGGAAGAAAGCGAACATGGCAAACAATATCGGCATTTGCAGCAGCATGGGCAGACAACCGCTCATGGGGCTTACTCCCACTTTGTTGTACAGCGCCATGGTGGCTTGTTGGCGTTCCATCGCTTTTTCGGGCGGATATTTGGCGTTGATTTCGTCGATTTGCGGTTTCAACACACGCATTTTGGCCGTTGACATGTACGATTTGTAGGTAAACGGCAGTATTATCAACTTCACAACGATGGTCATCAGCAGAATGATGATGCCGAAGTTGTTGATGTAGCGGCTCAGAAAATCGAACAGCGGAATGACGAACCATTCGCTCACCCAACGGAATATCGCCCAACCGAGCGGAATGATTTTTTCGAGGCGCAATTCGTCTTCATCGGTTTCGGCCGCATCGTCGTAACTGCGAAGCACCTTGTATTGGTTTGGTCCTAAATAGATGCGGAAACGGCTGGCTTCGGCGCCTTGCGGGTCGAATGCAACCGATGTGGTTGTCTCGTAGTGTTTCAGGTAGCCGGGACGTTTGTCGATGATGGTGCTTTGCAACTCCGGCGACTGAAACGAATTTTCAGCAATGAAAATGGTGCTGAAAAATTGGTCTTTGTAGGCAATCCAACGCACTTTGCCCGACGTTTTTTCGTGGTCGTTTTTCGATTCGCTCATCTGCTCCATGTCGTCGTTGTTGTAGCGATAGTTAAGCGTGGCGTAGCGACTTTCGAATTTGCGGCTTTTCTCTTGCTGGCGAATGTCTTGTTTCCAACTCATTTCCAACGAGTTGCTGCGCAGGTTGAGCAACTGCGCCATGTTGTGTGCCTTGATGTCGAATTGCACCATGTAGTCGTCGGGAGTGAGCCGATAGGTGAAGTCGAGATAACTGCTGTCGGTAACGGCCATGCGCATCACGACGGTTTGCGAATCGACAACGTGCGGCTCGAAGTACATCTCCTGCGTGTTGATGACCCGATGTTGGCTGGTCAGCAGCGAAAAGTTGAGTGCGCTTTCGTCGCCATCGAACAGTATGAGCGGCAGCGAATCGCTCGTCTGATACGCTTTCAGTTGCGCTGAACAGATGCGTCCGCCTTTGTTGCTCAGCGTGAGGCGCAATACGCTGTTTTCGAGCGTGGTGAATTGGTTTGTGCCGGTGGCTGCGGCCGCAAAATCGCCGTACGCGGCTGCGTAATCGACCGTTTGATTTTGCGCTGCTTGGTGTTGTACTTCGGCTTCGAGCATGGCCGACAGACGTTCAAGTTCCTGCTCGGCAGCAATCGAGTCGCGACGGTGTTGCGCTGCGGCACGCTCTTCGGCACTTGGCTGCGTGAACCAATTGAAACCTATGAGAATCAAGAAGATAAGTACAAATCCGATGACTGTGTTTTTATCCATAAAGCATTCGTTTTTCAGACAAAAAAAGCAATATTACAAAAAATAGGACTGCAAAGTTACAACTTTCGGCGGAATTGACAAAATCGATAGTGCATTGTTGGCAGTTTTTTTGTATCTTTGTGCCAAAAAGTTTTCGCGACCAAAGAAACAAAAAACAAAAACAACGAAATAAATAATATATTGCTGTAAATCACTGATTTATGGCAATATTTTTTTTGTGTTGTTTTTTGATATTTATTTGTATATATAGTTTTTTTGTTGTACATTTGGGCACTATTTGTACCCCATTTAATTCGGGGTACAAATGTTTTGAAAATTTACGCAATAGAAAATAACAAATTGATAATCAAATAAATAAATTTAGTTTTATGAAAAAATCGAACACAACAAAAGTGTCTTTACGGTACAAATGGGGCTCAAAATTAAGCCAAAATTTGTACCTCGATTATTATCCGCCGATAATAGATGACAAGGGTAAGGAAACACGGCGGGAGTTTTTAATGCTTAAAATAACACCATTATTAAAACCCGATGGTACTCCGAAAGTAAAAAAAATGGGTATATTCCCAATTAAAGATGCAGCGGGGAAAAATACAAACGGCTTTTACACATACTCCGCCGAAGACGATGTAAAAATTGAAGTTGCGCAAACGTTGGCCGCAAAACGCCAAAAAGATGCGTTTTTGGACAGTGTAATGACGGACGATGAACGCAAAAACCAAGAACTGAATAGGCGACAGAAAAGCCAAGTACTTGATTTTATCAATGATTTAATGTACAGCAAAAATACAAAACGCCGAGTGGCTTATAAAAGTGTTAAGGACTATTTGAACGAATTTGCAACATATAAACACATTGAAGTATTGCAATTTGCTAATTTAACGCCAAAGTTTTGTGATGAATTTGTGGATTATCTCAAAACAACGAAACTTGCGCAAAATACTATTTCGTTATATTGTTCGGTATTTCGTGCAATATTGAAACACGCATACGAAAATAATTTTTTGAAAAACGATATAAAGGTTAAGCAGGTCGCAATGGACAAGGTTAGCAAACGCGAGCATTTGACTATTAACGAACTGCACCTACTTGAACAAACCCCATGCGGTAATGAAGTTGTAAAAAATATGTGTTTATTTTCAGCATATACAGGATTACGCCGCAGCGATGTACTTAAATTAACATGGAACAATTTTGTCGAGCGTGATGGCATACTCTTGGTACGAATACGAATACAGAAAACACAACACGAACTAAATTTGCCAATATCACAAAAAGCACAACAATTTTTACCGGCAACAAAAACAGATACAAATGAGCCAATATTTAACCCTATGTGCAATGATATTTGTATAAATTATCACTTAAAAATGTGGGTCGCAACAGCAGGCATACGCCGCAAAATTACATTTCATTGCTTTCGACACACATTTGCAATGATACAATTAGAATATGGCACAAGTTTGGAAGTGATACAAAAAATGTTGGGACACACTAATATTGCGACAACACAGATTTATGCAAAAGTGAGTGAAAAAATGATGCTCGATGCCGTTGAACGTATAAAATAAACTATTTATGTAATGTAAGTGTAAGTATTTTTAATAAAATACTGATTATCAAATAATTAAATCGTAAAAATGCACTTACAAACAATTACAAAACAAACACTTAAATTTGAACAATATGAATTATTTAGTAAAACCCTCATGTATAGATAATGTGACAGCAACAAACTTTGTTGAAAAACTTGATACATTGTACAAAAGCGGAAAAATTAGAATAAGTGCAAGTGAAATTTTTGATTTTGTCGGATTTTCCGAGCAATATGGACTAAATGCAACTAATTGGGGCAACTTTACGATTTGTTTGCAATTTATGCACCACAAAAATAGCAGTTGGAAATATAACGCAGGTCGTGGGGTTGTCTTAAAATATGCCACCCCCGATGAATTTGCAAAAAACATTAACATTGTAACTGACGATTTTACCGATTTTGGCATTATACGCGAATACATGGAACAACGTATAAAACCAAGCGAACGGCGCAAATTTTTAGATAGGTGTTTGGCCGAACTAAATTATTATGCAGCAACACACAATAACCACAACAAACAACATATAGAACTACAAAAACAGATTATTGAAAGCCTAAAACAAATAGTTTGTTACACGCTACCGACCACCGCCACACAAGCACAGTTGCCCAATGCAAAAGAGCAAACGCCGCAAATCACACTTACAGATGGAAATAAGTACGCTATAAAGGAAATTGTACAAAAGTTTAATAATGACGATGCTTTTAAGGGTAGATTTGACGAACAGCAAATAATAAATTGTGTTGAAAAGGCAGATTTTACGCCTGTATATAAAGTAGGCCAAAAAAAATGGGTTAGGGGCTTGATTTGCGCCATCAAAAGCGAGTTGCCCAATATTGATGCTAATATATTTACACAAATCGCAAACAAATTGGGGTATACAAATATATCGGAACTTCAAAAATCAGTCAAACAACCTTTTGGTTATCAAATTACAAAAAATCAATAAATAAAAAGGGTGGTTGCCACCCCCACCACCCGGTGGCGCCACCCTTTGCCACCCCTTTATTTTATTGATAATCAGATAAATATTTTTTGTGGGGTGGCTCATTTTGCCACCCCTTGCCACCCCCTACATTTGCAATGTACAACCACAATGGTTGTGCGTTGCATTTGTTTTTTAATGCCATCAAAACGATGCGACAAACAATAACACGATGGCAAGTTGTTTTTTTTATTATGATTACATTTGATGAAATGCCCGCTGTGTTACACAATGTGAGTGAAACGCAAAAGCAACAGGGTGAAATGTTGCAAAAAATTGCTTTGATGTTGGAGCAGGGACAACAGCAAAACACCGAAACACAAAATGTGTGGTTTGACTTGCAGGATTTACAAGACTATCTGCCCGAACACCCCGCCGCCGCCACAATATATGGGTGGGTGAGCCAACGCACAATACCATATAATAAAAACGGCAAACGTTTGCGGTTTAATAAGGTCGAAATTGATAAATGGTTAAATAGCGGCCGCCAAGCAACACGCGCCGAATTGTTGGCCAATGCTAACAAAATGTTACACAAAAAATTTTAATTTGTTATGAAACACACAACAACAAATGCGACACTAACTACCGCAATAGTTAATGCCGCCACTCAAATTGAACATTGCAAAGATACAACAAGTTTTTGTAATGTGCAAGCAGAAAGCCCCCAATCTTTGATTGATAATATTGAAAGCAGTATTGCCAACGCCAAAATAATATGTCGCACGCCGCAACTGCCTATTTGGGGACTGCCCGATAACGTGCAACGTATCATTGAAAACTATACCAACGGATTACAAGCCAACCGCGATATTGTAACGGCGGCGGTCTTGTGTGCCATTTCGACCGCAGCAGGCAAGCGCAAACGCATAAAATTTGATAATTTTACAAACACGCCATGTGTGTGGTTTTGTGTAGTTGCTCCAAGCGGCTCAAACAAAAGCACACCCATAAAAGAAATGTTGCAGCCCTTAAATGATATTGATACAAGTGAATATAACACATGGAAAAACGGCGACAAACAACAACCATACAATCAAATAATAATAAGCGACACCACACCCGAAGCACGTAACAAAGTGTTACAATATAGCAACGGATTATTGTTGTACAGCGATGAATTAGCAACATTTTATGGCCATATCAATCGATACAATAAAAAAAGTAGTGGCGGCGAATTGGCGCATTTATTATCAATTTACGATAATTCGGATTTTACAATTAACCGCATAGGCGATGAAACAACACGCATACAGGCACCATTTATGAATATAATAGGCACAACACAGCCGAGAGTGTTTGCCCAAATTTTCGCGGACAATACCGACAATGGTTTTTTGCACCGTTTTTTGTTTGTATATCTACCAAATGAGCGTGCGCAATATCATAGCGATACAATAATTTCGGACGAAATAAAAAAAGAATGGGATAGGTATATACAAAGAATTTACCAAGATAAAACAGACACCATTTTGCACTGCGATGATGCTGCACGGGGGCGTTTAATTGATTATGAAAACAAACTAACCGACAGCATAAACAACGCCGATGCAAACAACGATTATTTGCGTACATATTTAGGCAAGTCAAAAAAAACGCTTGAACGCTTGACGCTTATTTCGGCAATAGCCAACAATGCACCCGCCATCACGTTACAACACGTTAATTACGCCATTGAATGCGTGGAATATTTTATAAATAGCGCACAAAATGTACGCAATTTGTTGCAGCAACCCAAGCAGACAGACAAAAAAACAAACAACGAAATTATACAATCGTTTTTTGAGTTATTCCCGAATGCCAACAAAATGGCCGTTTCGCAGGCATGTGGTATGAGTGATTATTATATAAGCAGAATGTTGAACTACAAGAAAAATAACTAAAAATACAAGATGCGTTGTAAGTGTTTGTAAGTGCCTTTTTTGAACTTAAAACGCTTATTTACAACGATTTATTGTAAACCCTTACAATTACAAAATAGTTTTCGTATGCAACAATATAAATATGAATTAGATAGGAGCAGCAAAAAATATATTTGCCCGCAGTGTGGCCACAAAAGGTTTGTTTTGTATGTTGATAGTGCCACAAACCAACCCATTGCAACAAATGTTGGTCGGTGCGACCGCGAAAATAGTTGCGGTTATCACTATACACCCAAAGATTATTTTGAAAACAACACCTACATTGCGCCACATGTTGAAAGGCCGCAGCCAACACCCGAGCCGCCAAAATTACCATCATACATTGATTATGATGTATTATTGCAAACATTAAAATGTTACGACAAAAATATATTTGTACAATGGTTAGTTTCGGTTGTTGGGCGTGAATGTGCCATGCGTGCCGTTGATGCCTATAAAATAGGAACAGCAAAAGACGGCTACACAATATTTTGGCAAATAGACACAAATAATAATGTGCGTACCGGTAAAAAAATGTTATATCAAACAGATGGACACCGCGACAAAAACGGCGACCATGCAAAAATTGATTGGGTGCATACAAAATACAAGAATTTCACACTGCAACAATGCTTATTTGGCGAACATTTGATAAATGATAACCCAAATAAACAAATTGTACTTGTAGAAAGCGAAAAAACGGCTATTTTATGTAGCGTGATAATGACCAATTATATTTGGTTGGCAACAGGTGGGTGTGGCGGTATTTCGCCCGATAGATGCAAAGCATTATACAATAAAAATGTTGTTTTATTCCCCGATGCTCAAAAATATCATGATTGGGAACAAAAAGCACAAAAGCATTTGAACAATATATGTAAAACTATAACGATAAATAATTACGTTGAAACACACGCCACCGAACAGGAACTCAAAGACGGCATTGATATTGCCGATTTATTGATAAAAACAGATTTGAAAAAATATTTGTCAGCTGATTGTGTCGATTTGCGTTGCTACAAACCACAAAATCAAAATCAATGTTATTATGGTATGGATTACGAAACAAACATATCACAAATAAATCGCTTGTTTAATGGCTTGAACAATTTGGGAAATGGTAAAACTTACAAAATAACGGACAATTTTGAACCGTCCAATTATAAACTTGCAGTACATGCAGCATACGAATATATACAAACACACCCAAATTATACAATTACGGAGAATTACAACACAATCACGCGAACGCAATGAAAAATTTTGTATATTTGCATAAAGTAACAAAATAATTAAATTTTATAAAATATGAAACGTTCCACAAAAATCAACAAACTAAAAAAGAATTTGTTTTTGTCGCATTACGAAAAATATTTATGTAACATTTCGCGAGCATGTGCCGCCACAAGTATAGACCGCAAAACATTTTATAATTGGATTAAGGGCGATGACGATTTCAAAAATCGGGTTGATGAGTTAAACGAGCAAACTATTGATGCAGTTGAAAGTGCATTGATGCAGCAAATAAAAGATGGCAACACCACCGCAACAATTTTCTTTTTGAAAACGAAAGGCAAAAAACGTGGTTATGTTGAAAAGCACGATGTTGAAGTTTCCAATAATGAACCTATTATATTTACTACTACACCCGAGATAAAGGAACTAATTGATAAATTGTAAATTGGTTGTGTTTTGATATTTCTAAAAAAAAGATGTACCTTTGTAAGGTTATAATACATTTGGGCACTATTTGTACCTAAAATTTATAACTAACTGAATATCAGTATCATTTATCTTTGTGCCAAAAAGTTTTTTTAGTATGATAATCTCGTCTGCCAAATTTATAGTGTCGAACAGCGATTGGCGCAACTGTCCGCCGTCGTCGTTGCCCGAATATGCGTTTATCGGGCGTTCCAATGTGGGTAAATCGACGCTCATCAACCGCCTGACGGCCAAACGTGAACTTGCAAAAACGTCGTCGAAGCCGGGTAAAACTCTGCTTATCAACCATTTCTTGATAAACGAATCGTGGCATTTGGTCGATTTGCCGGGCTATGGTTATGCTCAAACGAGCAAGGAACAGCGTGCGCGCCTGCGTGCCATGATCGAGGGTTATGTGCTGCATCGCGCCGAGTTGGTCAATCTGTTTGTGCTGGTCGATGCGCGCCTTGAGCCGCAACGCATCGATTTGGAATTTATGCAGTGGCTTGGCGAAAATGGTGTGCCGTTTGCCATTGTCTTCACTAAATCCGACAAACTATCGCCATCGCGCCTGAAGGCCAATGTGGCGGCCTATAAGGAGAAACTGTTCGAAACGTGGGAGGAGTTGCCGCCCGTGTTTGTTACCTCGTCCGAAACGGGCTACGGCCGCGACGAGTTGCTCGGCTACATCGACGAGTTGAACTGCCTGCCGCCTGCCGAATAGGCTGTTTCCCAAAAAAATACTGGCTTTATCCTTTGCTTTTGAAAGCAAGGGCGTAGAGTCGCATCTGCTTGACCATGGCCAGCAGACCATTGCTGCGCGTGGGCGACAAGTGTTCTTTCAGTCCTATTTGGTCGATAAAGTGCAGATCGGAGGCCAAAATTTCGTCGGGCGTGGCACCCGACAGCACCTCGACGAGCAACGCCACAATGCCTTTGACGATGACAGCGTCACTCTCGCCGTGAAACGTGATGTGTCCGTCAGCATAATCGGCTGTGAGCCATACACGGCTTTGGCAACCATCAATCAGATTTTGGTCGGTTTTGTCGGCTTCGGGCAGCGGTGCGAGCGCGTTACCCAAATCCACCAGATATTGGTAGCGATCCATCCAATCGTCGAATGCACAGAATGTGTCGATTATCTCTTGTTGTTTTTCGTCGAGTGTCATGGTTTGATGGCTTTAGTATCTATTTCGAGGCGCAAAATTACAAAAAAAACGTGGAATTGTTGGTTGGTAATGAATAAATGTTTATTTTTGCAGTTGCCAAAAGCGTTTGGCAATATTTTTTGAAGCGTTAAGTTTCTCTTAATCCAAAAAATCGCCATTTTTTATCACGAGAGAGACAATCCGGACGCTCATGTGTGCTATATGCTCGGTTTTTACCGAGTTGATAGCCGCGTGAGGTGATTGTTTATTCGTGATGGGTGTTTGGCGATACCTTGGATTAGGTAAACTTTCAGTTCTCACGCTTTTTTTATTGTTTATTTTTTAGTTTAATCCGCCGAATCGGAGAACTGCGAGGCAAAAATAAATTTTTACAAGATGAAAAAAATAGTTTTATTTATGGTAAGTGCATTAGCCGTGGTGCTGTGCAGCAGTTGCGACCAACAAGCCGAGCAACAACTCCAAAATTCGGTGCTTGGTAATTATTGCGAAGTAACGGTGTTGTATTATGAGCCTTATGCTTATTCTGACGTACATGATTATGTTCCTTCTGACATTTCAAATGTGGTAATTTCGTACGAAGGTGGCAGTGGCACCAATTTCGGTACGTATATGGTGCCGCAGCAGGGCGATGTTACCGTGTCGTGGACTTGGGGTTCTTCTGATTACAGCGAAATCTTTAATGTGGGGTCGGCCGTCAAGATGACGATTGTAGTTCAGGAAAGCTCGGCATCGGTCAATTATTAAGGGTGTGCTATGGCTGTCGTCCCGGCCAACTATAAAAAAGTGGTGTACCAAATGCGGTGCACCACTTTTATTTTGTCACTTGCTCCCAGGCGTGCCAGAAGTCGGGGTACGATTTGCTCACGACGTCGGGGTGCTCGATGACTATCGGCATCAGTGCAGCTGTCGGCGCAAAAGCCATGGCCATACGGTGGTCGTTGTAGGTGGCGATGCGTGGCAGCGGGTCGGCGGTGCAGCGGGTGCCGTCCCACGCAAGGCTGTCGGTGCCGGCCGTAAGCACAAATCCGCATTTGCGCAGTTCGGCTGCAAGGGCGGCTATGCGGTCGGTTTCTTTGATGCGCAGGGTGTGCAGACCGCTGAACGCGAAGGTGATGCCCAACGCACAGCACAGCACAACAAACGTCTGTGCCATGTCGGGCATGTTGCCGAAGTCGTAGTCAAAATGTGTCGGTAGCGTGCCGCCGGTGTAAGTGATGCGGGCGTGTTGCGCGCCGAACTGCGTGGTTACGCCAAACGTTTCGAACAATGTGGCGATGTGTGCGTCGCCTTGCCACGAGTGCGGTTGCAGTTGCGGCAATACGATGCTGCCACGGCGTGCCACGGCCAAGAGTTCGTACCAATACGATGCTGCCGACCAGTCGTTTTCGATGGTGAATGGCGTGGCGGTGTAGGGTGTGTCGGCTATGGTGATGTCGGTGGGCGACAAGGTTACGCGTGCGCCGAAGTGGCGCATCATGGTGGCTGTCAGTTCGACGTATGGCCACGATGTGGTGGCGTCTTCGAGGTGGAGTGTCAGTTCACCTTCGATGTATGGTGCTATCATCATCAATGCCGAAAAATATTGGCTGCTTTGCCCAAAGTGGGGTGTAAGTGCAGTGCTATGCAGTTTTTTGCCTGTGATGCGTAGCGGCGGAAAACCCTCTTGCCCGACGTAAGTAATGTCGGCGCCGAGCGTGCGCAGCGCATCGACTAGCGGCCCGATGGGACGTTGCAGCATACGTGCCGATCCGGTGAGTGTAACGGTGCGGCCTTGTTGCGTGGCAAAAAACGCGGTCAGGAAACGCATGGCTGTGCCGGCAGCGCCTATGTCGATGGTGTCGGCATCGGTGTGCAGCGCGCGTTGTAGTGCATCGGTGTCGTCGCAACGAGCGATGTTGGCGCATGTGCAGGCGTGGCCGCTCAGTGCGTCGATTATCAGCGCGCGGTTGCTGATGCTTTTCGATGCCGGCAATGGGGCTGTTCCCGTCAGCGGCGCGTGTGGCGGTATGTGTGGCAGGTGGCGTTCCACGTTAGTTCACGAATCCGGGTGCTTCGCTGTTTTTGCGCCCTTTCCATACGTCGCTCAATACGGTCGTGGCGGTTTGTCCGCCTACGATGTAGATGTAGTTTTCGCTATCGACGACGGTGGAGTGTCCGTGGCGTGCCAACCATAAATCGGGCAGTGCATCTTTGGCGGCTACGGTGTCCCATGTCAGACCGAAGTCGGGCGAGTACCATTGTTTGTCGGCGTGCGGTCCGTTGTTGTCGGCACCGCCTATCAGCAGCAGTTGGTCGGCATATTGCACGACGGTGGCGCCGTAGCGCGGAGCGAACCACTCTTTGGCGGCCGACAGGTTAGCCCAATAACTGCCGTCGGCACTGCTCCACACGGTACCGAGTATGGTGCCGTCGGTTTTTCGACCACCTACGACAAAAGCGCGATATTTGCCCGATGGCTCCGCATCGACACATACGGCGAAATCGCTGTCGGGAAAGTCGTTCGGCAGGTTGCCCACGTTGTCCCACGTTGTCAAATCGGCCGATGCAAACATGCAGCGCGTGGTGGCGGTTTGTCCGATGGCAAATAGTTGGCGGTTCATGTCGAATGCCAAACGCGATACCGGCAGGCCGCTGGCGCGTGTTGTCCATGTGGTTGGCGCGGTGGCTTGGTAGAGCGTGTTGCCGTCGATGGCCAGCAGGCAACTGTCGGTGGCGACGATGCCGTCCAAGTCGGTGGTGGCCGGCAGACCTGTTACCGTGGCGCTTGTCCATTGTTTGCCGTCGGTGCTGACGAACAGCGCGATGTCGGTGGCGTTTCTCGCGAAATGGAGAAGTTGCTTGTGGAAGATGACGGTTTTTTGCTGCATCACTGTCGGGTCGGTGAATAGTTCGGAGTTCACGCCTTGCCAATTATACAAATCGGGGTCGATTTGGTGGGCGCATACGCGCACGATGTAGGTGCGTGTCGATTCGCCATCGGTGGCGGTGGTGGTGATGGTAACCGGTTTCGTAAAGTCGATGGTATCTTTGCCCGTGTAGGTCATTGTGTCGTTTATCACGATGTTTTTCAGCGTGTTACCATAGATGGTCGGCGTCAGTTCGTGCAACGGTGCCAAGTACGGCAACGAGTCGGTATTGTAGATGACGTTGCTGTCGTTGTCGATGATGAATTTCGTCTTTTTGAGCGCCGGCAGACTGTCGTGCGACACATAGAACGTAATCAACGTGGTGTCCGACGACAGTGTCGTAGTGCTTTCGTCTTTGGTACAAGCCGTTGTCAGGCCGATGGCTGCGCACAATATGATGCAGAGATACCGTTGTGTTTTCATACGTTTATCAGATGGAAAGAATTTGTAAAACGCCGATTTTCGATTTGTTGATCGGCTTGTCGTCTTTGATGGCTTTGGTGAATGGCACGAGCACCACTTCGTCGTGTACGATGCCGACCATCACGCTGCGTTGTTCGTCGAGCAGTGCGTCGATGGCGGCCACGCCCATGCGGCTGGCGATGATGCGGTCGTAGGCTGTGGGGGTGCCGCCGCGTTGCAGGTGGCCGAGTATGGTTACGCGCGCATCGAATGTGGGATAGTCGCGTTTCATGCGTTCGGCAAGTGCTGTTGCGCCGCCGCCGCCTTCGGCCACAATGACGATGCTGCTGTTTTTCGATTTACGGAAACCATTTTTGATCAGTTCTTCGAGTTGTTCCTCGTTGGTTTGTTCTTCGGGAATGATGGCGGCTTCGGCACCTGATGCGAGTGCGCTGTTCAGCGCGAGGAAACCGGCATCGCGTCCCATCACTTCGACAAAGAACAGACGCTCGTGCGAGTTGGCTGTGTCGCGTATTTTGTCCACCGCCTCGACGATGGTGTTCAGCGCCGTGTCGTAGCCGATGGTGCTGTCGGTGCCGCATAGGTCGTTGTCGATGGTGCCGGGCAGTCCGACAATCGGCACATTGTATTCTTGTGCAAAGATGCGTGCGCCGGTGAACGTGCCGTCGCCACCGATTACCACCAGCGCGTCAATCTCTTCGCGCACCATGGTTTCGTAGGCTATTTTGCGTCCTTCGGGTGTGGTAAATTCCTGACAACGAGCCGTTTTCAGAATGGTGCCGCCGCGTTGTATGATGTTGCTCACGTCTTCGGTGTGAAACTCTTTGATTTCGCCTGTTATCAAACCTTTGTAGCCGCGATAGATGGCTTTCACGCGGATGTGGTTGAATATGGCGGCACGTGTTACCGAACGTATGGCTGCGTTCATGCCGGGAGCGTCGCCGCCCGATGTCAAAATGCCGATGCAATTAAGTCTGTACATAATGTTCTGATTATTTGATGATTAGTGAATTATTTTTTTTGTTTAACTATTTAGCAGTTTATCCAATTTTTCGGCAATCGCTTCCATCAACCATTTCGGGGTCGAGGTGGCGCCGCAAATGCCTATGGAGGCCACGTCGCGCAAGGTGTCGGGGTCGATGTCGGCGGCCGTCGATATGAAATAACTGCGCGGATTGACAGCGACACATTCGCTGAAAAGCACTTTGCCGTTCGAACTTTTGGCGCCGCTCACAAACAACACCATGTCGAATCTGCTTGCAAAGGTACGAATATTCGGAATACGATTGGCCACTTGGCGACAAATTGTGTCGAAGTATTTGAATTGCGCGCTGCAGCGCATGCGTTGGCGGATGGTTTCGACCAAGTCGTTGAATTTGGCGACGGATTGCGTGGTTTGCGAGAACAAGATGATGTCGCGTCCGAAGTCGAGGGCGTTTATCTCGTCGGCGTGTTCCACCACGATGGCGTGGCCGTTGGTCTGTCCCACAAGGCCGTTCACTTCGGCGTGTCCGCGTTTGCCGTAGATGACGATTTGCGCGTCGGGAAATTCCGTGTAAGCCGTTCGGATTTTTTTCTGCAGCGCCAGCACTACCGGACACGAGGCATCGACTATCTGTATGGCGTTTTGTCGGGCGATATTGTAAGTTTCGGGCGGTTCGCCGTGGGCGCGAAACAACACTTTGCCGCCGTGCATCTGTCGCAGTTGCGTGTGGTCTATCGACACCAATCCCTTGTCGGACAGACGCCGCATCTCCTGCTCGTTGTGCACGATGTCGCCAAGGCAGCAGAGCCGTTGAACGGTTTGCAGCTCTTCTTCGGCTTTTTTGATGGCATTGACTACGCCAAAGCAAAATCCAGATGTGTTGTCTATCTCGATGGTTACCATTTTTTTGTTATTTAGATTCAGTCTAAATAGTTGCTTGCGTGTTGTGTGGCGTCTGCCGGCGTTCGGCTACGATGAGCAGTGCGGCGTCGCGCAGGTAGTCGGGCAGTGCTATGTCGCGCAGTTGCAGCGACCGCAACCATCCGGCTACGTCTTGTTCGCGCAGGGTGTAGAAGACGTCGTCTAACTGCTGCAATTCTCGTGCCGAAAAATCTTCGACCGGTCGGTGTGCCAATGTGTCCAATTCTTCGTCGTCGAAATAGATGATTTTGTCGGTTTTGGTGAGCAGGCTGTCGCGTTCGCACACGGCGTGTGCGCCGCAGCAGTCGGCGGGTATGTCGGTTGGTGCCGATTCGTGTTCGGGTTTGGTGCGCCGAACGGCCATTATCAGCCACCCGATGGCGGCCAAGCCTGCTATGCCGATGACAATCCACACAACCATGGTCAGTTCACTTTTACTTTCGATTGTATGGCATCTTCGAGTTGGTCGATGTAGGTTTCGATGTGGCGTTCGCGTTTCTCTTCGTAGATGTCGGCCACGGTAACCAAAATGCCGGTTTCTTCGACGTCGCCAAATTCGTCGTTGATGGCTGTGCCGAACACTTTCATGGTGCTCGATAGGTTCATGTAGGCGTTGACCAGCGGCGGTATGCTGAGCCCCATATCGTGAATTTTTTGGTTCAGAATGCGATAGTCGTCCTTGATGAACATGTTGGTGAACAGGGTTTGGAGCGCCTGTTTTTGGGTGATCAACTGCAATGGATGGATTGGCGTAACAAGTTGTTGTTTGTCGCCGAAATGTTTTTGCAGAAAGTAGAGTATCATGTCGCGGCCTTCGTAGCCGAACGACGGATACATGGTTACTTTGCCGAAGAAGTATTTGATTTGCGGATATTTGACGGTGAGTGCGCCAAGTCCGTCCCACAGGTTGTCGAGCGCATAGAGGCTTTTGGCGCCGGCGTGTGTCGATTGGTAACCGACGCTCACAAACGACCGCCCGAGTTCGAGCACGTGCGGCATGTATTGTTCGATAAATGTGTCGGAAAAACGGAACAAGTGCGCTGTGGCTATGACGGGTTGCCCGTCGGTGTTGTAGCGTACGTTTTCGCCAAGAATGAACCGATAGCCGCCGATTATCTCGTTGGCTTGCGGATTCCACACGATGAGTTGCTGGCAGGGTTCGTCCATGGTGTCGTAGTTGTCGATGTCGGTGTCCTTGCCGGTGCCGCCGCCGGCGTTGCGGAATGCAATCTCGCGCAAACGGCCGATTTCGCGCATGGTGTTTGGTGCGTTGTGCGCATTGACGATGTAAATCTCGTTTCCGGCCTTGTTGGTCGTGCGCAAGAAGGTGTCGGGTGTCAGTTCGGCTTTTATCAGAGCCACATCAACGGGTGCGATTATTTCTTGCATCATATTTTGGTCTGTTTTTTTAGGTTGTCGGTTCGATGGTTATTCGGCCAAGTCGATGACCGTTTGTCTGATGTCGGCTGCCCATTCGGCATCGGTTTTGGTTTTGTCGAGGCTTTGCCACGGAATGGGTTTGCCGAAAGTAACGGTAAATGTTTGATGCTGCTTTTTGTAGAGTTCGTCCACCAGATAGAGCATGGCGATATTGACTTTGAGGTGTAGCAGTTGTCCGATTTTGGCTAACAGATAAAATCGGCGCGAATTTTCGCCGGTGCAGTGCACGGGAATGATGTCGCGATGCGATTTGCGCGCCCGTTTGACGAACATGTTTTTCCACGGCATTTCGGTTACTTGCCCGTCGATTTTGCGGGCGCAGATGCCGGCGGGGAACACGCATATCTGATTGTCGGATGCAAACAGTTGTTGTATCTGTTCGCCGGTTTCGCGCGATTGTCCGCCGCCGAGTGTGTTCACCGGCTGAAAGATGGGCGCCAGCGGCTTCATGGCGGTGAGCAGGCTATTGACGATGAATTTCAGATTTTTGCCGTAGTGCCGGCTTATGACGTCGCCGATGATGAGTGCTTCGGGACCGCCAAGCGGGTGATTGCAGGCGAAAATGTACAAACCGTCGTGAGGCAGATTTTCGGTGCCGCGTACGTTGGCATGAATGTCGAGCGTGTCGAGCGCCACGCGCAGAAAGTCGGTGCCTGTTACATCAGGGTTTGCCTTGATGGCAGCGTTCAGATCGTCCTGATGAACTATTTTTTTGAGGTAGTTGACGATAAATCGCGGAATCTTTTTCAGCAATTTCGGTCCCAACAGGGCTTCGACATCAACATATTTGTTCGATTCGTCCATGATTCACTTTGTGCTGATTATTGTAATATGGTCAGGCAACGTTGCAGTTGCTCGACGAAATAGTCTATTTCATCTGTGGTGTTGTAGAGTGCAAACGAGGCGCGCACTGTGCCGGGAATGCCGAGCAGGTCGATGAGCGGTTGTGCGCAGTGATGCCCGGTGCGCACGGCTACGCCTGTTTTGTCGAGCAGCATGCCCAAATCGTACGGATGCACATGGCCCACAAGGAACGAGATGACGCTGCTTTTGGTGTCCGACGTGCCGAAAATGCGCATGTTCGGAATCTCGCGCAGACGTTTTTCGGCGTAGCGCAACAATTCGTCTTCGTATGCAAAAATGGCACTTCGCCCGATGCTGTCCATATAGTTGAGCGCTTCGGCCAAGGCCACCGACCCGACAAAGTCGGGCGTGCCGGCTTCGAATTTGTACGGCAATTCGTTGTAAGTGGTTTGGTCGAATGTAACGTTTTGTATCATTTCGCCGCCGCCTTGGTAGGGTGGCAATGCGTCGAGCAAATCCGCTTTGCCGTATAGCACGCCGATGCCCGTCGGACCATAGATTTTGTGTCCCGAGAAGGCGTAAAAATCGGCATCCAAATCGGTTACATCGACCGGCAGATGAGCAACGGCTTGCGCACCATCCACCAGCACTTTTGCGCCGTGTGCGTGTGCCATCTCGATGATGCGTTTCACGGGATTGATGGTTCCCAAAACGTTTGACACATGCGCTACAGCCACAAGCCGTGTGCGGTTGTTCAGCAGTTTTTCGAGTTCGTCGAGGCGCAGGTCGCCGCGCTCGTCGATGGGTGCAATGCGCAGGCGCAGCCGGTGGCGTTCGGCGGCCATTTGCCACGGCACGATGTTGGAGTGGTGCTCCATCTGCGTGATGACGATTTCGTCGTCCGGTTGGCAAAATCGTTCGGTGAAAACGGTGGCCAGCAGATTGATGCTTTCGGTGGTGCCGCGCGTAAAGACGATTTCATTGACGTCGTGTGCGCCGATGAATGTGGCGATGGTTTGCCGTGCTGCCTCGTGCGCCAAAGTGGCTTGTTGGCTCAGGTAGTGTACGCCGCGGTGTATGTTGGCGTTTTGCGTGGCATACATTTTGACGATTTTGTCGAGCACGCATTGCGGCTTTTGCGTGGTGGCGGCGTTGTCGAGGTACACGAGCGGTTTGCCGTAAATTTTCTCTGACAGTATCGGAAAATCGTGTCGTATGTGGTTGATGTCGAGGCTCATGACGTTTTTTTTGATCAGCAAATTTTACAGGTTTTGCATTTCGATTCGCCGCCGCGCAGACGTTGTTCTACCATCAGGCGCAGGCGGTCGCGCACGGCTTCGACGGTGATTTTGTCCAACACATCGGCTGCGAATGCCAATAGTAGCAACATGCGAGCCTCGTCTTCGCCGATGCCGCGTGTGCGCATGTAGAACAGAGCGTTTTCGTCTATTTGACCGGTAGTGGCACCGTGTCCGCATTTCACGTCGTCGGCATATATTTCCAATTGCGGTTTTGCGTGCATGCGTGCCTGCTTGGTCAGACAGATGTTGCGGTTGGTTTGGTAGGCTTCGGTGTGTTGCGCGTCTTTTTCTACCAAGATACGACCTGCAAACGCGCCTTCGGCTTCGTCGTCGAGTATGTATTTGAACAATTCTTGGCTTGTGCAGTGCGGCACATGGTGGCGTATGGTGGTGGTGATGTCGGTTTGCTGACGGTCGTGTCCGATGACAATGCCGCCGAGCCATGTGTCGGCCTGTTCGCCGTTCAGATTGATGTCGATGTGGCGACGCGACCGGCCGTTGTGCAGCGCCACGAGGTTGATTACCGTTTGCGAGCCGGCGGCTTGTTCTACAAAAATTTGTTCGTTGCCGTTGGTGTCGTTGCCGGTGCTTTCGAGCGCGTAGTAGTTCAGGCAAGCATTTTGGCCAACGACGATTTCTGTCAAGCGATTGGCAAAAAAGTCGATGCCGGCTGTGGCGTGGTCGCATACAAGCATATCGAGGCGGGCGCCGGCGGCCAACACTATCAGGTTGTGCGTGTGTGTCATCAAACTGCTGTGAGCGTACAGCATATTGACAATCTGAATGGGCAAGTCGAGTGTGGTGTTTTCCGGCACAAACAGGAAATAACCATCTTGCGCAAAAGTGCGATTGAACAGCGTGAAACCATCGTCGTAGCGGTCGGCTTGCCGGCCGAGATGCGCCGCTACAAGGTCGGCATGGCGCGTGCAGGCCTCGCTCAGTTTGCAAAACACCACGCCGTCGGGTAAGGCCGCGTGTGTGGGTTGCAGTTGGTCGTTGACGATGTAGAAATTGTGCGCCCGAATGCCGGGTACGTCGCAACGAAACAAGTCGGCGCCGTTGGTTGGCACTGTCAGATGATTGATGTCGAATCCGTAGTCGGTGTCGAGTGCCGACAGCAGCGGGCAGTACAGATAGTCTTCGTCTTTGTTAGTTGGGAATCCTTGGTGTTTGAATTTTACGAAGGCTTCGTCGCGGTGCAGGTTGAGTTGTGCCGCCGCATGCGCTTTCAACGCATCTGCCGTTTGTTCGTACAGGTCGATGTATTGTTGTTCGCGGTTCATTTCTCAAATTCTTTCTTTATCCAATCGTAGCCTTTTTCTTCCAACTCCAAAGCCAACTCTTTGGTGCCGGTTTTGACGATGCGGCCGTTGTAGAGCACATGCACAAAGTCGGGCACGATGTAGTCGAGCAGGCGCTGGTAGTGCGTGATGACGATAGAGGCGTTATCGTTGTTTTTCAGCGTATTGACGCCGTGTGCCACGATGCGCAAGGCATCGATGTCGAGGCCGGAATCCGTTTCGTCAAGAATCGACAGACGCGGTTCAAGCATGGCCATCTGGAAAATTTCGTTGCGTTTCTTTTCACCGCCCGAGAATCCTTCGTTCACCGAACGATTGGCCAACTTGCTGTCGAGTTCCAACAACTCTTTTTTTGCACGCATCAGTTTCAAAAATTCCGATGCCGACATTGGCTCTTCGCCTTTGTATTTGCGGTGCTCGTTGACGGCGGCGCGCATAAAGTTGACCATGCTCACGCCCGGAATTTCCACCGGATACTGAAAACTCATGAAGATGCCTTCGCGTGAACGTATTTCGGGCGCCATTTCCAACAAGTTTTTGCCGTAGAAAGTAACGGAACCTGCGGTTACGGTGTAGGCCGGATTGCCCGTCAGCACCGACGATAGCGTCGATTTGCCGGCGCCGTTTGGTCCCATGATGGCATGAACTTCGCCGGGGCGTACGGTCAGGTCAAGGCCTTTCAGAATCTCTTTGCCGGCGATGGTTGCGTGCAGATTTTTTATTTCAAGCATAATCGTATTTTTGTGTCGTTAATGTTTGCGATGTAATTTTGCGGTGGTGTCGGCACGCATTTCGCGATGCCATTCGCGCAGCGCATTGTAGGTGATAATCAAATAGATAATGTACAGAATGGCTGTGAGATACAACCCCATCACCAGCCACAATATGCAGGCGGTAACGTCGGTCAGTACCCACAGATACCAATTTTCGATTTTCTTGCGTGCCAACAGCCATTGCCCGACCACGTTCGACACCATCAGCATGGCATCGACAAATGGGTACTGCGGTTCGCTGATGATGTCGGGAAAACGTTGCGCCATGGTGCCGATGGCACTGTACCACGCTATGCTGCCAAACACAATGAACAACAACACGCCCACAAGCGCTTGTGGCGATAGCGTGGTGATGCGCAACTCGTCGTTCGACGCGTGCTGCGGGCGTGTCCAGCGCACGATGCCGTAAATGTTGATGACGGCAAAAACCACTTGTAGCAGCATCATCGAGTAGAGATGTTGTTGCCAAAACAGCACAAAAAACGCTGCGCAATTCAGCAGTCCGATCCAAAAGGTCAGCACATTGCTGCGGCCTGCCAGATAGATGGATACGAATCCCGTGAAGAATCCAATCAGTTCCAACCAACAGATGTCGTAGCCCCACGCCGTGAAAGCGATGTTATGTATATCGAAAATGTTCATTTGATTACTTTTGTTTTATCCTACACTATTTTCCAACGAAATTTGCAGCAATTTTTGTGCCTCGACGGCAAATTCCATCGGCAATTTGTTCAATACTTCTTTGGCGTAGCCGTTCACTATGAGGCCGATGGCGTCTTCGGTGCCGATGCCGCGCTGATTGCAGTAGAAGAGTTGGTCTTCGCTGATTTTGCTGGTGGTGGCTTCGTGTTCCACGATGGCGCTGTTGTTGCGTATGTCCATGTACGGGAACGTGTGTGCGCCGCAGCGGTCGCTCAGCAGCAGGCTGTCGCATTGCGAAAAGTTGCGCACGCCGTCGGCTGTCGGCATCACTTTCACCAATCCGCGATACGAGTTTTGGCTTTGTCCGGCCGAAATGCCTTTCGATACGATGCGGCTGCGCGAGTTGCGCCCGATGTGAATCATCTTGGTGCCGGTGTCGGCTTGTTGGTAGTTGTTGGTTACCGCCACCGAGTAAAATTCGCCTACCGAATTGTCGCCTTTCAGAATGCAACTCGGATATTTCCACGTGATGGCCGAACCGGTTTCGACCTGCGTCCACGATATTTTCGAATTGTCGCCTTTGCAAATGGCGCGTTTGGTTACAAAGTTGTAGATGCCGCCTTTGCCGTTTTTGTCGCCGGGGTACCAATTCTGCACGGTCGAATATTTCACTTCGGCGTTGTTCATCACCACGATTTCTACGATGGCGGCGTGCAGTTGGTTTTCGTCGCGCATGGGAGCGGTGCAGCCTTCGAGGTACGACACATACGCATCGTCGTCGCACACGATGAGCGTGCGTTCGAATTGTCCCGTTTGTGCAGCGTTGATGCGGAAATAGGTCGAAAGTTCCATCGGGCAGCGCACGCCTTTGGGTATGTACACGAACGAGCCGTCGGAGAAGACGGCGCTGTTCAGCGCGGCAAAAAAGTTGTCGGTGTGCGGCACTACCGACCCGAGATATTGGCGTACAAGGTCGGGGTGGTCTTTCACGGCTTCGCTGATGGAGCAGAAGATGATGCCTTTTTCGGCGAGCGTTTCGCGGTAGGTTGTTTTCACGCTCACGCTGTCCATCACCGCATCGACAGCCATGCCCGACAGCGCCTGACGCTCTTCGAGCGGAATGCCGAGTTTGTCGAAGGTATTGATCAGTTCGGGATCAACTTCGTCGGGCGATTTGGGCGCACTTTTGCGCGGCGCGGCGTAGTAGGCTATGTTTTGGTAGTCTATTTCGGGAATGTCGAGATGAGCCCATGTCGGCATCGACAGGGTGAGCCAGTGGCGATAGGCCTTCAGGCGAAAGTCGAGCAGCCATTCCGGCTCCTGTTTTTTGGCCGATATGAGGCGCACAACCTCTTCGCTCAAGCCGTGCGGAATGACTTCGGTTTCGATGTCGGTGGTGAAACCGTATTTGTAGTCCGACTGCGTCAGGTCGTCGATAATTTGATGTGGTTGCTTTTCGGACATAATATTGCACAATAATTCAACCTGCAAAGGTACGAAAAAATATTGACATTTTAGGTCGTTTGCGCGCGAAAGGTGTGTTTTTTTTGCGCAGTGGTGTGCTTGTCGGCGTCAGAGTTTGACGATGATGCGTTCGCCGAGTTCTTGTGCGATGTGGGCTTTCAGCCGGTTTAGTTGGGTGATTTTGGCCAGCAGGTCGATGGTGATTTGCGGGTCGGCGGTCTGTTTCAGCGCCGCCATGGTTTTGGTCAGGTCGTCGGTTACGATGAGGTACTTGTATTCGATGATGACTTTGTTGATTTCGTCGGCCATGGTGCGTTGTTTTTCCTGCTGTTTGCGCGCGTTTCTGATGCTGTTGTGTGTGTCGGTGTCGGCAAACATTTTGCTCAGCATGTAGCGGTCGGCCAGCAGGTCGGCGGCCAGTTGGCTGATGCGCGGGTCGGCGTGGCGGATGAAAAATTTGGCAGCGTCGAAGTCGGCATCGTGCAGATGGACGGCTATCTCGTGCAGCATGGCTTGGTGCAGCGGATTTCGTAGCGCGATGTTGTCGGTGTCGATGAGTTGGCTGACGATAAATTCGTTGACGGTCCATGCGTGCGCCGCTTCGTCGGTGAAGATGACTTCGTTGCCGTGGCGCAGCGCAAAGTTCAAGATGCACCGCTCCTGTGTGTCGAATTTGTTGTCGGCGGTAACGATGTCGGGCAGGTCGTCCGCGTCGGGCGCGGCATTTGTCGTTTCGGTGCTTGTTTGCTCGCCTGCGCCTTGCTGCTTTTCTTGTTCTTTTTTGCGTTTTTTGTCGCGCAATTTGTTTATTTGTCGCAGCAGCATTTCTTCGCTCAAATCCAATAATTTTGCGCACTGTTTGATGTATTCGGCCAACAGTATATTGTTGTAAATCAGCGCAAGTGCCGGCGTCAGTTGCTCGGTGATGAGTTGCGATTTTTTGATGGGGTCGTTGGCTGTGGCGGCTATTTTTTGGCAGATGTATGTGGCAAAATCTATTTTGTGTTGCGCTATGTAGTCGATGAATGCGTTGGCGTTGTTTTTGCGTGCAAAACTGTCGGGGTCTTCGTCTTCGGGCAGGCGCACCACATGTACGTTCATGCCTTCGTTCAGGGCTACGCTGATGGCGGTGTCGGTGTATTTTTCGCCGGCGGCGTCGGTGTCGTACATCAGTATGATGTTTGCCGTGAACCGATGCAGCAGGTGTGCCTGCGTCTCTTTCAAGCCGCTGCCGCCCGAGCAGGCCACAACGTTTTCTACGCCGCATTGATGCATCGATATGACGTCGGTTTGCCCTTCGACTATATAGACGCAGTCGGCTTTGGTGATGGCGTTTTTGGCTTGAAATATGCCGAATAGTTCGTTGCTCTTGACAAAGAGTGGCGTTTCGCATGTATTGACATATTTTTGCACGACGCCTTTCGTGTCGCGCGACAAGACACGTCCGGAGAAGGCCACCACTTTGCCGCTGATGGTAATCCACGGAAAGATGACACGGCCGCGAAACGTGTCGTAGTAGCGTTTTTTCTCGTCGTTGTAGTTGCACACGTTGGCTTTCACCATATAGTCGAGGCTGTAGTTTTTGGCGGTGGCGGCACCGACGAGCGTGTCCCATGCGTCCGGCGCGTAGCCGATGCGGAATTTGCGTATGATGTCGTCGCTGAAACCGCGTTCGCGCAGGTAACTTATGCCCACCGATTGGCCTTCGTCGGTGTTGTGCAGCGTCTCTTCGAAAAATTTGGCGGCGAACTCGGTTACCGTCTGTAGGCTTTCGCGCTCTTTTTCTTGTTGTTTTTCGTCGTCGGTTTGCTCGCGTTCCTGTATCTCGATGTGGTACTTTTTTGCCAACAGGCGTAGCGCATCGTAGTAGGTTAAATGCTCGTGCTCCATGACGAACTGCACGGCGTTGCCGCCCTTGCCGCACCCGAAACATTTGAAGATGCCTTTTGCCGGCGACACGCTGAACGAAGGCGTCTTCTCGTTGTGAAACGGGCAGACTCCCCACCAATTGGCACCGCGTTTTTTCAGTGTCATGTAGTCGGACACCACGTCCACTATTTGGGCGGCGTCCATGATGCGGGCTATGGTCGATTGGTCTATCATCGGCAATGGCAAAAATGGCGCCACGAAATTAGCGTAAAATTTTTATTTGAGCAAATTTTTGTATCTTTGCAGACAGTAATTTATCAACTAATTTTCGACAGATGACAACGCTTGCTGACGAAAAACGCCTTTTGCGCGACGAAATACGCCGACGCAAGGCAATGTGTTCGGCCGACGAACGGGCGCGGCAATCGGCTTGGGTGGTCGAACAGTTGCGGCGCGAACCGCTCTTCGTAGCTGCACGCAGTGTGATGCTCTATTGGCCGCTGCCCGACGAGCCGGATCTGCGCCCGTTGATCGACGAGGCGTTGCGCACCAAACGCGTGATGCTGCCCGTGGTGGCCGGCGACGATGTGCTGCCGGTGGAACTGACCGCCACGACCGCATGGCGGCGCGGCGCGTTCGGCATTATGGAGCCGCAAGGCAACGCCTGCGAAGCAACGATCGATGTGGTGATAGTGCCCGGCGTGGCATTCGATGGCGCCGGCAGGCGGCTGGGGCGCGGGCGTGGCTACTACGACCGCTTTTTGGCAACCATAGCGCCGGTGCCAACCATTGGCGTAGCATTCGATTTCCAAATAGTGCCGCATGTGCCATGCGACGCACACGATGTACCCATGCACAAAGTAATCGCCGCCCAATAACGTAACCAACCTTTAACCTCTTAACTTTTTGGACGTGGCGCGCCGCGTCCCTACAATTAGGAATTAGGAATGCGGAGTGAGGAATTTGTTCCTTGCTCCGCGTTTGTTTGTGTTTTTTAACCCTACGCCCTACGGGCACTCCCCTTGCAAAGGGGAGAATATGCGATAAAGTAGTTTCAACGAAAAAACTTGCATAGGCTGCGAGCCGAAAAATC
>JBJECE010000018.1:0-139273 GCA_051870755.1 Paludibacteraceae bacterium | reverse complement strand
GAAAAATCGGGTCGTTCAACGGCTAAATTGCTCAATCGTTCCGTCGCTGCGCGCCTCGTCCCCCTGTGGAACCCCACCCGAAAAAACTTCGTTTTTTCTCGTCCCCTTGGAAAGGGGACAGTGCTTTTTTGGGGCGCAGAAACTACTTTAGTGCGTGCTCTCCCCTTTGTAAGCCTGCCTACCGGTAGGTAGGCCTGCCTGCCGGCAGGCAGGCTAAAGGAGGGCTTTTTTTGGTGTTTCATGCTATTACCCTCTCCCCCTTTAGGGGGAGCCGGAGGGGGTAGAAAAACAAATGCGGAGCAAGGAAAAACTCCTTACTCCGCATTCCTAATTCCTAATTGTAGGGACGCGGCGCGCCACGTCCCTACAATCTATATTCTCTGTTCCGAACCTACCTACCGTAGGTAGGCAGGCCTGCCTGCCGGCAGGCAGGCAGGGGATTTTTTGGGGGCTTTATTTTGCTACAGCAACTTTGGCAACTTTGTTACCGTTTTTCACGATGTAGATGCCTTCCAAATTGCCATTCATGCGCGTAACGTCCAAACCGGTGAGGCTGTAGATGCGGGCGCCCTCTTCGGCATAGATGCGACCATCGCGAGCATATACCGTATTGTCGATTTCGACGGTGCGGATAGCGGTAGCCTCTTCTATCAGTTCATAAGCAACCCATGAGTCATAATAACCATCTTCATTAGTATCCAAAGCTTTAGATGCCATCAGAGGTACTTGAGCTTTAATAGCGTATTTTTTGCCATTTGCGGTAAAGTTAGCCGCTGCATCATATAAATAAACAATATCTCCGTCTTCAGTTTCCTCTTGTTCCACATAAGCCAAAGTCAATGTTGCGTCTGTAATATCAAATCCATCAGCCTCTGCCACAAGTTCAGCATCGGTCAGTACTACATACGAGTACTTAGTTCCAATAGTGGCATTTGCTACAGAATACGAGCCCGAAATAGCAGTAGCTGATGCGCTATAAATATCAAAACTAACATACGGAGCATGTACAGAATCTTCTTCTGCATTATAATACATGAAATCTATACTGAAGTTTTCAGCACCTGCTTCGCTAGATTCTGCATAATAAGTAGCTTCTGCATAATTGACATCCAACACAGTGGCTTCGCCACCTTCTTCGCCGCCTTCACCACCTTCGCCGGCAGTTGTAACGCGAATTCCATACAAACGAATTTGTTTTACCGGAGTAACCACAACACTTTTGGCATTTACATCATTAATAACGAAAAGCGGATCACTAAAACCACTCTCATACTTATATGTATCGCCTGTTGCGGAGCTATAATCGCCACCGACTACCGTTCCTGCCGAAGCCGAAATATTGGCTTCTTTCTTAGCCATACCAATAACCTCTACTTTGGTAATTGTTTCAGCGCAAGAAATAGTTAATGTTTTACCTGCATAAACACGCAAAGTACGATTAGTAACCTCATTGTACGTTGCATCCACAATTATTCCATTGAACGACAACGTAACTCCGTTCACTGTAACAGTTTGGTCTGCTTGGTCGGCGGCGAGTTCAACAGAATTGAAGTTGTCAATTTGAATAACGGCTGCACTTGCCATCATTGTAGCGCACAAGGCGGCTACGAGAAAAGTAAATTTTTTCATGATAAATAAAGAATTAAAAAGTTAATAATAAAAAAATCCAAGTATTTACGGCGCATGCACGCACACGCCTATTCGTTGCAAAGTTAGACTATTTTTTTGTACGCACCAACTTTTTCTGCAAATTTAACATTTGCCCGCATCCGCAGTCGGCGGCAGGGCATCGTACGCGTACACTTACATAGTCATTTTGCTCGTATTTTTGCAGCATATTGTGCTACTTCGGCCATACGGCGGTCAAGTTCGTGCTTGGCCTTTACCGTATCGGAGTCAATAGCAATTTTCACACGCGCCATTACTTCATCAAGCATGGCATCGGTCGGATAATCTTTACTATAAGGCGACATAAACTATTTTTTTAGCAAATCATTTTAATCTTGTTTTACACTTTCCGCAGTCGGCGGCAGGGCGTGCCACAGTTCGGCGGCGGTGCGGTGCAACACGGGGTGAAACCACTGCGGCCACACGTCGCACAGCGGTTGCAGCACAAAGGCGCGACGGTGCATCAGCGGATGCGGCAGCGTGAGGGTGTCGGTACGCAACACACAACCATCGCAGTCGATGAGGTCGATGTCGATAAGGCGGTCGGCATAAATGCCGTCGTGCGATTTGCCGGTGCGCCCCATCTGTCGTTCGATGCGCTGCGTAGCAGCCAGCAATTGCTGCGGTGTGAGTGCAGTGTCGAGCAACACCACGCTGTTGGTGAACATATTAGCGCTATCGAAGCCCCACGGCGCGGTGCGGTACATGAGGCTTTCGGCTACGATGCTGCCGACCTGTTCGGCCAACAAGGCGGTGGCGCGGCGCAGATTGTCGGCGCCGTTGCCCAAGTTGGATCCAAGCGCAACGATGGCGCGCATCAGGCGTTAATCAGGGCAGCGTAAGCGGCGGCATCGAGCAGGCGGTCGAGTTCGGCGGGGTCGTCCACCGACACCTTTATCATCCAGCCTTCGCCGTAAGGGTCGCTATTGACGAGTTCGGGTTGCGCCTCGAGTGCGGGGTTCACCTCAAGCACTTCGCCCGACACGGGCATAAAGAGGTCGGAAACGGTTTTGACCGCTTCGACCGAGCCGAAAGTTTCGCCCGCGGCAATGGTTTCGCCGGCGGTTTCGATTTCGACGAATACGATTTCGCCCAATTCGCCTTGCGCATAGTCGGTGATGCCTACGTATGCCACATCGCCATCGACACGAATCCACTCGTGTTCGTTGGTGTACTTCAGATTGTCAGGAATGTTCATAACGTCATTTTTGATTTAGTGTGCAAATGTACGATTTTTTTATTATCTTTGCAAACAAAACCGATAAAATAAAAAGAGTATGAAAGATTTTCTGAAAATGACGTTGGCCACCGTGTTTGGCCTCTTGTTGTTCGGGTTACTCTCGGGCATGTTGCTGCTGGGTTCGCTGGGCGCACTGTTGGCTTTGGGTTCGTCGCCCACCACGTTGCAGGCCAATTCGGTGCTTGAGTTGGAGTTGAACGGCGTGGTTGTGGAGCGCGAACAAGACGATGTTACCTCCATGATGTCGATGATCGACGATTCACAGTTGCAGCTCGGGCTCGATGCGTTATTGGCCGCCATCGACCGTGCCGCCACCGACGACAACATCACCGGTATCTATCTGAATGTGGGCGCATTAGTGGCTTCGCCGGCCTCTATCAGCGAGATACGCCAAGCCCTGCAAACGTTCAAAGAGAGCGACAAATTCATAGTGGCCTACGCCGACAATTTCGGCAACGGCACGTATGCGCTTGCCACCATAGCCGACAAAGTGGTGCTGAATCCGCAAGGTATGCTCGGCCTGACAGGCTTGTCGATGAGCACGCTGTTTTGCAAAGATGCCCTCGACCACCTCGGCATCGAGATGCAGGTATTCAAAGTCGGCACCTTCAAATCGGCCGTAGAGCCTTACATCGGTATGCAGATGAGCAACGCTAACCGACTGCAAATGACCGAGTTATCAAATTCCATTTGGCAGACATTGCTCGACGATATGGCTGCCGGGCGCCGTTTGGACAAAGCGCAATTCGATAGTTTTGCCAACGAAGGGGCGTTTTTTGCGGACCCGTCGGTGGCTGTGCAACGTCGCTTGGCCGACACGTTGGCTTACCGTTCGGACATGAAAGCCATTATTCGGCAGTTTGCCGGCGACGACTATCACACCGTCGATTTGAAAGCGATGAAAAATCTGCCTGACAACACGCCCTACTCCGCCGACAAAATTGCCGTGGTCTATGCTGTGGGACAAATAGACGGCAGCGGCACCGACGCCATGGATTCGGAAGAGATAGCGCAAACGCTGGTCGATTTGGCCGACGACAATGCCGTGAAAGCAGTGGTGCTGCGTGTCAATTCGCCGGGCGGCAGCGCCTACGGTTCGGAACAGATGTGGCACGCCACACAACTTGTCAAAGCGCGCAAACCGATTATCGTGTCGATGGGCGACTATGCGGCCTCGGGCGGCTACTACATGGCATGTGCTGCCGACACCATTGTGGCGCAACCGACAACCATCACCGGCTCCATCGGCATATTCGGCATGCTGCCCAATGTCGAAAAACTGACGGACAAAATCGGCGTGGCCGTTGATGGCGTCAAGACAAACGATTTTGCCGATTTCGGTATGCCGACACGTCCGGTAACGGCCGCCGAACGTGCGCTGTTTCAGCAACACATCGAAAGAGGTTACGAACTATTCGTGCAGCGTTGTGCCGACGGTCGCCACACCACGACAGACGCCATCAAAAAAATTGCCGAAGGCCGTGTTTGGACAGGCAGTCAGGCCAAAGCACTCGGTTTGGTCGATGTGCTCGGCGGCTTGAATACCGCCATCGACCTTGCGGCTGACAAGGCCGGTCTGACAGCATACAATCTCAAAGAGTATCCGGCCAAGCGCGATTTGTTCAACGACTTGTTGGACGAGTTGTCGCAGATGCGCACCACGCGCGCTTTGCAGCACACACTCGGTGCGTATGCCGTTCACGCCGAGGCGTTGCAGAAAGCCATGGCGCTACGCGGTCGGCAAGCCATCATGCCGTTTACTATCGTTTGCGAGTAGCACACGCACCCGATGTGCACAATCAAATAAGCGCGGCCGAAGTCGCGCTTATTTTTATTTCAATTTGTTAATAATCAGTCAATTACTTTTTCAGAATGATGCGAAATGTGGTGCCTTTGCCCAGTTCGGACTGTTTGACAAAGATGCGCCCGCGATGGTACTCTTCGACAATGCGTTTGGCCAACGACAAACCCAACCCCCAGCCGCGTTGTTTGGTGGTGTAGCCCGGTCGGAAGACGGCACGAAAGCGGCGTTTTTCGATGCCTTTGCCGGTGTCGCTCACATCGATTAGTGTTTGTCCTTTTTCGTTGCGGTCTATCACCACGGCGATGTCGCCTTGTCCGTCCATGGCATCGATGGCATTTTTGAAGAGATTTTCGATGACCCATTCGAACAACGGCACACACAGCAGCGCGTGTGTTTGGCAGCGGTCGTCCACCGCGAAATGCACTTGCTGCGAAGCCCGTCGGCGCATATATTCCACCGACGCATGTACAACGTCATTGACACACGCCTGCGTAAACTCGGGTCGCGAGCCGATTTTCGAGAAACGTTCGGCGATGGTTTTCAGCCGCTCCACATCGCTGCCCATTTCGTTCACCATTTTATCGTCGGGATATTTGGCTTTCAGCATCTCGTTCCACGCCACCAACGACGAGATGGGCGTTCCGAGTTGGTGCGCCGTCTCTTTCGACAAACCGACCCACACACGATTTTGTTCCGACTTTTTGGTGCTTGCCAACGCCACAATGACCACTGCAATGAACACGGCGATAATGGCAAACAGCACATACGGAAAGAGTTGCAGTTGTTTCAGCAAGATGGAGTCGTCGTAGTAGATGAATTGTCGTTCGTTCTCGTCGATATTGATTTCGATAGGTTCCTGTCGCGTTTTTAGGCGTTCGTACACCCTATTATAATAGTCGTCTATGTTGTCGGCCGGCGGATCAAAATTGCGTGCCGTAACGAATCGCCCATCGGCATCGACAATCAACACGGGAATGTTGTCGTTTTCTTCGATGATTTTCCATATAAAATCGAAATTGGCATCGTTGTTATCGGCCTGCACAAACTGCCGCATGGCTTCGGCCCAAATTTCGATTTTGCGCTGCTGCTCTATCTCCAAACGTTGCACCAACCGATTGGAAAACCACAGCGACACCGCCACGATGGCAAATGCCACCAACCACAACATGAGTCTGAAAATTGAATTTCGCATACAAAAAGTGTGTTATTTTACCGTCAGCGAATCGCCCACCATTCGTTCGATATATTGTTGAATGACCGCTTTCAAGTAGCGCTCCTCTGTATTAACGTCAACCATGCCCTTCAAATTGTGTTGCAACAGGCGATCGTCGATGTAATTGTACACGGCGGTGGTCTTCCGGCCGTCGAATTGCAGCAGCAGACTATCCGTAAGTAACTGATACACACCATTATTGTAATTACAAACGCGGTGCGGTTGGTCGTCGGCGAGTGCATCTGCCCCGAACGCCACAAATGGTTGTTCGTTGTTCAAATAGGCCAAAATGGTCGGCATCACATCGGTTTGCGCCACCGGCGTGTGGCTGATGCCGCGCAGCGTGCTATCGCCGGCGCAATAGAATGCAATCGGCACTGCAAACACACCCGCATCTGTTTGATATTCAGCGCAATTCGAAACATTTGTATGATCGGCCGTAAAGACAAAAAGCGTATTTTCGTACCACGGATATTGTTTCATGCGGTCGAAAAATCGTCGCAAGGCATAATCGGAATAGCCGATACATTTGTGAATCGGGAGCGTGCCTTCGGGGAATTTGCCTGCGTAACGCTGCGGCACCGCAAACGGGTGATGCGACGAAGCCGAAAAAATAGTCGTTACAAACGGCTGCCTGAACGTACCCATGCGGTCGGCAAAGAATTGAAAAAATTCCTCGTCCCAGATAGCCCATACGCCATCGAAATCTTGGTCGTTGCCATACTCCGTCATGCCAAAATAATCGTCGTAGCCGGCGGCATTGGCATAGGCCTGAAAGCCCATCGAGCCATTGGGCGCGCCGTGAAAAAATGCCGAATAATAGCCGTTCGCCTTCAGCACCGAAGCGATGGACGAAACGGCGTTGGTGGCATAGGGCGTTGTGATGTATGGTTCGATGAACATCGGGATGCCCGACAGCACCGATGGCATGGCATCGATGGATTTACGCCCGTTGGCGAAACTATGCTCAAACGTGTAACTCACGGCCAACAGCGAATCCAGAAACGGCGTGTAACCGCGATAGTTGCCATCGTCCAAATCGTGATTGTAGAAGCCGACATACTCTTTGCCGAAACTCTCCATGATGATGATCACCACATTCATGGGGCGAAAATCGCCTTGCGGTTGCGGCCGATGAATCGGCGAAAAGATGGTCGGCAATTCCATTTCCGAAAAATAGGCAGGGCTGTGGTAAGTCTGCCGTTCGACCGTCGTAAACAGGCTGAACGGCGTATTCAACACCAGCGCATTCTCGACCGGTCGTTTGATGTATTGTGCCGCATTGCTGATGTTTATCGGACGCGTGTAAGCCCCGAAACCACCACGAATACCGATGACGGTGAAATAGGCGCACACCAACAACACCATCGTGTGTGCGATGTAATAAAATATTTTCGGCAGCGCATCCGCCACGCCACACCGACGATAGCCAACCACCAAAATCGCAATCAGCGCCAGACCGAAAAGTGTAACGTACCAATAATCAACAAGACCTATCGCAATGATTTTCAGTAAATTGCCATCATTTGAAAATTCATCGAAAACCGTAATGGTCGTCCGCCGATTCGTAAACGGGAAATAGGCCATATCGGCGCAATTTACCACCAACAGAAGGATATTTATTGTCAAAAACAGCGTTTTCAGCATCGTTTGGTAGGCCGGTTTTTCGCGCTGATGCAGCGGCAGCAACGCCAACAAAATATACGGCGAATTGAACAGCAACAGCGCCGACAAGTCAAATCGCAAACCGCCGAGGCAAATTTCGACGAAGTGCGCCAATGTCATATCGGAAAACGTGTCGCGATAGATTAAAAAGAAAAAGACGCGGCAAAACGTAAACAGCAACATCATCAGCAACAGGTTGCCGACGACAATCGCCAACGGACTATGAATCAACGTTTTCAGAACTCTTTTCGGTTTCATGCTCGCACACATTCAACGATATTTTGCTTCGCCCGCATCGTTCAAAATGGACAAATAACTTGCATAACGCGACGGCGCAATGCGATGCTCCTCGACCGCCTGCAGCACCGCGCATCCGGGTTCGTGTCGATGCGTACAATCGGCAAACCGACACTGCCGCGACGCGGCGAACAACTCCGGAAAGTAGTGGCCGATTTCGGCCGTTTCCATATTCACCACGCCAAAGCCTTTGATGCCGGGCGTATCGATAATGAACGTATCGGGAACCGCCTCGTACATTTCGGAAAACGTCGTGGTGTGCATGCCTTTGAGATGCACCGCCGAAATGTCGCCCGTTTTGGCCGTGCCGTTCGGTATCAAGCGATTGATGAGCGTCGATTTGCCCACGCCCGAATTGCCCGAAAGCAGCGTAATTTTACCGGCCAGCAGCGCGCTCAATGCCGACACATCGGGGTCGCACGTGGCCGACAAACAAATGCAGCGGTAGCCAATCGTTTCGTACAAATGCACCAACGCGTCGAGGTAGCGACGTTCGTCGGCAGTCAGCAAATCGACCTTGTTGAACACCAACACGGCCGGCACACCATACGCCTCGGCAGTAGCCAAAAAGCGGTCGATGAAAACCGTCGAGGTTTCGGGATGTTTGACCGTAACGACCAACAGCGCCAAATCGAGATTCGCCGCCACCACATGCAACTGTTTCGACAAATTGGTCGGCTTGCGCACAATGTAATTGCGCCGATCGTGCAAAGCAGTGATATAGCCCGTTTCGTCGAAATCGACCCTATCGCCCACCGTTACCGGATTGGTGCTTTTGATGCCTTTGATGCGGAAATTACCTTTGACTTTGCACAACGCATGCGAGCCATCGTCTGCCTTTACCAGATAATCGCAACCCGTACATTTTATGACCAAACCTGTTTTTGCCATCATTCAGAACAACTTAAAACGCCTCCTTTACGGTTAAGTAAAAACTCCACCCGTCCTGACGCCAACTATTATTCACGCTATTGCGTGCCACATCGAACCGCACATTGACCTTCGCTTTGGTGATAGCTACGCGCAACCCGGCACCATAACCGACCTTCGGCACCGCCCATCGCCAATCGAACAGGTTGTACACATCGCCCACATTGGCAAACACCGATGCTTTGAGGAAACGCCAAATCGGAATGCGAAATTCAGCTTGCAAATTCAACATCACATCGTCGCGCCACGCGCCATAACGCAACCCGCGCCCCAAATCCTGACCACCGATTGTGGCTAAATACTGAAACGGTTTATTCTTGCCAAAAGTCCAATCGGTGGTAAATTGCCACGCAAAAATAAAATCTTTATATATCGGTACAAAATGGCGCAAATCGGCCGACAATTTACCCATACGATACGAACTGCCCAAATATGGCTCGTAGTAACTGCCCACCGCCTTGAAAAACAGGCCGCGATGCGGATAAAACTGTTCGTCGCGCGAGTCGTACGACACGACCGCCCCAAGTCCCAACATAAAAAACTGGCGATCGAGACCGACTACGGAACAAACCTGCGCCAGCGCATCCAAATCGGCTGCCACCGACGGACGTTCCCAACGAAAATCGACACTCGCACCCACCAACCAACGGTCGCCGACATAGCCTTGCGGCTGAAACGTAACACACACATTGTCAGACGAATAACTCAACCGTTCCGACAAGCGTCCGGCTGTAGAGTTGCCAATGCCGTAAAAATAATCGGGATAACGTTTGAAACCAAACTTGGCATACAGCAACCAGCGTTTATCGCCACCGAAATACATGAAAGACGACACATTCACATTCCACTGCTTGCGCAACGTATAGGCAGCATCGAAACTCACGTCGCTGGTTTTGGTGGCACCACCGAATTTGTAGTAATAGACGCCGGCCACACCAAACGCCCAATCCGTTTCGGGTTGATACGCCACCGTGGGCAATGCCATAAAGTTCCAATCGAACAAGGCATCCCAACGCGATTGTCGGGTTATGCGTGTCGAATCCTGCGCATCGTCGGCCAAGATAGGCACCACGGCACACAACACGCACACCGACACGCAAATGCTATGTCGCAAAGTTGCCAACCCAACGAACTATTACGCGTCCGGTATCGACCGCAGTCGCTGCTACACGGTCATTATCTCTTTTTCTTTCAGCGCCATCATTTCGTCCACCCGTTTGATGAACTTATCGTGGAGTTTTTGCGCTTCGCCTTCGCCATCTTTTTCGACATCTTCGGGCATACCGTTTTTCAACTCTTTTTTCAGTTGGTCGATGGCGTCGCGGCGCGCATTGCGAATGCTCACTTTAGCCTCTTCGACCGCCGAGCCAGCCGTTTTCACCAACTGGCGACGGCGCTCTTCGGTTACAGGCGGCATGCACAAACGAATACTCTCGCCATTGTTAGCCGGCGTGATGCCCACTTCTGACGCCATGATGGCCTTTTCGATGACGGGAATCAGCGCTTTCTCGTAAGGCAAAATCTGAATGGTGCGGGCATCGGGCGTCGTCAGCGTAGCCACATTGTTCAGCGGCACTACGCTGCCATAATACTCCACACGCACGCCATCCAAAATGCGCACATTGGCCTTGCCGGCACGAATATGTGCCAACGCATCGTCCAAAAACTGCACGGCCATATCCATATCATCGGATGCGGCACTCAAAATTTGTTTTACTTTTTCTTCTGCCATAGTATTGATTTAATTGTAATGAATTACTTGGATTGCGGAATTTTTGCAAAGTTACGCATTTTGCACTAAAAAATACCATTTTTTGCAGTAAAAAATCGCACACGACACAATATATAAAACATTTTTGTAATTTTGTAAATTGGTTCGAAGTGCCAAGCAATACGACTAAACTACCATATAATCAGGCAGTTATATCCATTCCGAGCCACCCGAAAGTGCTAATAAACACACAAAATAATGATAAATCAATGGATTTTCAACTCGCTGACACCGGAACAACAGACCGACCAAGCCGCCCTATCCGAAGCCCTTGGCGTAGGACGCATATTGTCGCAACTATTGGTGCAGCGCGGTATCAACACGTTCGACGAGGCTAAAAAATTTTTTCGTCCCGACCTAAACGACCTGCACGACCCATTTCTGATAAAAGACATGGACAAGGCCGTGAAACGGCTCAACCACGCCTTGTCGCAAAAGGAAAAAATTCTCATCTACGGCGACTACGACGTAGATGGCACGACGGCTGTGGCGTTGGTGTACATGTTCCTGTCGCACTACACCAACACGCTCGATTTCTACATTCCTGACCGCTACAACGAAGGCTACGGCATTTCGTACAAAGCCATCGACTATGCGCACGACAACGGGTTTTCGCTGATCATTGCCCTCGACTGCGGCATCAAAGCCATCGACAAAGTGGCCTACGCCAAGACGCTCGGCATCGATTTCATCATCTGCGACCACCACACTCCCGACAACGAATTGCCCGCCGCCACGGCTGTGCTCGACAGCAAACGCGACGACTGCACCTACCCTTACAAACATTTGTCGGGATGCGGCGTCGGCTTCAAATTGATGCAAGCCTTCGCACTCGACAACGGCATCGAGTTTGCACTACTGCGACCGCTGCTCGACCTCGTCGCCGTGAGCATCGCATCGGACATTGTGCCAATAACGGGCGAAAACCGTGTGCTGGCTTACTATGGATTGAAACAACTCAACGACAATCCGTGCGCCGGACTGCAAGGCATTATCGACGTCTGCAAATTGAGCGGCAAAGACCTGACAATCAGCGATATTGTATTCAAAATAGGACCGCGCATCAATGCGTCGGGGCGTATGCACTCCGGCTACGAAGTGGTAGAACTGCTCGTATCGCGCGACCCTGCTTTTGTGCGCGAAAAGAGTTCGGCTATCAACGACTACAACGACGAACGCCGCGACATCGACAAACGCACCACCGACGAAGCCAAAAGCCAAATTGACACTCAAATCGACATCGACCACCGCCGCTCCATCGTCATCTACAACGCCGAATGGAGCAAAGGCATCGTAGGCATTGTGGCATCGCGGCTGTGCGAAGAATATTACAAACCCACCGTGGTGCTGACCAAAGCCAATGGTTTCGTCAGCGGTTCGGCGCGGTCGGTGCCCGGCTTCGACCTCTACAGCGCCATCGACAGTTGCCGCGACTTGCTCGAAAATTTCGGCGGACACACCTACGCCGCCGGTCTGACACTGAAAGAAGAAAATCTGGAGGCTTTTGTGCGACGTTTCGAGCAATTTGTAGCCGACAACATACAAGCCGAGCAACTGACGCCGCAAATAGAAATTGATGCCGAAGTAACATTCAGCGAACTGACGCCAAAATTTTTCCGCATACTCAAGCAATTCAGTCCGTTCGGCCCCGGCAACATGAAACCCGTCTTTTGCACCCGACGCGTGTTCGACTACGAAGGCAACAGCCGTCCCGTAGGGCGCGATCAGGAACATCTGAAGTTGGAACTCGTCGATGCAAGTTGCGAAAATGTGATGAACGGCATCGCCTTCCGCATGAGCGACTTCAACGAGCCGCTGAAAGCCCTGAACCCGCTCGACATCTGCTATACCATCGAAGAAAACAACTTCAACGGCAACACCACCACGCAGTTGATGATACGCGACATCAAATTGTCAGAAGAAAAATAGACAAAAATTTGCAGCAGAAACAAAAAAGATTTATTTTTGCAACATTATTTATCACATTTTAATCGTACTATATTATGAAAACAAATTCCGAAATCCGAGCCTTGGCGCGCCAATCGCTGTCCGGCAATTGGACGATGCCTGTATTGGTAACACTCATCTTGTGTATGTTTTCCGGTCTGTCGGGCATTCCGTTTGTTGGTGCTCTGTTGGCATTATTGGTGTTAATGCCTCTCGACTATAGTGTCGAGCAAGCATTTTTGCAATTTGCCCGTGGCGACAAAGAGAATTTGATGGACAAAATGTTCAGCGGGTTCAAAAGTTATGGTCGCGCACTCAGCACACCGCTGTTAATGGGTATTTACGTTATGCTGTGGAGTTTGCTGCTGGTCATTCCGGGCATCATCAAAGCCTACTCGTACGCCATGAGTTACTATGTAGCGCTCGACCATCCCGATTGGAATGCCGAACAATGTATTCAAGAGAGCATGCGCCTGATGTCGGGACACAAGATGAAACTCTTTTTGCTGGATTTGAGTTTCATTGGCTGGGGCTTGCTGTGCATCCTGACGTTTGGTATCGGATTGTTGTGGCTGGCGCCATACATTTCGATATCGCACGCACATTTCTACGAAGAGTTGAAAGCCGTCAATCAAGAAGTCAAAGAGGCGATATAACCGCCTATTTTTCGGTACAAGACACAAAAAAAGCAGGACATTCGTGTTCTGCTTTTTTTTATTCGACAGCCGGCGGCACTGTGTCGGCAGGTATCGGTGCGACGCTATCGGTCGGGAATGTCGCTTGTTGTTTTGCCGCCTTGCGTTCGGCACGACGCTGTTCGCGCTTGGCACGCCGTTCGGCACGCTCTTTTTTGGCATCGGCAATGCTCTTTTTCCAATTATTCAGCAAATCTTTGCCCGAGTCGAAATTTTCGCGATAAACCAAACCGATGCCTTGTGTCGTGAGTGCCGTTTTGAACTCTTTGTAGTCGTTGGTATGCGTGTAAGCCTTGGCGCTCAACTTACCTGATTGTATCAGTTTGTATTCAAAATCGAAGTCGCCGATAAACTTCGAGGCCGACAAATTGTCGTCGCGATACCCGACATTGCCATTGATGCTGATGCGGTTGTTCGGCGTATAAAGGAAGTTGAATTCGTACTCGTTGCTGTAACTATCGCCAAGGTCGGTGCTGCGGAAATTGACGCCAAAATTCCAATTATCAAACATTTGCGATGCCCAATTGTTCAGTTGCGCCGACACGGTGGACGAAGCCACAGCCAACAAATCGCCCTGTGTGAAGACGGTTCCGGTGCTCTTCATCGTTTCGGGCGTAAAGAATTTGCCCAAAACCAGCAGATAGATGATTTCGCGCGTCATCATCTCGTCGGTACTGATAGTGGTTTGCAGCGCGCGGTTGAGTTCCTCGTCGGAGTTTGGCAGATTGATGCCGAATTTGATGGTCGGATTCGAGAGGTTGCCCGTCAGATTGAGCAAACATTGCACCGGCACAGTGGTACGATTGCTCGATTCCAGATAACTTTGGTCGAGAATATCGAGCAGCGAGGCGTTCAACTGATAATAGCCGTCGATGTTCACACGCGGATTGGTGGGATCGCCGCTCCAATCGACCGTACCGCCTTGTTTCACCCGAAACTCTTTGCGAATGGCCTCTTGGAACGAAAAGAGATACGAACCTTGCTCGATTTCGTAACTGCCATACATCTTGAAATCGTCGGTTTTGTCGTTGTATTCGATGCGGATGTCGCCATCGCCGGTGGCTTTCAGCACATCACCCGACTTCGGATCGACGTAGATTTGCACCTCGGCATTCGGCGTTACGTTTACCATCAGATTGAGTTTCAACTCGGAGCCTTTGTCGGCAACAGGTTGTGCAAACGGGTCGATTTCCGCCTTGACATCGGGCTTCGGGTCGTGATTGACAAAGGTGATGAACGAATTTTCGGTGGCCACCGATGCCCCTATCGGCACAATGAGTTTCGTATTTTTTTCGGTGGTGGCATCGACCATGATGTTGGTATGCGCATCGTTGCCCGTGATGACCGCACTACCCGTGGCATAAGCCGTACCGTAGAACAGGTCATTATCCTTGGCGGTCGTATTCAACGCTTTGAAATTCTGACAGTTAATATCAATGCGATAATCCAAATTTTTGAAATAGCGGTGTGTCAGCAAGCCGTTTAAGGTAGCATGATTGCCCTCGGTGTCGAGCACATCGATGTCGCTCAAGATGATTTCGGTCGGCGTCAGAATAATGGAATCGTTGAAAAAGAACGTAGCGCCCAAAAAGTCGATGCCGGCTTGCGCATTTTCGGCCATGGCTTCTACCGTTACGCTCACCTCCTGCGTCTGCGTATGGCCGTACACATGCACATCGCCCGATGCCGTGCCTTTGATATTCTGCAAAATAGATGCCATGAACGGCTCGATGAATTTGATGTCGAGATGGTCGGCGTGTCCCAACAAATCGAGCGAATCGTTCGGGAAAAAGTAGCCACCATCGATTCGGGCGACGGTGTCGCGGGCATCCGAAAGCACACGTCCCGAAAAATCGAGGCTTTTGGTCGTATTGTTCCACCACGAACGCGCACGCACACTACCCAAATAGGCATCGTTGAAACTGAACGACTCGCCACTCACGTTGGCCAGCACTATCGGCCGGTCGAAGGCGCGACGGACACTTGCCGCGCCCGACACTTCGCCACCAAAGGTTATCGGTGTGGAGGGCGGAATGAGCGTGCTGACAAAATCAAGACTGATATTTTGCAAATCGACCGAAATAGAATCGTCCTCCGACTTCGACGCTGTTCCGTCGATGAATATGCGCTGCCGTTCCGACTCGATGTTCAGTTGATCGACCACCACCCGTTGGAAATCGGTGTGAATATCGGCTGCATGCAAATCGAACGGCGTATTTTGCAGCACAATTTGCGTAGGCAGCAGATGCACATCGGCTTGCAAACGATTGTCGCGATTGACAAAATGCGACCGCAGCAACACCTCACCGGCATGCGTCAATTCGGTACGCACATTGTTCCATTGCAAATTGGCCGTCAGCGAATCGTTGCGCCCCGCCAACGCCACAACACACGATATTGTGTCGTTTTTGCGCGTGATACTTTTGCCGCGCAATCGGCAATTGAGTTGCTCATCGGCGTTGTCGATATCGACGCCCAAATCGCAGAAGTTGCCATTGGCACGATTTTTCAGATGCGGCGTGCCCACCGACACAGCGATGGTATCGGTCAGGTCATCGTAAAGGCCTTCGATCAGCAACGTATCGGTCGTAAACCACGGAATATCGAGCGCAGCCATCAGCCTGTCGGTAGCAGCGACTGCCACCCGAAAACGCAACGCGTTGCCCGACTCGTAGCTGCGGTGCGATGCCGCATCGTCCAGCACCGGAAAATAGCGGTAAAACGCCTGCCGACCGCTTTCAAACAGCGATGCGAATTTGTATTTGCCTGTTACAGAGGCATTTACTAAATCGGATTGCAACAACAAATCGTGCGTATCGCCCACTTGCGACGTAAAAGTCAATTCGTTCAAAAAGAAATCGGCATCATTGTCCAAATGTAAATCGCTCAAACGAATATATCCGACCATATTATCGGCATCAGGCCCTTCGAAACGCGAATTAAGATGTGCCGACAGCATCAAATGCGGATTAGCGTCAATCAAATTGAGCGCATAAGGGCGAAAATCGTCCACCGCAGCATCGAAGTTAAACACATATTGTTCTTTGTTCCATTCTACTTCGCCTGAAAAATCGAACTTCAAATTGTCATCGGCCACGGCGGCCGTACCCACAAACTTGCGATCGGTGTATTCGCCGGCGACGGCTATGTTTTTGTAAACATGATCTTTGAACTCAATGCTGTGCACCGTCAAATCCGACTTCACGGACAAAGGCGCATCTTTTTGCAGGCGCAAACGCGTATCCGTGTCGAACGACACATCGCCAAGGCCAAGTTCCGGCGGCGTAATCATGGCCAAACGTATGCGCTGCGAACTCACATCGCCATCCACTTCGAGGTTATCGAACTTGTCGGTCAGCAACATATCCACATCGGTGCGTATGGTGCCCGCATTGGTAGCCAAACGCCCATTCAGCACCAAATGGCTGACAAAACCGATGATGCTGCCACTATAACGGCATTTGCCCAACTGATACATCTGTTCGGGCAAAACCACCGGCCGCTGCGCCAACTGAGCAGCCAAATCCTGCAACGCCTGCGGCGTGAAACTAATTTCGTTCAAACGCGCATCGATGAACGTTTCCTGTATATCGGGCAAACCCGTGAAACGAAAGTCGCCGTCGAACACAATGTTTTTACCATACTGCGCATGCAAATCGTAGGCTTTCAGATTGGCCAGATTGCCCGCCAACGTACCCGACACAACCAAATCATTGCGCAAACGTCCCAATTCGGGAGCAAACATTTTCAGGTCAGGCAAATAGATGACCGAACGCTTCAGTTGTGCATTCAATCGCAGATGTTCGGAATGTCTTAAATACTGATTTACAGCATCATACGACACTGATATAGTATCGAACGCCACACGCGAGTGTGCCAACTTCACCTCAAGTTGCGGCACAAGGCACGACGAGTCGTTCATCTCGACCTGCGCCGACAGATTATCGAGGCGAAAACCCGATTGTTCACGAAACGAACACTCAAGCAAACGTGCCGTCAAGTGTTTGTCGCGCGTCAGTTGGAATTTAGCCAACGCGTTCAACTCGCTGACATTCACATTATTGGCATCAAACAACGACGCTCGGCCGGCCGTCGGGACTGCCTGCGCGTTTACAAACGTAACCGTGCCGCGACACACTTCCACGCGGTCGAACCGCACGCCAATATCGGCGTTGGCGCTATCGGGTAACAATTCGGTCAAAAATGCAAAATTCGGCCGCCCCACACTATCGACCCGCAATTCGATATGCGGCGCCACAAGTTCGGCTGTAACAAAGTGCAACTCCCGATACAATAATGCCACCGGCGCCATACGCGCATTCAGTTCGTCGGCACACAACAACGTGTCGCCTTGGCGGTCGGCAATAAAGAGGTCGCGCAACGTAAGCGTGCCAAACAGATGCAAATCGACCTGCCCGACTGACACCGTCGTTTGCAGTGTCTGCGACAACGTTGTCGTAATTTTTTGCACTACAGCATTTTGTATCTTATTGAACTTCAACAAGATAACAGGAGTTATCAGCAAAACACAAAAACTTGCGATAACAATAAGCACTATTTTAGCCGATTTTTTCGTACCTTTGCGTTTAACTTGCAAATATAGTATTTTTTTGCGTAAAAACGCACAACAAAACGTTTTTCAAGTAAAAAATAAGCAAATATTGTGCTAACTTAAACCGATTTTTTGGTATGATAACGATTTTAGGCATCGAATCTTCGTGCGACGACACCTCGGCAGCCGTCATTCGCGACGGTTTTTTACTCTCAAACGTTACGGCCAGCCAAGCCGTGCACGAATCATACGGCGGCGTGGTACCCGAATTGGCCTCGCGAGCGCATCAGCAGAACGTCGTCCCCGTAGTCCACGAGGCACTGAAACGCGCCGGCATCGACAAATCGGAATTGAGCGCCATCGCATTCACGCGCGGTCCCGGACTGCTGGGCTCGCTCATGGTCGGCACATCGTTTGCCAAAGGCATGGCGTGTGCGCTCGACATACCGCTCATCGACGTCAACCACTTGCAAGCACACGTTCTTGCACATTTTATCCAAGAGCCCGGCGCCGACAACCGGCAACCGGCGTTCCCGTTTCTGTGTCTGCTCGTGTCGGGCGGCAATTCGCAAATCGTCTTGGTAAAACACTACAACGATATGCAAGTCGTGGGGCAAACCATCGACGACGCCGCCGGCGAAGCCTTTGACAAGTGCGCCAAAGTGATGGGGCTGCCCTATCCCGGCGGACCGCTCATCGACAAACTCGCTCAAAGCGGCAACCCGAACGCATTCGCATTCAGCAAACCGAACATCGCCGGTTACGACTACAGTTTCAGCGGGCTGAAAACGTCGTTCCTCTATTTTCTGCGCGACCAACTGCGCGACCAGCCCGACTTCATTGAGCAGCACAAAGCAAATTTGTGCGCTTCGTTGCAAAAAACCATCATCAACATTCTGATGAAAAAGTTGGAACGCGCCGCCAAAGATTTGCGCATCAAACAAGTAGCAGTGGCCGGCGGCGTTTCGGCCAATTCGGGACTGCGGGCGGCATTTTTGGAGCGTGCCGAACGAAAACAATGGGAGGTTTTCATCCCGAAATTTTCGTACACCACCGACAATGCAGCCATGGTGGCCATCACCGGCTATTTCAAATATCAAGATAACGACTTTTGCGACATCGCACTACCGCCATTCGCACGCGTAACCATCTAAGCATCAACACTATGAATTTTGATACATTGAAACAGAACATCGCACCTTATCGCGGCATTTTGCGCTTTATGTTGGTACTGATAGTGGCGCATTTTGTTTGGAAACTGACTGTCATCGGCGACGAAGGCAGCAACGCCGTTACATTTTTCGGCTGCGACATCTCGGCGCCATTCATTTGGATGAGTGCGCACATCGCCTCGGCTGTACAATGGTTGCTGCACGGAATCGGCTACGATGTGTCGCTGGCCGACGACACGCTGGTCAGTTTCGGCAACGGGCGGCGCGTCCGCATCATTTGGGCTTGCACAGGCATCAAACAGACGTTCATCTTTTGCTGCATTCTGCTATGCAGTCGCGGTGCATGGCGACACAAGTTATGGTTCATTCCGATGGGCATTGTCGTGTGTTATGCGATAAATGTGCTGCGCATTGCACTGTTGTCGATGGCCGTATGCGACTGCCCCGAGTGGTTTCCCGTGCTTCACGACTATGTGTCGAAATACGCTTTCTATGCTATCATTTTCTTGCTGTGGGTATGGTGGGAAGAGTGTTTCAACAAGCCGGTCGGCACGCAAAACAAAAACGATGAACTCTCTTCGACAGAAAATTCATCGTTCGTGTAGCGGGATCGAGAATTGAACTCGAGACCTCCGGGTTATGAATCCGACGCTCTAACCAACTGAGCTATCCCGCCATCTTCCCAAAATTTGGGATTGCAAAATTACATATTTTTATTGAATCGGCAAACGTTTTTTGCAAAAAAAATTACTTCAGGCCATTTTTGCCGCGATCGCCGCTGCTATTTCGGCCATTTCGGTCGGCTCTAATTGCAGTTTTTGTTTTGCAAAATTCATATCGCCTTCGCTTTGCATCGGCACCAAATGCACATGCACATGCGGCACTTCCATGCCCAACACCGCCACGCCGATGCGTTTACACGGAATAGCAAGTTGCTGTGCGTGAGCCACTTGTTTAGCAAACAACATAAGACCGGCATAAGTATCGTCGTCCAGATTGAAGATGTAATCGTCTTCGACTTTCGGCACCACCAGCGTATGCCCTTTGGCCAACGGATTGATGTCGAGAAAAGCAAAATAGCGATCGTTTTCGGCGACCTTATAACAAGGAATTTCGCCATTGATGATGCGCGTAAACAGGGTTGCCATGACTATTTTCAGATTGAGATTGACAAAATTTCGAGTTTCAGCAAGCCGGCGGGCACTTGAATTTCGGCCACATCGCCCACTTTTTTGTCGAGCAAGCCTTTGGCAATCGGCGTCGTTATAGCCAATTTTCCTTCGCGATAGTTGGCTTCGCTTTCGCTCACGATGGTGTATTCCACCTCTTGTCCGTTGGCATGATTGCGCACGCGCACTTTGCTCAAAATTTGTACGACATCGGTTTTGAGTTTGCTTTCGTCAATCAAGCGTGCATTGGCCACCTGCTCTTTCAGTTGCGCAATTTTCATTTCCAACATGCCTTGTGCCTCTTTTGCGGCATCGTATTCTGCGTTTTCCGACAAGTCGCCTTTGTCGCGTGCTTCGGCTATTTGGTGCGAAATCAATGGGCGTTCTACCGTTTCCATGTGCTCTATTTGCGCCAACAATTTTTTGTAACCGTCTTCGGTCATGTAAACTACTGCCATAATTTTAACTTTTTATATAGTGTAAAACAAAAGAATCCCAACAGTCGTTGGAACCCTTCCGTATGTTGATGCAAAGGTACAACTTTTTGTCGATTGCACCAAATTTTTTCGCAAAAAAAAACGTACTTCGATGTCGTTTTTAATATTTTCGTTGTAAAATTTCGTGCGCCACGACTGCTTTTTTCACCTCGTCCATATCGGTAAAATCAATCAGCGGCGGCAGCACTTCGTCGGCGAGCGGTTCGGTTGCAACCGATGAATGCGGGCGTTCGGATTCGGACATAGAATGCTGATTGACAATGGGTTGTTCAACGACAGTGGCCGCTGCATCGGCCGGCGTTTCGGTAGAAACGAACTTCACTTCCGGGAACGACTCGGTAGCCATTTGTTGCAAAGGTTGCTCCCATTTGTCGGCCGGTTCTTCCATCGGTTTCGGCTGTGCGGGACGCTGTTTGGCCGCTTTGGCAAACGAATTATTTATCCGTTTGAGAATGCCGGCGCCAACAGCCACCAAGACCACCAACACATAAATAATATCTTCAAATTCCATATCTATATTGTGTTTTTGTGTGATTTACAAAAGTTATCAGCCCGCCCAACCTTCTTTGTCGAGATTGCGATAATTGATGGCCTCGGCCAAATGTTCGGTCTGAACTTGTTCGCTGCCGGCCAAATCGGCGATGGTGCGCGCCACTTTCAGTATGCGGTCGTAGGCGCGTGCCGAAAGATTCATGCGCGCCATGGCAGCTTTCAAGAGTTGCTGACCGGCATCGTCAACGGCACAATATTTACGTAGCATCTTCGACGACATTTGTGCGTTGCAATAGACACCTTCGTCGTTGCAGAAACGCGCTGCCTGAATGCGTCGCGCTGCGATGACACGTTCGCGAATGACGGCACTCGGCTCGGCCGGCGCCATTTCGGAGAGTTTGTCGAACGGTACCGGCACTATTTCGATGTGCATGTCGATGCGGTCGAGCAGCGGCCCACTGATGCGGCTCAGATATTTTTGAATCATACCCGGCGAGCAGACGCAATCGCGATTCGGGTGATTGTAGTATCCGCACGGACACGGATTCATGGCGGCCACCAGCATAAAACTTGCCGGATATTCCACAGCGAATTTGGCACGCGAGATACAGATTTTGCGGTCTTCGAGCGGCTGGCGCATCACCTCCAGCACCTGACGCTTAAATTCGGGCAATTCGTCGAGAAACAACACGCCATTGTGTGCCAACGAAATTTCGCCCGGCTGCGGATAGGTGCCACCGCCCACCAGCGCCACATCGGATATGGTGTGATGCGGATTGCGGAACGGGCGTTGTGCCATGAGCGATGTTTTGCTGTCGATTTTGCCGGCTACGGAGTGAATTTTGGTCGTTTCGAGCGCTTCGTGCAGCGTCAGCGGCGGCAGAATGGTTGGAATGCGTTTGGCCATCATCGACTTGCCGGCGCCCGGCGGGCCTACCATTATAATATTGTGTCCGCCGGCAGCAGCCACTTCGATGGCGCGTTTCACATTCTCCTGACCTTTCACGTCAGCGAAGTCGAGTTCGAATGTGGCCGCATGTGCATAAAATTCGTCGCGCGTATTGACAACGGTCGGTTCCAAAGTTGTTTTGTGATTGAAAAAATCGACCACTTCGGTAATATTATCAACGCCAAGCACATCCAAGTCGTTGACGACAGCGGCTTCGCGCGCATTTTCTTTCGGCACAATAAAACCTTTGAAGCCGTTTTCGCGCGCCAAAATCGCAATCGGCAGCACGCCTTTTATCGGTTTCAGAGTGCCATCGAGCGAGAGTTCGCCCATAATGACATAGTGTTCAATATCGTCGGCAGCCACGACACCCGACGCAGCCAACATGCCGATGGCCAAAGGCAAATCGTAGGCAGCGCCTTCCTTGCGAATGTCGGCCGGCGCCATATTGATGACCACCTGTTTGCGCGGAATCGGAATCCGATTGTATTGCAACGCCGACATGATGCGTTCGTGGCTCTCTTTGACGGCATTGTCGGGCAGCCCGACAAGGAAAAATTTGATGCCTTGCGAAATATTGACTTCTATCGTTACCAAAATGGCATTGATGCCTTGCACGGCAGCGCCGAATGTTTTTACCAGCATAATGTTGCGTTATTTGGGTGTCAAAAAAGTTATCGGTTTACACGGATAGCCTACCGCGACACAGTTATCAGGAATATCTTTAACGACTACACTGCCCGCACCGATGGTTACGTTATTACCAATGGTTACGCCGGGCAAAATCGTAACACTGCCACCAATCCATACATTATCGCCGATGGTTACCGGTTTGGCTATTTCGACATACTGATTCCGCGCCACAGGATCGGTAGGATGACCGACCGTATAAATACTCACATTCGGTGCGATAAAGCAATGATGCCCGATAGTTACTTTGGCCTCGTCGAGCACGACAAAATTGTAGTTGGCAAAAAAGCAATCGCCAACTTCGATATGGCTGCCATAGTCGCAATAAAACGGTTGCATAAATGTAAATGTATTACCTGTTTTGCCGATTATTTTTCGAATCAGTGCATTGCGCGCCTCCTTGTCCGACGGCCGAAGTTGGTTGTATTCCCAAATCAAATCCTTTGTAACAGCCAACTTGTCGAGCAAAAGCGGATCGAGTGCGTCATGCGGCAAACCGGCCAACATTTTTTCTTCGTTTGTCATCAGAGTATTTGTTTGTCGATAATTTCCATTTTGTACAATTTGTCGTTGCGACGAATCGGCACATCGGTTTTCAGCGAGAAAAACTCGCCTTTTTGCGCACGGTCAACCGCTTTCAGATCGACACGCAATTCATGCGCTGTGCCTTCGTACGCACCTGTGGTGGCACCAATTATCAAAAATTCGTCGCCGACAGCCAGCGGTTGCGCCTCGACCACAAATTCGGCAACGCCGATTTTTGCAAAATAGTTGGTGCATTTGCCCACATACACTTTGCGACGGGTAGCCTGCGAGCCGTACACATGGCTCCATTCGCCGAGCCGCTGCCCCAAATAATAGCCATTCCAAAAACCGCGATTGAACACGCGCGCCAAACGTTCGTCCCACGCGGCAATTTTATCGGCCGTGAAAGTGCCGCCCAAATAACTATCGACCGCCTCGCGATAGCACGACACGACGGTACTCACATATTCGGCGCCACGCGCACGTCCTTCGATTTTGAACACGCGCACGCCGGCATCGATCATTTTGTTCAGGAAATGAATGGTTTTCAAATCCTTTGGCGACATAATGTACTCCTTATCAATATCGAGGGCAATGTTGGAATCTTTGTCGCGCACCGTGTAACCGCGCCGGCACACCTGCATACACGCTCCCCGATTAGCCGACACGTTAAATTCGTGCAGACTCAAATAGCATTTGCCGGAAATGGCCATGCACAAAGCGCCATGGCAAAACATTTCGATGCGAATAGGCCTACCACTTCGTCCGAGAATACCATCTTCGCAAATATGGTGATAAATTTCAGCCACCTGCTTCAAATTGAGTTCGCGCGCCAACACCGCCACATCGGCAAATTGCGCATAAAACTTCAGCGCTTCGACATTCGATATGTTCAGTTGCGTGGACAAGTGCACCTCTACGCCGATGCTGTTGGCGTACTGCATCACAGCCACGTCGCAAGCGATGATGGCCGACACGCCGACACATTTCGCTGTATCGACAATCTCGTGCATCAGCGCCATATCGTCGTCGTAAATCACCGTATTGACGGTCAGATACGACTTGACGCCATGTTCGTTGCAAATGCGCACGATTTCGCGCAAATCGTCAGTCGTAAAATTGGCCGACGACCGACTGCGCATATTCAATTTTTCGATGCCGAAATAGACCGAATCGGCGCCGGCGGCAATGGCCGTAGTCAAACTCTCCCACGAGCCGACAGGCGCCATTATTTCAAAATCGCTGCGTTGCATTGACAGAAGTAATTTGGTTGCACTCCAATTTGCAAAGATATATTTTTTTTGCCAATCGTGCAAGCAAAATACCAAAAACGCCACACACAAACGTATGTGGCGCAAAGTACGGTCGTTGTCCGACGGGCATTGTTTTTATTTAGCCACTACCAAATAGTAATTTTTTTTGCCTTTTTGAAACAATATGTATTTATCGTTGAGCAACGCCGATGCCGTGATGGGTGTTTCGGTGTCGGTCAGTTTCTCTTTGTTCATGCTGAATCCGTTGGCCTGCATCATTTTTCGGGCTTCGCCTTTCGAAGCAAAAATCTGCGTTTTTTCGGCCAGCAAATTGAGCGGACGGATGCCGGTTTCAAGTTCTGCGCGCGAAATTTCGAATTGCGGCACGCCTTCGAACACCTGCAAAAGGGTCGTTTCGTCGATTTTGTGCAGAGTTTCAGCCGTAGCGTTGCCAAACAGGATGTTCGATGCTTCGACGGCAGCCTGATAATTGGCTTCGCCATGCACAAGTATCGTAACGTCTTGTGCCAAACGACGTTGCAACAAGCGCAAATGCGGTGCTTGGCGGTGTTCGTCCACCAACTGCGTGCACTCCTCCTGCGTGATGTTCGTGAATATTTTGATGTATTTCTCGGCATCATCGTCGCTCACATTGAGCCAGAATTGGTAGAATTGATAGGGCGATGTGCGATTCGGGTCGAGCCAGATGTTGCCGCTTTCGGTTTTGCCGAATTTTTTGCCATCGGCTTTGGTGATGAGCGGGCAGGTCAAGGCAAAGGCTTCGCAGTCGGCGCCCAACGTACGACGAATCAGTTCGGTGCCGGTGGTGATGTTGCCCCATTGGTCGTTGCCTCCAAGTTGCAGTTTGCAGTTTTTTGTGCGATAGAGATGCAAAAAGTCGTACCCCTGCAGCAGTTGATAGGTAAATTCGGTGAACGACAAACCATCGCGTGCCTCGCCGTTCAAGCGTTTCTGCACGCTGTCTTTGGCCATCATGTAATTGACGGTGATGTGTTTGCCCACCTCGCGCGCGAAATCAAGGAATGTGAAATCTTTCATCCAATCGTAGTTGTTGACCATTTCGGCTGCATTCGGCAACGCAGGATCGAAATCAAGAAATCGCGCCACTTGCGCTTTGATGCACTCCTGATTGTGATACAGCGTTTCGGCATTCAGCAGATTGCGTTCCTGACTTTTGCCCGACGGGTCGCCTATCATGCCCGTGGCGCCGCCTACCAAAATAATCGGTTTGTGGCCGCAACGTTGAAAATGCCGCAACATCATTATGCCGCACAAATGTCCGATGTGCAGACTATCGGCTGTGGGGTCGGTGCCGAGATAGGCCGTAACCATCTCTTTTGCCAACAATTCCTCCGTTCCGGGCATCATCTGCGCCAACATACCACGCCATTTCAATTCTTCGATAAAATTTGTGTTCATCGTGTGTCTTGTGTTTTTTTGCCGTGCAAAGGTACGATTTTTTATCCGTCTGACCAACATTTTTAACGCTCTTCGACAGCAAATTCGCCCATTTCTAAAAATTTATGTAACTTTGTAGCCGATTTTCTTAACGATATTGTATGAAAACAACCGTATTTCTGACCGGTGCCACCGGCACCATGGGCTGGGCAGGTTTGCAGGAATTGATGAAGTTTCCCGAGCGTTACAACATTCGCATACTTGCCCGACCAAGCACCAAAAACAAGGAAAAATTAGCACCCTTAGCCGGCAAAATCGACATTATTTGGGGCGATTTAAGTAAATTTGACGACGTGCTGCGCGGTGTAACCGGCAGCGACATCGTATTACACGTTGGCGGAATGGTGTCGCCACAAGCCGACTACTGCCCAACGGCCACACGCAAAGTCAATCTCGGTGCCGCCGAAAACATCAAAAACGCCGTGTTAGCCCAAGGCGACAAACAACCGAAAGTAGTTTACATCGGGTCGGTGGCCCAAATGGGCGACCGCCGCGAACCGCTGCATTGGGGACGCGCCGGCGACCCCATCTGCGTATCGGCCTACGACCACTACGGACTCACAAAAGCCATGGCCGAGCGCATCATCACCGACTCGGGCATCAAAGCGTGGGTTAGCCTGCGCCAATCGGGCATTCTCTATCCCGCCATTCTGAAAAACTACGATCCCATCATGTTCCATGTGCCGATTCGCGGCGTACTCGAATGGGCTACGGTCGAAGATAGCGGGCGCCTGCTCGAACGTGTCTGTCGCGACGACGTTCCTGCCGAATTTTGGAACCGCTACTACAACATCGGCAGCGGCGCCGAATACCGCATCTCGAACTACGAATTTGAGTGTCTCCTGCTCGACGCCATCGGCTGCCCGCGTCCCGAACAAATTTTCGAAGCAAAATGGTTCACCACGCGCAATTTCCACGGCATGTGGTACCTCGACGGCGACGAACTCGAAAAATACCTCCATTTCCGTGCAAACGTTCCAATCAAAGACTATTTCGCACAAATGGCCAAAGCCGACTCGCTGCCAACCGCCATCAAATTTGCCGGAGCTACCAAAATAGCCAAACTCTTTCCGCATATCGTCAAATTGGCCATGCGCGCCATGGCATACAGCAAAGAGCACGGCACACAATGGTGGATTCGCCACAACAAAATGGCACGCATCAACGCCTACTACGGCAGTTTGGAAAAATATCGCGCCATCCCCGATTGGCGACACACCAACCTGACACACCCATCGGAGCAGGCCGTACTGCTCGACCACGGCTACGACGAACAAAAGCCGATGAGCGAATTTACGCTCGACGACATGCAACGCGCAGCCGAATTTCGCGGTGGCAAATGTTTGAGCCAAGCCATGACAAAAGGCGACTGGGACACGCAACTCGAATGGCAATGCGCCGAAGGACACACATTCAAAGCATCGCCGCGCCTCGTGTTGCTCGGCGGACATTGGTGCCCCGAATGTTTCCCATACCCTTATGCCGACGAACCCAATCCGCGCCCGTGGCAATGGGACAAAATCGCCAAACAAAATCCGTTCTTCGCCCAACTTTGGACACCGCTACACGATGCCGACGAAAATAACACTTACGATTTTCACATTTTCGACGGATGGGAAAAATAAGCATAACAACACCAACATGAAAAAATACTGCAATCTACTGATAATCACATTTCTCGCGCAACTCTGCCATGCACAGGAAAAAATCGTCCCCATCAAATTCGGCGACATGGAACATTGGGCAGTGCGCTACATCAAGGAATCGAAACTGCTCGGCGGACAAACTAAAACGCTCTACGTTTTGGCACCGACCGATACGCTCCGCAAAAACGCACCATTCAACTTTAGCCACACATGTTGGGGCATATCGAACGCATGGGCTGCGCCCGCCGGCATCGACAAAGGAGCCAACACCACACAACCCGAACGACGCGGCAATGGCACCTGTGCGCGACTCGACACACGCATCGAAACCGTCAAAGTACTTGGCTGTATCAACCTCGAAGTCTGCATCGCCGGCACACTGTTTTTGGGCGAAAACATCGAACCTGTAACCGACGCTAACGACCCGTACGCAGCCATCAACATGGGCATTCCATTCACCCAAAAGCCCAAGGCCGTGATGCTCGACCTGAAAATGCGCGTCAATCCAGAACAACGCGTACTCAAAGCCACCGGATTCGCCAAAAAGAAATGGATAGAAGGCCACGACGAACCCGAAGTTTATGTCTACCTGCAAAAACGTTGGGAGGACGACAAAGGCAACATCTACGCCAAACGCATCGGCACCGTACGCGAACGCTTTGCACACTCCATGCCCGAATGGCACAACAACTACCGCATCAACATTCACTATGGCGACATCACGCAACAGCCTTTTTTCAAAGACTACATGGGACTATTCCCTGCCGGCGGACAATTTAAGGCCAAAAACAAAAAAGGTAAAATGGTTCCCATTCAAGAAGTCGGCTGGGGCAACGCCAACGACACACCCACGCACGTCATTCTGATGATCACAGCCGGTTGCTATCCTGCGTTCTACGGCTACCCCGGCAACGCGCTCTGGGTGGACAACATCCGATGGGTATTCTAAAATGCGTCTGACCAACAAAAGAAAACGAGGCGCCCACAGGTGCCTCGTCGCTTTTTTATCTAAACACGATGCGAAACAACAACCGTCGCCCAATCGCATCGTTCACACGCTGCATCAACGATGAACGCTGCAAAAACAAATCGTTACGCAACGTCGCCGACACCACATGCACATACAACGTCCCATCGCGAAACGACAACTGCTCGGTGTAACGAGCCAACGGGCCCAACACCTTGCTCCACGCCTCAAGCACCGACACTTCGGCAAAATGCTGTTCCATAGCCGGATTACCGGCCGACAACGCCCGACGTAGCAAATCCAACGAAAGCCGCTCAGGAAAACGCCGTTTCATACCATCAACAAACTACACAAAAAAAAACAAAAAGACGCCATCTTTACAAACGGCGCCTTTTGCTTATTTGCTCTTGTATCAATTACAAATCAGACACTTATTCCGCCGCTTGTTCTTCTGCAGCCGGAGTCTCGGCTACAGGCGCTTCGGCTTTCGGAGCAGCCTTTTTCGAACGGCGCGTACGCGTCGTCTTTTTGGCGGCAGTCTCTTTCAACATATTTTCGTTGTAATCGACCAATTCGATGATACACATCTCGGCAGCATCACCCTGACGGAAACCGGTACGCAAAATACGCGTATAGCCACCCGGACGATTAGCCACCTTCTGCGAAACCTCGCGGAACAATTCGGTTACAGCCTCTTTGTTGCGCAACTTGCTGAATACCACGCGACGCGATGTCGTCGTGTCCTCTTTCGATTTCGTAATCAATGGTTCAACAAAAACTTTCAATGCTTTAGCCTTGGCCGTAGTCGTCGCTATACGTTTGTGCATAATCAGCGAGGTCGCCATATTAGCCAACATCGACGTACGGTGTGCCGTTTTACGGCCTAAATGATTTACTTTCTTATTATGTTTCATAACGGATTATTCTTTATCAAGTTTATACTTCGAGAGATCCATGCCGAACGATAAGTTCATGCTCGCCAATTTGCTTTCCAACTCAGTCAACGACTTACGACCAAAGTTACGGAATTTGAGCAATTCGGCACGTGTTGTCGAACACAATTGACCCAACGTATCGATGTCGGCCGCTTTCAAGCAATTGAGCGCACGCACCGACAAATCGAGGTCAACCAAACGATTCTTCAACAACTGACGCATACGCAGTGCCTCTTCGTCAAACTCATCTGTCATAGCAGCATCTTCCGTATCAAATTCAATCTTGTCGTCGGAGAAAAGCATGAAGTGCTGTATCAAAATACGCGCAGCCTCTTTCAATGCGTCCTTCGGATGAATCGAACCATCAGTGGTAATCTCCAATGTCAATTTCTCGTAGTCGGTTTTTTGTTCCACACGATAGTTGTCAATGGCATATTTCACATTGATAATCGGCGTAAATATCGCATCTATTGCAATCGTACCAATCTCTTCGGGAATCGATTTATTCTCATCGGCAGGCAAATAACCGCGACCCTTGTCGATAGTCATCTCCATACGCATTTTCGCCGACGAATCCATACGACAAATCACAAGGTCCGGATTCAGAATCTCAAAATTCGTCAACAGCGGATTCAAATCACCGGCTGTAACAACCTCTTTGCCGGCCACTTCCAACACGATGCGTTCCCCTTCGGCATCTTCGTGCGCCGCTTTGAAACGAACATGTTTCAGATTCAGAATAATGTTTGTAACATCATCTATCACTCCGGGTATCGTCGCAAACTCGTGATCCACACCGTCTATCTTGATAGACGTAATTGCATAACCCTCGAGCGACGAAAGCAATATGCGACGCAAAGCATTACCGATGGTAATACCGAATCTCGGCTCCAACGGGCGAAATTCAAATTTACCAAACGAATTGCTCGCATCTAACATTATTACCTTTTCCGGTTTCTGAAATGCCAATATTGCCATACTATTAACTATTATTTAGAGTACAATTCGACAATTAGTTGCTCCTTAATATTCTCAGGAATATCCGCACGCTCCGGCGTATGCAAAAATTTGCCGGCCATCGCATTGTTATCCCACTCCAACCAAGGATATTTGGCATGGTTGAAACCATTCAACGAATCAACAATGACAACCATCGATTTGTCGCGCTCGCGCACAGCAACAACTTGTCCTTGTTTCACGCTATACGAAGGAATATTCACAACCTTACCATCAACCGTAATGTGACGATGCGAAACCAACTGACGTGCTGCAGCACGCGTTTTGGCCATGCCCAAACGATAAACTACATTATCCAAGCGGCACTCGAGCAATTGCAACAGCACCTCACCCGTAACACCTTTCGAGCGTTCGGCCTTTTCAAACATATTACGGAACTGACGTTCCAACACACCATAAGTGTATTTCGCTTTCTGTTTCTCTTTCAACTGTGTTCCGTACTCCGATGTCTTATGCTTACGCGAATTGCCGTGTTGGCCGGGAGCATAATTACGACGCGATTGCGCCTTGTCGGGTCCGAAAATTGGCTCGCCAAATTTACGAGCGATTTTTGATTTTGGTCCAGTATATCTTGCCATTTTTTCTGAATTTTAAGGGTTATACTCTTCTGCGTTTTGCAGGACGGCAGCCATTGTGTGGCAGGGGCGTAACATCTATGATTTCGGTTACCTCGATACCGGCACCATGCACCGTACGAATAGCCGATTCACGACCGTTGCCCGGTCCTTTCACATACGCTTTTACTTTTCTCAAACCAAGATCAAACGCTACCTTGGCACAATCTTGGGCTGCCATTTGGGCTGCATACGGCGTGTTCTTTTTCGAACCACGGAATCCCATCTTACCGGCCGAAGACCACGAAATAACCTGACCTTCAGAATTGGTGATGGTTACAATAATATTGTTAAACGACGAATGTACATGCAATTGACCTACGCCGTCAACTTTCACTACCCTTTTCTTGGTTGCTACTGTTTTCTTTGCCATAACTTCTAATTTTTAGCAGTTAATTACTTAGTCGCTTTCTTCTTGTTCGCAACTGTTTTCTTCTTACCTTTACGCGTACGAGCGTTATTCTTGGTACGCTGACCGCGAAGCGGCAAACCAATACGATGACGTACGCCTCTGTAACAACCGATATCCATCAATCGCTTGATGTTCAATTGCACTTCAGAGCGAAGTTCACCTTCAACTTTGAAGTTTGCGCCGATGATTTCACGAATTTTAGCTGCCTCTTCATCAGTCCAATCCTGAACTTTCTTGCCGAAATCGACACCGGCTTCAGCCAAAATTTTACGTGCACTACTGCGACCTATTCCGTAGATATAAGTCAATCCAACTTCCCCACACTTGTTCTGGGGCAAATCTACTCCTACAATTCTTATTGCCATAACTGTTTGTTTTACATTATCCCTGACGTTGTTTCATCTTGGGATTTTTTTTGTTAATAACATACAAGCGTCCTTTTCTGCGAACGATTTTGCAATCGTCGTTGCGCTTTTTAATAGATGCTCTTACTTTCATTTTTGTATTTATTTAAAATTATTTATATCTAAACGATATGCGACCCTTGGTCAAATCATAAGGCGACATTTCGACGCGAACCTTATCGCCGGGAAGAATACGAATGTAGTGCATACGCATTTTACCCGAAATGTGAGCCGTTATCTCATGTCCGTTTTCCAACTCTACGCGGAACATGGCATTCGACAGTGCTTCCACTATCGTACCATCTTGTTCTATTGCCGCTTGTTTTGCCATAAATTTTTTATTTCTGGTTATTCAACACATCTTCTATTATTCCGAAATCCGACAAAATATCGGCCTTCCCCCTGCGAACGACAACCGCATGCTCAAAATGAGCCGACGGCTTACCATCGACCGTGCGCGTCGTCCAACCATCGCGCTCGAAACGCAAACCACGTTTCCCCATGTTGATCATAGGCTCGATGCAAATAGTCATGCCTGCGCGCAACAACGGACCCACTCCACGACGACCATAGTTCGGCACCTCAGGTGCTTCGTGCATCGAGCGACCGACGCCATGGCCGACCATCTCGCGCACGACACCATAACCGGCTGCCTCGCAATGCGTTTGGACTGCGTGGGAAATATCGCCTATACGGTTACCCTCCACGGCACGTTCGATGCCCAAATAGAGTGCGGCTTTAGTCGTTTCCAACAAGCGCTGAACCTCTGTTGAGATGTCGCCCACCGCAAACGTATAGGCCGAGTCGCCCACAAATCCGTTTTTTAATGTACAAAGATCGACCGAGATAATATCGCCATCTTTCAATACTGCCTTTTCGGACGGTATGCCGTGCACCACTTGATCGTTTACCGAAGCACATATCGAAGCAGGATAGCCTTCGTAACCTTTGCAAGCCGGTATCGCACCGTTGTCACGGATAAATTCCTCCGCTACCTTGTCCAAATAAGCCGTAGTAACGCCCGGCTTTATTATTTTTGCCAATTCGGCAAGGGTTTTACTTACCAACAAACTGCTTTCGCGAAGCAATTCGATTTCTTCGTCGGTTTTCAGATAAATCATTGTGCAAATCAATATGCAGCAATCGTACCGTAGCGTCCTTTTAGACGTCCGCCCGACGCCATTAACCCGTCATAATGATGCATCTGCAACTGACCATCGATTTGTTGAGTCGTGTCGAGCACCACTCCGACCAAAATCAGCAGCGATGTACCACCATAGAATTGTGCAAATCCCATCGTGATACCAAAAATGCTGGCAAATGCAGGCATAATGGCCACTAATGCAAGGAATACCGATCCCGGCAATGTGATGCGCGACATGATTTCATCAAGGTACTCTGCCGTCTTTTTACCCGGTTTGATGCCCGGAATGAACGCGTTATTGCGTTTCAAATCCTCGGCCATCTGTGTCGGATTTACCGTGATAGCCGTGTAAAAATAGGTAAAGGCGATGATCATCAATGCGTATACAAAATTATACCAAAATCCTGTATTATCCATGAAAACTCGCATAAAGTTATTAACACCATCGGCATTAAAACCTGCGAACATGATCGGCAACATCATAATGGCTTGTGCAAAAATGATGGGCATTACGCCGGCAGCATTCACTCGCAAAGGAATGTAGTTGCGTACACCGCCATATTGTTTATTGCCTACCACGCGTTTGGCGTATTGTACAGGTATTTTGCGTTGGCCTTGCACCAACAGAATACTTGCAGCGACAACCAATATCAGCACTACGAGTTCGGCGAGAAACATAACCAAGCCGCCCTGCGAGGCGCCTGCGCGCGAGATGAACTCTTGCACCGTTGCTTCCGGCAGACGAGCGATGATACCAATCATAATCAGCATCGAGATACCGTTGCCGATACCTTTGTCGGTCATACGTTCGCCCAGCCACATGACAAACATGGAGCCTGCGCACATGATAATCATCGACGAGAGCATAAACCAAACTCCGGTTTCCATGATGGCACCGGCGCCACGCAACTGATAATCAAGGTTTTTCAAATAAGCCCAACCTTGCAGTATCAACACGACAACCGTCAAGTAGCGTGTAATTTGGTTCATCTTACGACGACCGCTTTCTCCGTCGCGTTGCATCTTTTGGAAGTAAGGTACAGCGATGGTCAACAATTGCACCACGATAGATGCCGATATGTAAGGCATGATACCAAGTGCAAATATCGAGGCATTGGAGAAGGCACCGCCGGAGAACATGTCCAACAATGACATCAGACCACCGGCCGTCTGCGATTTCAGTGCAGTGAGTGCGCTCGGGTCAATACCGGGCAGAACGATGAACGATCCGAAACGATAAATCAAGATAAACAGCAGTGTTACCAAAATTTTCGAACGGAGGTCTTCGATCTTCCAGATATTTTTAAGAGTCTCGATAAATTTCATTGTTTTAGAGTTTTACGACGCTTCCGCCGGCAGCCACAATTGCATCTTCGGCTGCTTTCGAGAACGCATCTGCTTCGACTTCGATTTTTGCGGTTAATGTACCTTTGGCCAAAATTTTAACCAAATGTTTTGCTTTAATGATGCCTGCTTGCACCATGGCGGCTTTATCGATTTTGGTCAAATTATTGGCCTCGGCCAAAGTTTGGAGGGCATCCAAGTTCACCGCTTTGAATTCAACACGGTTGATGTTGTTAAAACCGAATTTCGGCAAACGACGTTGCAAAGGCATTTGACCGCCTTCGAAACCAATTTTGCGTTTGTAACCCGAACGCGATTTTGCGCCCTTGTGACCGCGTGTCGAGGTGCCGCCTTTGCCGGAACCGGGACCACGTCCCAAACGTTTATTTGTTCTTACAGAACCCGCTGCTGGGGTGATATTACTTAAATCCATTTTCGTCTGTTTTTTTATAAGTTTATAACTCTCAATTATTCAACGACTTTTACCAAGTGTTTGACTTTTTCGACCATACCGCGAATAGACGGTGTGTCTTCATGCTCAACTACGGCATTCATTTTGTGCAATCCGAGTGCGTCCAATGTGGCTTTTTGCACACGCGGGCAACGGATGCGGCTTCTTACTTGTTGAATTTTTATCTTTGCCATATTTGTATCGTTTTTTATCCGTTAAACACTTTGTCAATAGATATGCCGCGATTGTGGGCTACTGTGTAGGCATCGCGCATTTCGCTGAGGGCAGCAAATGTGGCTTTTACCAAGTTGTGCGGGTTCGACGAACCTTTCGATTTGGCCAACACATCGGTAATGCCGACGCTTTCGAGTACGGCACGCATAGCGCCACCGGCTTTCACACCGGTACCTTGCGAGGCCGGCAACAATATCACTTCGGCACCGCCGAAACGAGCGATTTGTTCGTGAGGCACAGTACCTTTCAGCACGGGCACGCGTATCAAATTCTTTTTGGCAGCTTCGACGCCTTTGGCAATGGCGGCGGTAACTTCGCCGGCTTTACCCAAGCCCCAACCGACAATGCCATTGCCGTTACCCACAACAACGATGGCGGCAAACGTAAAGGTACGACCACCTTTGGTAACTTTTGTAACACGGTTAACGGCAACCAAACGTTCTTGCAATTCGCTATCGTTTGTGTTTTTTACTCTGTTATTATTTTCTGACATAGTTGTTGTGTATTAAAATTTAAGTCCACCATTACGGGCAGCATCTGCCAATTCTTTCACTCTTCCGTGGTACAAATAACCATTGCGGTCAAACACCACTGTAGTTATACCTGCTGCTTGCGCATTTTGTGCAATCAATGCACCAACTTTGGCAGCTTGTTCTTTTTTGGTCATCTTCTCTTTGATGGCGAGCGATGATGCGGCTGCCAATGTTTTCCCTGCTTTATCGTCGATAACTTGTGCGTAAATTTGCGCATTGCTACGAAATACCGTCAAACGGGGACGCTCGGCCGTACCTTTTATTGTACGACGTATATGAGCTTTTATCTTCAGTCTTCTTGCTATTTTCTCAATCATAATTGTATTGTATTTTTACAAAACTTACTTACCAGCCGTCTTACCAGCTTTTCTACGAATAATTTCGCCTTGGAACTTAACACCTTTGCCTTTATATGGTTCCGGTTTGCGGAACGAACGAATTTTGGCACAGATTTGACCAATGAGTTGTTTATCGGCGCTTTCCAAAATAATCAGCGGATTTTGGTTACGTTCGGACACCGTTTGAACCTTTACTTCGGCCGGCAAGCCCAAATAAATATTGTGCGTGTATCCCAAAGCCAACTCCAATACTTGACCATTGTTGGCTGCGCGATAACCTACGCCCACAAGTTCCAAAGTTTTTTTATAGCCTTCCGACACTCCGACCACCATATTATGAATCAAAGCGCGATAAAGACCATGTTTGGCACGCGATTCTTTCTCGTCGTTCGGACGCGACACATGGCAGACATTGCCATCGACAGCGACGCTGATGAGCGGATCGACCACTTGTTTCAATTCGCCTTTGGGGCCTTTTACTACCACTTCATTGTCTTTTACGGTAACAGTAACCCCGGTCGGAATAGTTATTGGTAATTTTCCTATACGTGACATTGCTTATCCTCCATTAATAGATGTAACATAATACCTCGCCACCGATTTTCTGTTCGCGAGCTTCTTTATCTGTCATCACACCTTTCGATGTAGAAAGAATGGCAATGCCCAAGCCGTTCAGCACGCGCGGCATCTCACGATAGCCCACATATTTGCGCAAACCGGGTGTTGACACTCTGATAAGTTTACGAACGGCATTCACTTTGTTTGCCGGATCGTACTTCAAGGCTACCTTGATAGTTCCTTGAGGACCTTCCTCGACGAACTTATAGTTCAAGATATAACCTTTTTCAAAAAGGACTTTTGTAATCTCCTTTTTCAAATTGGATGCGGGAATTTCAACCACACGATGGTTGGCTTTAATTGCATTCCGCAATCTGGTTAAATAATCTGCTATTGGATCTGTCATAAAAATTAAGATTAAATTGATCCCGACTATCGGGACAATATTTAGTTAACTTCTCTCTAGTTGTTTCTACTCAAAAACGATTGTATTCGTGTATAGTTACCAACTCGCCTTTTTGACGCCCGGTATCAAACCTGCCGAAGCCAATTCGCGAAAATCGATACGCGAGATACCGAACTGACGCATGTAGCCACGTGGACGACCTGATATTTTGCAGCGATTGTGCAAACGTACATACGAAGCGTTTTTAGGTAAAAGTTGCAGCGACTCGTAATCGCCGGCCGCGATCAAGGCTTTGCGCTTTTCGGCATATTTTGCCACTAATTTGGCGCGTTTTACCTCACGGGCTTTCATTGATTCTTTTGCCATTATCTTACTCCTTTAATTAGTTTTTCTTAAATGGTAATCCGAATTCCTTCAACAATGCGAAACCTTCTTCGTCTGTTTTGGCCGAAGTTACAAATGTAATGTTCATGCCCAACAATTTCTGAATGCTGTCGATGTTGATTTCAGGGAAAATAATTTGCTCGGTGATGCCCAACGTATAGTTGCCACGACCATCAAACTTCGATTCAATACCTTTGAAGTCGCGGATACGCGGCAAAGCCACGCGAATCAAGCGTTCCAAAAATTCGTACATTTTCTTGTCGCGCAATGTTACACGCACGCCGATTGGCATTTTTTTGCGCAATTTGAAGTTCGAAATATCTTTTTTCGAAAGTGTTTGTACGGCTTTTTGACCGGTAATGGCTGTCATTTCGTCAACAGCTGTATCGACAATTTTCTTATCGGCAACAGCGATGCCAAGACCCTGATTCAGTACAATTTTCTCGAGACGAGGGCACTCCATGACGGAACTATAGCCAAATTGTTTCATCAAAGCCGGAACGATACGTTCCTTGTAATCTTGTTTTAAACTATCGGTAACCATCATTTGATTTCCTCCCCTGATTTTTTAGCGTAACGAACTAACTTGCCCTCGTCATTTTTACGACGTCCGATGCGGGTTGGTTTTCCGGTTTTCGGATCAACCACATTCAGGTTCGAAATGTGCAGGGCAGCCTCTTGTTTAACGATTCCACCTTGTGGATTTGTTGCGTTAGGTTTGGTACTTTTCGATACCATATTGATACCTTCGACGATGGCGCGTTGTTTGTCCACCAAGACTTTGAGCACGCGTCCCGTTTTGCCTTTGTCTTCGCCGGCATTTACATAAACGGTATCACCCTTTTTTATGTGCAGTTTACTCATTTTACTAACTTGTTGTTTTGTTAATTATTAAAGTACCTCCGGCGCAAGCGAAATGATTTTCATGTTCGAAGCGCGCAATTCACGTGCTACAGGGCCGAATATACGGCTGCCGCGCAATTCGCCGGCGTTGTTCAGGAGCACACAAGCGTTGTCATCGAAGCGAATATACGAGCCATCGGGGCGGCGTACTTCTTTCGTGGTGCGTACAACAACGGCTTTCGACACGCTGCCTTTTTTGGCATCACCTGTCGGGATAGCACTTTTGACAGCAACCACAATTACATCGCCGAGTGTGGCGTAACGTTTACCCGTTCCGCCCAATACGCGGATGCAAAGCACCTCTTTGGCACCGCTGTTATCGGCTACTTTTAGTCTGGTTTCTTGTTGTATCATCTTACTTCGCTTTTTCTATGATTTCTACTAATCTCCATCTTTTCGTTTTGCTCAACGGGCGAGTTTCCATGATGCGTACGGTATCACCGATATTGCATTCGTTGTTTTCGTCGTGAGCATGATACTTTTTCGTCTTGTTGACGAACTTACCATAAATCGGGTGTTTTTCTTTCCATTTAACGGCAACGGTAATGGATTTGTCCATTTTGTTGCTGGAAACCACACCTATTCTTTCTTTTCTTAAGTTTCTTGTCTCCATGTTGGATAATCAATTTATTGTTGTTGAAGTTCGCGTTGACGCAATTCCGTTGCCATGCGGGCAATCGTTCTACGAATATCTCTTATTTGAGCAGGATTGTCAATAGGAGAAATCGCATGATTCAAGACCAAGCGGTTCAGTTCTTCGCGTTTAGCGTCCATTTGTTCTTGAAGTTCTGTGGTTGTAAGTTCTTTAATTTCTCTTGTTTTCATAATCCTTTACACATTTTGAGTTGGGTCATAATCACGTCTTACGACGAACTTGGTTTGGATTGGTAATTTTTGGGCAGCCAAGCGCAAAGCTTCTTTTGCTACCTCGTATGGTACACCATCCACTTCGATGAGCATACGACCGGGTGTAACAGGTGCTACGAATCCTTCCGGATTACCTTTACCTTTACCCATACGTACGTCGGCAGGTTTGCGGGTTATCGGTTTATCGGGGAAGATGCGGATCCAGATTTGACCTTGACGTTGCATGTAACGTGTTACTGCCACACGCGCCGCCTCGATTTGTTGACCTGTTACCCAGATTGTTCCCAACGATTTGATGCCAAAAGAGCCGAAAGCCAGTTGATTACCGCGTTGGGCTATCCCTTGAGGATGTCCATCCTGCTGTCTTCTGTATTTTGTCTTTTTAGGTTGTAACATGACTTGTTTTGATTCAAATTCGTTCGATAATTATTTTTTTCTCTTTCTGAAGCCTTTGCCATTCGCAGCGCGTTCGCTGTTGGCACCGTTGCCACGCGTATTTTCTTTGGTAGCAAAGTTTGGCGCAAGGTCTTTTTTGCCATACACTTCGCCACGGCAAATCCATACTTTGATGCCGATGATGCCGACTTTTGTCAGCGCTTCGGCTTGGCAGTAGTCGATGTCGGCGCGGAAGGTGTGCAGCGGTGTGCGTCCTTCTTTGAACATTTCGGCGCGAGCGATTTCGGCACCGTTCAAGCGGCCGGCTACCAGCACTTTGATGCCTTCGGCACCCATGCGCATGGTCGAGGCAATAGCCGTTTTGACTGCTTTACGGTAGGCAATTTTTCCTTCGACTTGGCGTGCAATGTTGTTAGCAACAATGACGGCATCCAAATCGGGGCGTTTCACTTCGAAGATGTTGATTTGTACATCTTTGTCGGTGATTTTCTTCAGTTCTTCCTTCAATTTGTCAACCTCTTGTCCACCCTTACCGATAATCATACCGGGGCGAGCAGTGCAGACTGTGATTGTGACAAGTTTCAGTGTACGTTCTATAACGATTCTCGACAAACTGGCTTTAGCGAGACGGGCATTCAGGTATTTTCTGATTTTGCTATCTTCGAGCAAGGTGTCGCCGTAGTTATCGCCACCGTACCAGTTCGAATCCCAACCGCGAATAATTCCGAGGCGGTTGCTAATTGGATTAATTTTCTGTCCCATCTGGCTTTAATCTTTATTGTCGTTAGTATTTTTGGTATCTACAAACACCGTGATGTGGTTCGAGCGTTTGCGTATGCGATAGCCACGTCCTTGCGGAGCGGTGCGCAGGCGTTTCAGCATGCGGGCTGAATCGACGTAAACGCCACTTACATATAAGTTCCCGTTTTCGGCTTTTTGTTCGGTTTTTTGTTCCCAGTTAGCAATGGCCGATTTCAGTACTTTTTCCATTTTTACAGAAGCCTCTTTGGTCGAGAAGTGGAGCATGCTCAATGCTTTATTCACTTCTACGCCGCGAATCATGTCGGCCACCAAGCGCATTTTGCGTGGCGAGGTTGGCACGTCATTCATCTTCGCGAAATAAACCATTTTTTTGGCTTCCTTTCGTTTTTCGGCAGATATTCTTTTTCTTGCACCCATATTTATTTTTTCCTTTTTAATTTACAAGATTTTACTGTGCAACGGGTTTATTTTTTATTTCCTGCGTGTCCGCGGAAGATACGTGTCGGGGCGAATTCGCCGAGTTTATGACCGACCATGTTTTCCGTAACATAAACGGGGATAAATTTGTTACCGTTGTGAACTGCAATTGTATGACCTACGAAATCAGGCGAAATCATCGAAGCGCGTGCCCATGTTTTGATGACGGATTTTTTGCCGCTTTCATTCATGGTGAGCACTTTCTTTTCGAGTTTCAGGTTGATATACGGTCCTTTTTTTAATGAACGACTCATAATTACTGTCCTTTAAGCGTTATTTGTGTTTCCTTTCGATAATGAATTGGTTCGAAAGCTTCTTTGGCGCGCGGGTTTTCTTACCTTTAGCCAACAAGCCTTTGCGCGAACGCGGGTGTCCACCCGAAGCACGTCCTTCGCCACCACCCATTGGGTGATCGACAGGGTTCATTGCTACGCCGCGGTTGCGTGGACGACGTCCCAACCAGCGACTACGACCTGCTTTACCTGATTTTTCGAGAGCATGGTCAGCATTGCCAACACTACCAACTGTTGCTTTGCAAGCTGCAAGTACTTTGCGGATTTCGCCTGAGGGCAGTTTGATGATGACATACTTGCCTTCGCGCGAAGTGATTTGTGCAAATGTTCCTGCGGAACGTACGAGAGCAGCACCCTGTCCCGGACGCAGTTCGATGTTGTGAACGATGGTACCGAGCGGGATGTTTTCCATTGGGAGCGCGTTACCGATTTCAGGTGCGGCTTCGGCGCCCGAGAGCAATTTCTGACCTACTTGCAATCCGTTAGGAGCAAGAATGTACGCTTTTTCGCCATCGGCATAATACAACAGAGCGATACGTGCCGAGCGGTTCGGATCGTATTCAATGCTTTTGACTGTTGCGGGTACGCCATCTTTTGTACGACGAAAATCAATTACTCTATACCTTCTCTTGTGTCCGCCACCGATGTAGCGCATGGTCATTTTACCGGTGTTGTTACGACCGCCGGTCTTTCCGAAACCACCTACAAGAGACTTCTCTGGTGCGCTGGCGGTAATTGTGTCGAACGCACCAATAACTTTGTGTCTTTGCCCCGGTGTTGAGGGCTTCAATTTACGTACAGCCATTTTGTTTTATTAAATATTGCTATAAAAATCAATTGTATCTCCTTCTTTCAGCGTTACGATGGCTTTTTTGTAGATAGCCGTGTGTCCGCTGATGACGCCGCTTTTGGTATAACGGCTTTTTGCTTTGCCGTGCACGTTGGAGGTGTTTACATCCACCACGGTTACGTTGTACAGAGCTTCTACCGCAGCTTTGATTTCAAGTTTGTTGGCTTCGGGGCGTACCTGAAAACCAACACGATTGAACTTCTCGCCGTTTTGGGTCATCTTCTCTGTTACGATAGGTTTGATGATTACTGACATGGTGTTTTTCCTCCTTATGCATTAAAATGTTGCTCGATTTCGGCAACTGTAGCCTCGGTAAGTACCAAAGCTTTGTTGTTCAAAATTTCGTAAGTATTTAATTCTGAAGCCGTTATAACTTTTGCCTTTGCAATATTACGAGCCGACAAATATACAAATTTATTTGGTTCCGGCAAAATTACAAGCGTTTTTTTATCGGCTATTTTCAAATTATTTGTCATTGCAACGAAATCTTTGGTTTTCGGTGCATCAAACTGAAGCGTATCGAGCACGATGATTTCGCCGTTTTGCGCTTTGTACGAGAAAGCCGATTTGCGTGCCAATTGTTTCAATTTTTTGTTCAATTTGAAACTGTAGTCGCGTGGTACGGGGCCGAATACGCGTCCACCGCCTACCAACAGTGGCGAGTTGATGTCGCCTCGACGAGCGCCGCCACCGCCTTTTTGACGGCCGAGTTTGCGTGTCGAACCCGACACTTCGCTACGTTGTTTCGATTTGTGTGTGCCTTGACGTTGGTTAGCCAAATATTGTTTTACGTCCAAATAGATGGCATGGTCGTTAGGCTCTATGCCGAAAATTTCGTCGTTCAGAACGATTTTTTTTCCGGTGTCTTCTCCTTTGATATTATATACACTCAGTTCCATTATTTTTCGATTAAAATGATTGAACCTTTAACACCCGGCACCGAGCCTTTGATCAAGACAAGATTATGTTCCGGTATTACTTTGATAACCTGAAGGTTTTGTACGGTTACGCGGTCGCCGCCCATACGGCCGGCCATGCGCATGCCTTTGAATACTTTCGACGGGTAAGAAGATGCACCCAACGAACCGGGAGCGCGCAAGCGGTCGTCCTGGCCGTGTGTCGATTGTCCTACACCACCGAATCCGTGGCGTTTTACTACGCCTTGGAAGCCTTTACCTTTCGATGTGCCAACTGCATCGACCCAATCGCCGTCGGCAAAAACTTTGTCGACTGTGATAGTGTCGCCCAATTTGAATTCATCACCGAAACTTTTGAACTCAACCAAGTGTCCTTTGGGGGTTGCGCCGGCGGCTTTGCAATGTCCGATTTCGGCTTTTGTGGCGTGTTTTTCTTTCACGTCGCCGAAACCCAACTGAATTGCGCTGTAGCCGTCTTTTTCGACAGTTTTAACCTGCGTAACCACACATGGACCAACTTCGATAACAGTGCATGGAATATTTTTTCCCTCGGCACTGAAAACGGATGTCATTCCGATTTTTTTTCCAATTAATCCTGGCATTTCAATTAAATTTTAGTTATTTCGTAAATTTATTCTCTGTTTGTTTAAGCGTGATGCCGCGGCATTACACTTTAATCTCCACTTCAACACCCGACGGCAATTCGAGTTTCATCAAAGCATCGACAGTTTGTGTGGTCGAGCTGTAGATGTCGATCAAGCGTTTGTACGACGAGAGTTCGAACTGTTCGCGCGATTTTTTGTTGACGAATGTCGAACGGTTTACGGTGAAAATACGTTTGTGTGTTGGCAGCGGAATTGGGCCGCTAACGACTGCACCTGTAGCTTTCACTGTCTTTACGATTTTTTCGGCCGATTTATCGACCAAATTGTGATCGTAGGATTTGAGTTTGATTCTGATTTTTTGACTCATTTTGTTTTTAGATGTTAACTGATTATGTTTTTTTGAAGAATCGCAAGCGCATTAAGAGTCATTCGCTAATGCGCCGCGATTCTCTGTTTTATTGTTTACAAGAGATCAACACGACCTTTAGCTTCTTCGACTACGGCTTTGGCTATCGATGTCGATACCTCGGCGTAATGTGAGAATTCCATCGAAGAGGTGGCGCGTCCCGATGTGATGGTACGCAGTGCGGTAACATAGCCAAACATTTCGGCCAGCGGCACTTTTGCTTTCACGATACGGGCGCCTGTGCGGCTCGATTCCATACCTTCTACTTGTCCGCGGCGTTTGTTCAAGTCGCCGATGACGTCGCCCATGCTCTCTTCGGGTGTTACCACTTCCAACTTCATGATTGGTTCGAGCAGTGCGGGACGTGCTTTTGCGCAAGCATTTTTGAATGCGATTTGTGCGCAAATTTCGAACGAGAGTTGGTCGGAGTCAACCGGGTGGAACGAACCATCGACCAGCGTAACTTTCAGTGAATCGACCGGATAGCCGGCGAGTACGCCGTTTTTCATAGCGGTTTGGAAACCTTTTTGTACCGACGGGATAAACTCTTTCGGCACGTTACCGCCTTTCACTTCGTCGATGAACTGCAAACCGCCGGTCCAATCTTCGTCGGCCGGACCGACTTTGACGATGATGTCGGCGAATTTACCGCGACCACCGGATTGTTTCTTGTACACTTCGCGCAAATCGACGGTTTGAGTGATGCACTCTTTGTACGACACTTGCGGACGACCTTGGTTACATTCCACTTTGAATTCGCGTTTCAAGCGGTCGATAATGATTTCCAAGTGCAATTCGCCCATACCGGAGATAACGGTTTGACCGGATTGTTCGTCGGTTTTAACGGTAAACGTCGGGTCTTCTTCGGCCAATTTCGACAGACCGATACCCAATTTATCAACGTCGGCTTGCGATTTTGGCTCGACGGCGATACCGATAACGGGATCGGGGAAGTCGATGGATTCGAGTACGATAGGAGCCTCTTCGGCGCACAACGTATCGCCCGTACGAATATCTTTGAAACCTACGCCTGCGCCGATGTCGCCTGCGCCGATTACGTCAACCGGATTTTGTTTATTGGAGTGCATTTGGAAGATACGCGAGATGCGTTCTTTTTTGCCCGAGCGCGAGTTGAACACATACGATCCGGCATCGAGGTGTCCCGAATAGACGCGGAAGAAGCACAAGCGACCAACATACGGGTCGGTGGCGATTTTGAACGCGAGAGCGCACAAAGGTTCGTCGTCGTCGGGTTTGCGGGTCAGTTGTTTTTCCGGGTCGCGCGGGTCGGTACCATCGATGTGCGGTGTATCGAGCGGCGACGGCAAGTAGGCGCACACAGCATCGAGCAGCGGTTGTACGCCTTTGTTTTTGAACGACGAGCCGCAGATAATCGGGTTGATTTCCATCGACAGTGTGCCTTTGCGCACGGCTGCACGGATTTCGTCTTCGGTGATAGAAGCGGGATCGTCGAAATATTTTTCCATCAGTGCGTCGTCGATGCCGGCGAGAGTTTCGAGCATTTTGTCGCGCCACTCTTCGGCTTCGGCCTGCAATTCGGCAGGGATTTCATCGATTTCGTATTCGGCGCCCATGGTTTCGTCGTGCCAATAGAGTGCTTTCATGCGAATCAAATCGACAATGCCTTTGAAGTGTTCTTCGGCACCAATCGGAATTTGAATCGGACACGGGTTTGCGCCGAGTACGTCGTGGATTTGTTGCACAACGTCGAAGAAGTTGGCACCCGAACGGTCCATTTTGTTCACATAGCCGATACGCGGCACGTTGTATTTGTCAGCCTGACGCCATACGGTTTCGGATTGTGGTTCGACGCCGCCCACGGCGCAGAATGTAGCCACGGCACCATCGAGAATACGCAACGAGCGTTCAACTTCGACGGTGAAATCGACGTGCCCCGGAGTATCAATCAGGTTGATTTTGTACTTGTTGTCGTTGTATTTCCAGAACGTGGTAGTAGCGGCCGAAGTAATGGTAATGCCGCGTTCCTGTTCTTGTTCCATCCAGTCCATGGTGGCGGCGCCATCGTGTACTTCGCCGATTTTGTGTGTCAAACCGGTGTAGAACAAGATACGTTCGGAAGTGGTCGTTTTACCGGCATCGATGTGAGCCATGATACCGATATTGCGTGTAAAATGCAAATCTTTTTTAGCCATCTCTTTGCTTGTTTAGAAGATTTAGAAACGGAAATGTGCGAATGCGCGGTTGGCCTCGGCCATGCGGTGGATTTCCTCTTTACGTTTGAATGCGCCACCTTGATTATTGTATGCGTCGGCGATTTCGGCAGCCAATTTTTCGGCCATCGAATGTCCCGAGCGTTTGCGGGCAAAGATAATCAAGTTTTTCATCGAGATAGATTGTTTTCTATCCGGGCGGATTTCGGTAGGAACTTGGAACGTAGCGCCACCGATACGGCGCGATTTCACTTCGACTTGCGGTGTGATGTTGTCGAGAGCGGTTTTCCAGATTTCGAGAGGAGTTTTCTCTTCGTTCGGTAATTTTGCTTTTACCAAATCGAGAGCACCATAGAAGATTTCAAAAGAGAGGTTTTTCTTTCCGTCGTACATCAAGTGGTTGACGAATTTCGTTACCATCACTTCATTAAAAACGGAATCCGGCAGGATAATCCGTTTTTTAGGCGTTGCTTTTCTCATTTTTCAATAAAGATTACGTTTTTGTTTTGGCTGTCTGTTTGTCTTCAACGCGTTCCGTCGAACGCATTTACTCAACCCTCATCAAGGCTCAAAAAATCAAAAACAATTTTTAGTACTTTGTGTTAATTTAATAGGTTTGGTTATTTTTTCGGACGTTTAGCACCGTATTTCGAACGACGTTGTGTGCGCGATGTAACGCCTGCGGTATCGAGTGTACCACGAACGATGTGATAACGAACACCGGGGAGGTCTTTTACACGGCCGCCACGAACGAGAACGATGGAGTGCTCTTGCAAGTTGTGTCCTTCGCCGGGGATATAGGCATTGACCTCTTTCGCATTTGTCAGACGAACACGAGCCACTTTACGCATGGCAGAGTTCGGCTTTTTAGGCGTAGTCGTGTAAACACGCACACAAACGCCACGGCGTTGAGGACAAGAATCCAAGGCTGGAGCCTTGCTGTTGTCTTCCAGAACAACCCTTCCTTTTCTAACTAATTGTTGAATTGTAGGCATTTTTTCTGATTTTTGTATTACTAAAATTGTTAACTTTTCCCACTATTTGGGCTTGCAAAATTACATCTTTTTTACGAAACTACCAAATGTTTTTATAAAAACTTGCTATAAAGAACATAATTGTCATAAAATCAGAGCGTTAAGTTGTTGATAAGTTTTTTTGTATTTCGCAAAAAAGAAAGCGACCGACACTCCGGCCGGTCGCTTAAAAATGCTTTAACAGCAACTATTTCGTCACTATTTGCAAATAGCCTTTTCGATCTGCAAACCGATGCGTACAATGTACAAACCGGCTGTCGGCATGGTGTATGCCTGCGTGGTCGAGGTGGCTTTGTCGGCGCAAATGAGCGTGCCGGCCACTGTGTAGATGCGGATGTCGGTTCCGGCCTCAACACCATCGATAACCAACGTGCGCTGTTGCGTGTAAACTACAGCCTGTTTCGTCAGCACTTGGTCGATGGCCGTAGAAAGACGGAATGTTACTTCGACTGCCATGTTCTGATTGGCCACAAAAGTAAATTCGCCGGACGATTTGCCCACGACATCACACGAAGCCGGTTCGCCATTCACTTTGACGGCATCGACAACGTAGCCTTCGTTGGCAGCGATGTTGAGCGTCATCGACGAGTTGCGGCGCACCACTTTGCTGCCGGCGGGCGATACGGTACCGTTTGCGCCGGCCTGCACATCGACAGTAACTGGGTTAACCAGCACCGTAACAGTCGGATTAACACCTTCGACAAAGATATAGCCTTCGGGCAAGGTTACGGTATAGGACGCCGTGGTCAGTTCGGCATCGAGCACCCAAGCCGACGACGTGTTAGCAACATTGATGACAGCGCCGTTTTGGGCAGTCATAGTGAGTTGCAGTTCGACTAGAGCCATGCGTGCAGCAACTTCCGATTCGATGTCGTCGGTTACGACAGATGCGCAATCGACATCAACAGCGACGATTTCGGTTAGCACCATCGGGTTTTGCAGCGTGTAAGCGTAGGTGCCGTCCAACAGGTCGAACACGCTCGAATAATCATACAATTGCGTCAGCAATACAATATAATAGGTGTCGGCGCTCGATGCCCGGAACGACATATCGAAGCCACTATTATAGGAAACAGGATTAAATGCGGTGCCGTCATAGGTATAAACCTCCATCATATATTCAAAATTGCCGGAGCCTGTGAATTGAAGTGTTTGGCCGGCTTTCATATCCACCTTGTAGGCTCCGAATACGGCATAGTTGTCAGAGCCATTGTAGTACCAAGCATTTTCGGCAAAGAGTCGATCGATGGTACCATTTTTGCTGACAGGCAAAGTGGCGAAATCGAGTTCCGGTGCATGTGTTAATATCGTATCCAATGACAAGGTGGTGTGCAACAAGAAGTCGTAGTCGGGACGATTGTAAACCGTTGTATTCCAATCGGACGCCAAGATCAGCGAATCCGTTACAGCGGCCGATGCGTCGGGCAGATTTTGAACGCCATCACTACTCATCATCGTTTCCGATATCATTACCATTAAACCACCACGCGTATTACGACGCATGAGTGCGAGTCCCTCGCCGGCGTTGCGTTGCACGCTATACAGGTCGGTAGTCAAGGCCGGTTGATCCATTATAGCCATCAAATGATAGTTGTCGGTATCGAATACGCCGTTCAGCCGCAGATAGGAATCGACCGTTTGAACCGGCAGTTGGTCTAAGCGTTCCGTCTTTTTGTAGTCGAACGTCAAACTATCGAACGAGGAGGCTAAAGATATTCTCAAATAGTAGGTTGCCACCGTATCGGCCTGCAGATACCATGTATTACCGGCTATCCAAGGGCACGAAACGTCAGTCATCGTTTCGCCCACCTTTTTATATACATCAAAAGTGCCTATATTATTCATAGACTCGAAACTGAAGAGGAAAACTTGTGCCGAATCCAGCGCCAAGTTGTACCAACAATCGAACGAGCCTTCGGTGCCATTGGCTTGCGGTTTGTCGGCCGTGCGTGTGCCGCGCATTTGGTCGAGCAGCATTGCAGCGGCCACCAATTCGTCCTTGGTAACCGTCGTCTGCACAGCGTTGGCATCGAACAAATAAGTACCTTCGCCTCCCTCGTCATCAGTGGTGAGTACCACATAATAATAGGCAGTTGAATCGACTGCGTACACATAAGATATGGTGAGCCCATAATCGACCAAATCGACCAAATTTGTATCTGCATCGTAGAATTCAATTCTCGGATCAACATTATAACTGAAATTCTTGGCCTGCATTCGGAACTCGGCCACTGAGCCTTCCGTCAACTGCACGCGGTACACTTGGCGATAGCGGCTGTCCTCGTAATAATCGGCAGATGCATCACTGAACTCACCCTCGGCGTGATACGGCAGCGTGATGTCGATGGCATGATTCAGCACTGAGTCCACCGAGATTATTTTGTCTTTTGCCAGTTTTGTCAGCGACAAGGTAATATTGCCCATTCTACATTCACCAAACGACGACACCACAAAATAGTAATTGGTGGTACTGTTCGCTTCAATCAGAGGGAAGGAATCGTCGTATTTATCCCACAATTCGAACGTATCGGTCGTAGCACGATAGACAAACAGATATTCGTCGTAATTGCAGGTGCGTGTGAAGCGCACACATTCGCCCGAGTCGAGCGCCATGTTGTAGGCGTAGGCATAGCGCGTTATGCCTTCAATATCTTCGACCAACTCGGTCGGTTTAGACCCCAAGAAAAGCGCCTCGTTTTCGACAGCCTCGACCACTTTGGCGGCATGCAACAACGAGTCGAGCGTGATGGTGTCGGTCGTAATTTGTTTGTCGGAATATTCCAGCGCGATGCTGAACGTCGCTTTTTGATTGCGCCACTCGACAATAGGCATATACCAATAGCCGGCCGGCACAGACACATACGACTCGCCCGAATAAACATCGGCAACCGAAGACTCATTTAACGAGGATGTAATCCACGCTCCAAACTCACCGTTGTCTGATTGCAGCGACACTTTGAGCAACGTATCTTGCGGCACCAGGAAGGCGTAGCCTACGGTCTGAAAATAACCTAAATACGAAGCGGCATCGGTAGGGTCAAACAATACATCGTCGGCAGCAAACGGCAGTGTTATCTCGGTGAAGTGATCGGGCACGAACTTCTCGACCGACAACGCATAGTTATTGGAGCAATCGTCGAACCAATCGGCAATCGCCACATAGTAAGTACCCGCCTTGGTTACCGAAAATTCGCGCGCCACCGAGCAAGAGGTTTGGTGCTGATAATCATATACATAGTCAGCAACGAAATCCACAATATCGTCGGTCAGCGTGCCGGTCAGTTGCGAATAGACGGCCAAAACAGCACCTTTGCCCACGCCGGCATCGCCCGACACAGTAAGTGCTGCACGATAGGAGCCCGGTTCCAACTCCACTTTGAACCCTTTGGCAAAGCCGGTTGCGTAGGAATCAGCGCCCAACTGAACAAATTGACCATCGGTACGAACGATAGTGCCATACGCTGTTTTGCCAACGGTAAGCGAGCCATCGTACGGCATGGTGTCGTAAAGCGGAATGTCCGACGAAGCCACAGCCGCCGTATCGATAAACAAGCAATAATCGACAGCAGCAAACTCGTCAGAAGCACTGTAACATTCAACCACATAGGTACCCGGCTCCAATACATCGGACGTGCCATAACTTAATCCTTTCCCAAAGCCATCGGAATCGGACAGATACACATAGACAGACTGCGAATTATACACACGCACTCGGGCCTGTTTGGTCAGTGTAAACACATAGGCATCGTATTTCAAGCCCAACCACGCTCCGGTACACGCATGCGACAAAGTGCCTTCGTAACGGAACGGCAGTTCCACCTGCGTTACTTCCGGTGTGCCATTAAGTTGATAGGCGGGCAGTTCGCCCTCTTTCATATCGAACTCGAACGTGCCATCGGTCGATCGCACCACATAGGTCGAAACAGAGTCGGCCTTCACGTCTTTATTGACGGCAGGCGTGCCGTAATTTTCCATGACAGGAGTCAAAGCCGCATCCAGCGAACAGATAATATCCGACGCCGTAATCGCATACTTCAAATCTTTAGGTGCCCGGTAGTAGAACGCCTTGGCAGCTATCGGACAATAAAAATCGAAGCCGTCCATTGTCATGACGTACAGATATTTCACGGCTTGCGGCGCGGTTTCGGAGGCCGAAAACGGCAGCGATTTAACGGTATCGACCGCCAAATCGGTGATGCTCGACACGATGTCGGCATCGTCCACCACACTGAAAGCAAGTTTGCACGGGCGCCCTACATATTGATCGTAATTCGCCACCGGCAGCACAGCCACTTGGCCGGCCGGCCACTCGTGAATAAGCACGGTCATGCCCGAACCCACCTGCACGCCATCGACCTGCAAGGCATACCACTCGCCGGCCATTTCGGCACTCACCGACACAGCGACTTTGGTCTTTTCGGACAGTTTCAGCGCCACCACCGCGTTTGCCGAGAGGCGGGTATCGACGGTGTAAGGCAAATCTTGTTCAGTAATAAATATGGTGTCGTTACTCACCACCGGTGCTTTGAACAAACTTTTTTGTTGATTCTGCACACTTCTCAACGGTCTTGGTTCGACCGTGCTACGTTCGCGCTGTGGCTGCGGCACAACCGCAGGCGCTTTTGTCGGAGCCTGCTGTTCCACACTTTTCAGCCATGCGAAACGCGACTCTTTCTGCACTTTTTGGGCGTTGGCAGGCGCCGCCATCAGCGACACGCACGCCAAAGATGCAACTACTAATAAAGATAATTTTTTGAACATAATTAAACATATTAAGATTACGCCACAAAGTTACAACAAAATATTGATTATCACAATACGAGTTTTTACGTATTTTTCGCATTTTGGTGCATAAATTGACTATAAAAACCACTAATAATTTGATTATTAAATAATTCTATAAAATTAAATAGTTTCAAAAAAAAAAAAAATGCTAAAAAATTTAGCCAAAATCGTACATAATATCAAAAATTTTATGTAACTTTGCAGCCGAATTTTTAAGGTAAAAATTATGTTGTACAGCATACAAATTTTAAGTGGCCGAACACAACGTTTCATGTCGCTCGTTTGTTGTCTGTGCGTCAGCGTGTGTTTGTCGGCTCAGACGGCGGTCGTTACCACCGGCGCCGATGGTCCGGACATGACGTACAGTATCGGGCAGGCGGTGGCCGGTTATGCCGAGAGCAGCGAAGGCTCGATTACGATAGGCGTGTTGCAAACGTATCCGTTGACCATCGACCAAATTCCGAACGTCGAAAACAATTTGCAAGCAGATGTCAGTGTGTATCCCAACCCTACATCTGCTTTGTTGCATATACTGACGACCGGCGAACAGCCCATCGATTGCGAAGTGATTGGCAGCAATGGTCAGATAATTATGCGCGCCACGAGCCAACCTGCAACTTTCACGTTGAATTTCAGTACACTACCGGCAGGCATATATCTATTGCGCCTGATAACAGCCGATAAATTACAACAAAATACTTTCCAAATTATCAAAAAATAAATGCAAAACAAAATGACAACAAAGTCAAATCTTTTCAAAAGAAGTTTTTTACTATTCCTGATGGTCATAGCAGGGTGTAGTCTTTGCGTTGCGCAAGCACCCGAAGCCATGACTTTTCAGGCTGTAGTTCGTACCAGCCAAGGCACTATTGCAGCCGACCGTACCGTTACGGTACAGGCAAGCATTCTCCAAGGCAGTACCGACGGCACAACGGTTTACTCGGAGAATTTCTCGGGCAAAACGAATGCCAACGGTCTTGTTACACTGAAACTCGGTGTTGGGACACCCATCATTGGCGATTTCGCTACGATTGATTGGGCTAACGGTCCTTATTTTTTGACCATCGCCGTTGACCCTGACGGCGGGTTTTCGTTCACAACGCAATCGACAACGCAACTATTGAGCGTGCCATACGCTTTGTACGCCAATACGGCTGCCAAGTTGTCCGAGCCTGTATCGTACAACGATTTGGTAGATGTTCCTGCGTACGGCGGAGGTGGTTTTTCGGGTAACTACAACGACTTGACCAACACGCCCGAATTGGCCGCAGTGGCCACTACGGGCGAGTACAGCGACCTGCAAGGCACACCGACACTCGCAACCGTTGCCACGTCTGGCAACTACAGCGACTTGAACGGCAAACCGGTGTTCGCAACCGTGGCAACCACAGGCAAATACGACGACCTGCAAGACAAACCGGCGCTCGCAACCGTTTCAACTACAGGCAATTACAGCGACCTGCAAGGCGCGCCCACCTTGGCCAAAGTAGCCACTTCGGGCAGTTACAACGACCTGACAGACAGACCAAGCCTATCGGCAGACGGCACTTTCTCGGGCGACTACAGCGACCTGAGCGGACGACCGAACATCAAAGACTCTATCAGAGTGTACGGATTTTCGGGCAACTACAGCGACTTGACAAACTCACCGGACTTGGCCGTTGTAGCCACATCGGGCAGTTACAACGACTTGACAGACAAACCGGCACTCGCCACCGTGGCCACGTCGGGCGACTACAGCGACTTGAACGGCAAACCGACGCTCGCAACCGTGGCAACCACAGGCAAATACGATGACCTACAAGACAAACCTACATTGGCCAACGTTGCCACATCGGGCAGTTACAACGACTTGACAAACGCGCCCGCCTTGGCCAAAGTAGCCACATCGGGCAGTTACAACGACCTGACAGACAAACCAACGCTATCGGAAAACGGCTCATTTTCGGGCAGTTACAACGATTTGAGCGACAAACCGAATCTGCAAGATTCGATAGCCAAATATGCGCCCGACGCCGGCAGCAAACCCGTTTGGGACGATATATCGGGCAGACCGCAAGGATCGGCCGAAGGCGACATTCTCTATTGGAGCGAATCCCAATGGAAGACCTTGCCGTTGGGCGAAGAGGGACAATTCCTCGCCATAGCGGACGGCCAATTAGCGTGGGTTGAACCCGATTGGGCAAACACCACCGCCACCACCTACAAAGTGGGCGACATCTACTTCAACGCCGCAGGCGAAGCCGAAGGCATCGTATGCGAACTATCGACCGTTGGGCGATTTGCAAAAATAGTGGGACTGACCGACTTCGCCTCCGTGCAGTGGGACCCGTTAGCAGTAGATGGCTGCTGGAACGACGGCTACACAGGCACGTTGCCAACCGAAACGAAAAGTACCAGCCAGAACAACGGCCTGACCAACATGACCACCATTAAAAATATAAGCAACTGGGGAGCAGCCTATCCGGCATTCAAAACCTGCGCCACCGTCGGCGACTCGTGGTATCTGCCTTCGCAAAAAGAGATGCTGAACATCGTTGCCAATGTCGATGTACTCAACACGCAACTCAACAGCATACCCGGCGCCAAAGCCATCAACCAGAGCGTCTATTGGACATCGACCGAGAGCGGCCGCGACTTTGCTTACGCCGTTACGGCAAAAGATTATAGTACTACCTCCGGTGGCGAAACTTTTACGGTAACCAAAGGCAATGCGTTCGACGATGCGAAAGCCACCAAATACGGTGTGCGCCCGATGCGCCGCCTGTCGTGGGCAGAAACGACCAGCAAAGACGAAAACCAAATCAGTTATAAACCGGGCGATTTGTACATTGTGGGCGGCGACACGCTCGGCATTGTCTATACCACCAACACGGGCGGCATACACGGCTATGCCATCACGTTGGCCGAGTACAAATTGGCATGGTGCACGGTAGATACCGACTCGATAGGTGCCAACTCCATGGACGACGGCAGTGCCAATACGCAAAAAATGGCCGCGCAAGCCGACCCGTCCAAATATCCGCTGTTGCAGCAGGCGCAAACCATAGGAGCCGGTTGGTACATACCTTCGGCAGACGAATGGGTGAGCATTCAGAACAGACTGACCGACATCAACGCCTACATCACCAACCAGCGGCCGACGGCTACGCTGTTGAATACGGCAGGCATTTATTGGTCATCGACCGAAGCGAATAAGGCAAATGCCTATACCTTCAACATGGACGAGGACAACACGGCTTCGACCGCCAAAACGGAACAAAAGTTAATCCGTTATCTCATAGCATTTTAACAGAAAATAAATTCTAAAAAACAGATAAGTATGAAACAACAAGTAACAAACTCTACACGAAGACTCGTGTTGGCATGCCTGCTGATGCTTGTAGGCATCAATGCTTTTGCCACTGATGATTGGAGCCGCAGTTGGTGTAAAGTAGAATGGAAGGTGAGCGAAGGCGTCATCCACCATGAAATACGCTACTACCAAAGTTGGGGTTCGATAGGCGACGGCCACTGCGGCTTTGCCAATGATGAAAACAAAGATGGTGCGACGATAACGTGCGGCACATACACAATCAAATTCAATTGTAGCTCTGATGGTGCTCTAACGATTAAACAAAACAGTGGCGGATTAACCATTAACGACAACACTTCCGGCAATCATTACATCTCATTTGATGTGCCGATTACATCGGCTCAGATGAACACCGAAGTAACCACCAAACTGACCGGTACATGGTGGCGCCGCGGTGCGACAGCAGACCAAGATGTCAGCGAAACATGGAACACCTCGTGCCAATGGGAACGGTCGCCATTTCAGGTAACCTCGCCGGTGGCTACAGCCAATTACGATGTCGAGAGTAATCGTCCGGCCATTAAAATTCCGTGGAGTCGCAGCGCTTCCGGCAATGCGTACACTTACGGCGACATCAAACTATGCAACACCAGCAAAACTCAAATAAGTACAGAAGGAAAAACCAGCGTTGGTGGTTCAACCACAAGCGGTCCTTTCTATCTCTATGTGGATGGCAACAACCCATTGAATATCAATGTTACCAATCGTGTGATTGTGTATCAGACCTATACGCCGTCGGGAAACAAAAAGATATCATACGACACGCAGAGTTCCGAAATTGTTATTCCAGCCTATCCGCAGGTCGATCAGTTTGATGCCGAGGCCAATCTCAGCCAGAGGGTTATCAAACTCACATGGTCGATACCGAATGCGCCGGCCAGCGACTACATTGCCGACAATTTCGTTATCAAATATACGAAAAAAGATTTAGAGGGCAAAACGATGTCCGGTTATCCGAAATACCTATATGTGGCCTACAAAGGTGGCGTAACGAGTTATTCCGCCCAAGTAGACTTGTTAGAGGGCGAAGACAACTTATACGACTTCGAGATTTACCGCGCAACGACTAAAGATAAACCGGCATGGAGTTGCTTTACGAAAAAAATCAGCAACCTTGCCGTAAATACCAACCACGCACGCCCGACCGACGCCCATGTAACGCTGTCGTCCGACCAAAAGACGGCCACCATCACTTGGAAAACATCGGGTTCAGTGTGGAGCGATGGTACACGGTTCACCCTTACACGTATCAACAACACCTACTCGTCGTCCGACGAAATTACGCTGACCAAAGCCGACTTCAATTCCGGCAAGTACGAGGATAAAATGATACGTTTGTGCAACAACTACACATACAAACTCTCCATCATGCCGAACGAGAATTTCGAAGCCGTTACGCCGATTTACACGGAAGAAGAAATTTCGCCGTTCGTACTTGGCACCATCGACGATTTCGATGCCAGCAAAGGCTATTTCTCGGACAAAACGGAATTAACATGGTCAACCACCGGTTCGTTCGACAACTACATCATCGAGCGGCGCATCTACAACACGAACGATATATTCAAGCAAGTGCAATCGGTCAGCGCCAGCAGCACGTCATCGACCTACCTCATCAACGACGCCACAAGCCTGGCCGGCACCATGTACGAATATCGTGTTTATGGTTTGCTGAATTGCGGCGGCAACGTTTTGTCGTCGGCCGACACGCTCTATACCATCGGTTTCCGTACACCGACGGGCGATTTCTATGGTCGTGTAACTTTCCAGGACGGTCAGGCAGTCGATTCCGTCGAGGTTCGCCTCGAAACCACAGACGACATTTCCGGCCAAAGCCTCTACTTCAGCGGTTCGGGTTCGACCGCCAAAGTGGACGACACGACGCTGCTGTCCGACAACAGTTTGCCCGTAACCCTGCAAGCGTGGATCAAACCGGCTGATGTATCGTCCGCTACCACACAGCACATCATCTACAAACGAAGCATGTACGATTTGGGCATCAGTGCCGGCAAACCCTATTTCAGTGTAGGCACCGCCAAAATCAGTGCCGAGAAAGCCCTGTCCGATGCGCAATTCACGCACCTGTCGGGTGTGTACGACAAGGACGACGGCAAAATCTACCTTTATATAAACGACAGCCTTGCGACCTCGGGGAATTGCTCCACCGCACCGACAAAATCGACCTATGCGGTTACGCTCGGCGAAAGTTACAAAGGTAACATCGACGAAGTACGCATTTGGAACAGAGCCTTGAGCAGCCACGAAATAGCCACCGACTACACACGCTACCTGATAGGCAACGAGAGTAAGTTGGCAGCCTACTACACGTTCGACTACATCTCCAGCGAAGCCTTCTACGATCAATCGTATGTCGGCAGCAACTACAACGAGCACCACGGCACATTGTCCGGCGTTACGCTGTCCGACGTATGCCCGTCCATCAATCAGTTGGGCTACAAAGCCTTGACGGACGTGTCGGGTACATACGCTATACGCGCCGTGCCCTACTACGGCAACGGTACAGCCTACACGCTCTATCCGCGCAAAGGCACACACCAATTCGACCCGTCGTCCGAAATCCGCTTTATCAACAGCAATACGCAGAGCCACACCGTCAACTTCGTGGATAACAGTTCGTTCAAAGTGAAAGGTACAGTTGTTTATCAAGGCGGTACTTATCCTGTTGAGGGAGCATATTTCACCATCGATGGTGTAACAGCCATGAAATCCAACGGCGAATGGATTTATACCGACGCCGAAGGTAAATTTGAAATTAACGTGCCTGTGGGCGTTCACGAAGTCAGAGTTATGAAGGACGGCCACACGTTCCTCAACGATGGTCGCATCACGCAATCGAACGGCCAAGACCGCAACTATCAGGACATAGTAACGGGTCTTTTGCTCGAAGACATCACCAAAGTACAATACATCGGACGTATCTGCGGCGGTCCCGTTCAGGAGGCTTATCCCGTAGGCTTCGGTTTGTCGAAAAACAACCTGTCCGACAATATGACCGTTACCCTCACGCCAAAACGCGTGGCCTATGCACTCGATACGCTGGGACACTCGGTAAGCATCGACCATCATGTGCTAACCAGCCATGCCGGCGAAACGCCGAAAACCACCACTGTCGATTACAATAGCGGAAATATCGTTATCCATGTCAATAACGAAACGGGTGAATTTGTAGCGCCGGTATATCCCGAACAATATACCGTAACATTGGGCGTGTATAAGCACGACGCTATTACCGGCGACAAGAGCGACCTCGATTTGACGAACGCCGTGAGAGCCGCATACGAAACCTACACCTATCAGGATTCTGCATTGATCGACCCTGACAACGAAGCGTTAGGATACAAAGTGGTGGAATACACCGACTCGGTGCCTTACATGCAGAAACAGGTATTTACCAAACGTTATCGTGCGCAAATCGAAGTCAAACAACGCGACTTCCAAGGCAATTCGATGCCCTATTTCGGCGACGAAACGACAATAACCACCAACCTTGTAGGCGAAAAAGACACCGTATTGCTGTACGATGCCGCCACCGACAAATATCTGTTTGACAAACCGGTATTCACGCAGAACGAGACCTACTTCTTCGGCTACGAGATATTCGAAGAGTTCTTGTACTACACCGATGCCATAGGACACATCGACTCGACCAAAATCGACCGTGTGCCGGTAGAGGACGCCACAGTGGGCTTCGGCAGCCAACACTTTGCCTACTCCGACACGCTGGTAGCCGACGAAAACTATTGGCAGGTAACCATTGACCAACCGACCATGGATAACGCCACCGGCTCGGTGAATGCCACATTCGTTTACGGCGAATCCGACAATCCGACCAGCGTCAATTGGGAAAACCCGATGGGCAACAAGAATGGTGAAGCCTACATCTTGGGTTGCCATCAGACGGGCGTCAATTTCGTAACCGCCGGTCCCAACAAACTGCTGACCGTGCTGCGCGACCCACCGGGAAGTAACTCCTATTCGTACCTCGAAAAAGGCACCACCTTTACCGAGAGCAACACCTACCGCGGCGGACTCGAACACGAAGGTACCGAAATATGGACAGAGGGCTACAATTCAGGTGCTATGGCCATCACATTGGCTGTAACACCCGGGCAAGCCAGCGGTAGTGCAACCACAGCATCTGAAGCTGAAACAGGTGTCAGTGCCGGTATCAAGCAGTCGGCACAATACACCGGCAGCAACACCAAAACCACGGTAACCACCGTTACGCAGCGTTTCCAAACCAGCGACGACCCGCTATATGTCGGCGCCAACGGCGACGTATATGTCGGCTACTCGACCAACATCACCTTTGGCAGCACGTTGGTCAGCACCATCGTGCCAAAAGCCACCTACGACAAATTAGGTGCCGATGCCTATGTAGGTACTTATATCAGCAATGACAAATATGCGCTCGTGCAAACACGCGGTCTGTCGATGTCGCAATCGTTCAATACACTATTTGCTTATCCGCAAATTTATCTCGAACAGACGCTGATACCCAACTTGGAAGATGTGCGCAACAGCCTATTGCTGCTGCCCGGCACGCGCGACGAAGCCACCTTGCAGGACTCTGCCCAAATCAATAACCGCTGTTACTACATGTCCACCGTGCCGGCCGGCGATGAGAACTTCGGTCAGCCCGGTTACTACAACGCCTACCTTGCCGCTAACAAAATCGACTCGGTAGCATCGATCAACCAGTCGATAGACAAGTGGTACAAGGTGATGTCGGACAACGACAGTATCAAAGCAACAGCCAGCAAACTACTGCAAAACTACTCGTTCCACGCCGGTTCGCCCATCGAATACAGCGAACAATATTCAACCATTGTGTCGTCCGTCAATTCGTTCGACATCACGGTAGGCGCCATCGTTTCCAACGACTTCATGGTGAACGTGATGGGTAATAAAACGACGTTCGCATTCGAAGAACATACAGGCATGGTACAAGGCGGCGAATTTACCGACGAGATGGAGGCCTCGCACGCCAAAGGTTTCGTCCTGGCCGAATCGGGCGACGACGATTACCTGTCGGTTGACGTATTGTACGAAAACAATGGTTGGAAATCGTCCGACGAAGAATATGGCGTCAGCGGCCCCGGCTTGGGTTCCGGCGCAGCCAACGAAAACAGCGTCGAAATGAAAGAGTCGTTCCCGACCTTTGTGTTCCGCACACGCGGCGGTGCCACAAGTTGCCCCTACGAAGGCGAATACACTGCCGTACACTGGAAAAATCACGAAACAGAAGTGATCGACGCAGCCACCATGCAGTTGGAAGTACCGACACTCTCCGTGGACAAAAATTTCCAAGAGAACATTCCTTCGGGCGAAGCCGCCACATTCATGCTGCACTTGCGCAACAACTCCGAAACCGGCGAAGACCAAACGTTCGACATCATACCATACGACCGAACCAATCCTAACGGCGCCATCATCACGATTGACGGCAACCCGCTTTCGGGATCGCGCTTGGCATATCATGTGCCCGCCGGCGACGACCTGCAAAAGACGCTCTCCGTGCGCAAAGGCACTGTGCTGAATTATGACTCGTTGGGTGTTATCCTCATATCGCAATGTCAGAACGACCCGAACAGTTTCATTCCGCTGATATCGGATACGGTGTATGTAACAGCGCATTTCACGCCGTCGTGCACAAGCGTACGCGTTGGTGCGCCATCCAACAATTGGACATACAACACCAAATGCGCCGCCGACACCATCGCCGGCATCGTAAGCCATTATATGCCGATTACCTTGACCGACTTTGATGTCAACTATACGGATTTCGACCATATCGAATTGCAGTACAAAGCCACCTCCGCATCCGACGACGAATGGGTTACGCTGGCCTACTACTACGACAACGACTCGCTGGTCGATGCCATGGTGAACAAAGGCTTCAATGCGCTGCGCATTCAGTCGGAAAACTTGGGCAACATATTCTACAATTTCCACATGGACGAGTTGCCCGACCAACGCTACGACATACGCGCTGTATCGTTCTGCAACATCAACGATCAACTCTATGCCAACGAGTCGGAAATCGTTTCCGGTATCAAAGATATGTACAACCCGCGCCTGTTTGGTGCCGCCAAACCGGCCAACGGCATTCTGACCATCACCGACGAAATACGACTCGACTTTAACGAGACCATCGCCGATGGATTGCTCACAGAAAACAACTTCTCGGTAACAGGCATACGCAACGGCGCTGCCACCAACCACGACGTAGCCATTCAACTCGATGGCAAAGCCGCCTATCTGTCAACCGAGCTCAGCAAGAATTACAGTGCAAAAGACCTCACCATCGAAGGCTGGATCAAGCACGACTATGCGCAAAATGCTACCATTTTCAGTCATGGCGACACACGCAGCAGCCTTGCCTTCAGCATCGATGCCCAAAACTACGTTACGGTGCGTTTCGGCAAAGCGACAGTGCGCTCCAGCAAGCCAACGGCATTGGAAGCCGGCAGTTGGAATCACGTTGCACTCACCTACAACAGCGCCACTTCCCTGCTGACAGCGTATGTCAATTGGGTAGCCGTTGTCGAGGCCACAGTGGACGACTACGACGGCATTGGTTTCTTCCAAATCGGTCGCGACATCGCCTCCGAAACGGGCTATTTCAACGGTAAAGTGGACCAATTCCGCATCTGGAATGCGTGTCGCACAGCAGGCCAATTACAGGTCAATAGCGCCATTCAACTCTCGGGCAACGATGTCGGCCTGATAGGTTACTATGCCATGGACGAAGCACGCGGCACGGCCACAGCCGACAAAGCACGTGGCGTAAACCTCGTGCTATACAACGCCGAATGGGCTTTGCCCGAAGGCTTTGCTACCCGTTTCGACGGACAAAGCGGCTATTTCGAAATCAATAGTTCGGCTACCGTTTGCACCGCCGACATGGACTATACGCTCGGATTCTGGTTCAAAGCCGCTGCGCCGCAAGTCAATGCCATTATGCTGTCGAACGGCGACGGTGTAAACAGCACTTCGGAAACTCCGAAAAACTTGTTTGCCGTCGGATGGAACGCAGCCGGCGAATTGTGCTATCGCAACAACGGTTACGAAACGATAATACCGGGCGATTGGGCTGACGACACATGGCACAACTTTGCATTCACAGTCAGCCGTTCCAACGGACATGCACGCATCTACATCGACGGTAAGATGCAAACGTACCTCGCAGCCGATATGGTTGGCGGCATATCCAGCGACCGCATCTTTGTCGGCGCTTGCGGCTGGCACGATATTCCCAACGACACACACATGGTCATCGACCGTTTCTTCAACGGCTCGATAGACGAAATCCGATTGTGGAAACTCTATCGCACACAAGCGCAAATGGAGCAACTCGATGATGAAAAACTCGATGGCAGCGAATTAGGTCTGTTGGCCTACTATCCGTTCGAGCATTACATCACGTTCCAAGGTGTGCCCGAATTGCAATACACGCTGAAAGACTACGTTACGAACGACAGTTTACTCGTAACACGCCACGGCAACACCATCCAATCGTCGGACATTGCGCCCGTCAAGACCAAAGGCGCCGTCAGCAAATTGCTTTACGACTTTGTGGTCAACAACGACGCACTGATCATCACACTCAAAGAAGATGATTACCGCATCGAAAACACCATCGTAAACTTTACGGCTACCGACGTGCGCGACGTGAACGGCAACAGCATCTTGTCGCCTATCACTTGGTCGGCTTATATCGACCGCAACCAACTGATGTGGCAAGAGGACGAAATCAACATCCAGAAAAAACAGTACGACGAGTACACATTCAAAGTCGGCATTACAAACAAAGGTGGATTCGTGCAGAACTACACCATCGAGAACTTGCCGTCGTGGCTCACAGCCACACCCGAATCCGGCACGCTCAACCCGACCAAATCGGCCACGATTGAATTCAGCATCAACAGCGGCCTGAATGTGGGCACATACAACGAAGTCGTCTATCTGGTAGATGCACAGAATGTAAGCGAGCCGTTGTCGATAAATGTAGTGGTAACCGGCGAAGAACCAACGTGGACAGTCGATAAAAACGCCTACGAATACAACAGTTCCGTATTCGGACAGATGCGCTTCGAAGGTGTATTCTCGATGGACGAAAACGACATACTCGCCGCATTCGACGGCAAAGAGTGCATCGGTGTGGCACGCACGTCGTACAATAAGGCGACCGACATGTATTATGTACTGCTCACCGTCTATTCGCACACCGCCAAATCGACCAAACCGATGATCTTCCGTATGTACGATGCCTCGACAGGCATCATCTACCAAGCCGAGCCGTCGCAACCCATCACGTTTGCGTCGCAGCAAATTGTCGGCACACCGATGGATCCGGTCATCTTCGATGGCGGCGCACTGATTTTTGCCAACATCAACTTGAGCAAAGGTTGGAATTGGGTTTCGTTCAACTTGGCTAACGACGATTTGAACGACATCAACACCGCCTTGGCCGAAGGCACTTGGGAGGACGGCGAAACCGTCAAGAATCTGACCGCGTTTGCCGATTATGTTGAAGCAAAACAAATGTGGGTAACCGGTGGCCGCTTGACATCGTTCAACAATAGCGAGATGTATCTCTTCCACGTCAATGCCGACAAGACATTGGCCGTCAGCGGTACCGAAATCGACCCGACCTCGCTGTCGATAACCATTGCGCCGAATCGTTGGAACTACATCTCCTATCTGCCGCAAGCCATGCTCAGTGTCAAGTCGGCACTCGCCGGCTACGATGCTGCCGATGGCGACATCATCAAATCGCAGGACGGCTTTGCGATGTACTACGGCAACGAATGGATCGGTTCGTTGGAAACGATGCAGCCCAACGAAGGCTATATGCTCAAGAGTACGGCTGCTACGGCCAAAAAGCTGACCTATCCGTCGAAAGCATCGACCGTAAGTCGTGCACCACAATACACCGCGCACAACTATCCGCACAACATGTCGATAGTCGGCTACTCCGATGATGTGCAACCCACCGACAAACTCTATGCTGTGGTAGATGGCGAAATTCGCGGCGAGGCAACTCCCGTTGTGTACGACAACCGCACGTTGCTCTGCATTTCGGTAGCGGGCGACAACACGCAGAACGAAGTGCACTTCCTCCGCGTGCGCGAAGACGGCACCGCACTGTCGAGCACCACGGTGGCCTACACGCCCGACAATGTCAGTGGCGATCCTACGGCACCGCTGCACATCGTGTTCGACGCTCCGTCGCTGACCACCGGCATGACCATCTACCCGATACCGGCGACAACACAATTAACGGTGTCGGCCATGGTACAACCGAACGCATCGACACGCATCGAAATCTACGACGTGATGGGCAAAGTGGTGTACACCTCGGCACCCGAAAAGACCGATGGACTCGTTTTGCGGTCGATCAACGTTAGTTCGCTCGTCGAGGGCACCTATTTCCTGCGCTTTGTGCATGGCGACGAAGTAGAAGTACAAAAATTCATCAAATTCTAAATCGTAGAACATTATGACTACAATAAACAAAACATTCACAAACGGCTTGCGCTTGAAACAACTGCTCGCCATAACTGCCATCTTGCTGGTGGCAGTTATGAGCGCCTGCCGCAAAAAAGAGGTTATCACCAAATACGACAATCCGCAATGGACATTTACGCAACCCGATTCATTATCATACATCGGTGCTACGGCCGTCATTGCCCTGCCGGACAATTTGCAACCCTACATCGGCGACGACGACCAAATGGCCGTATTCGTGGGCGATGTTTGTCGCGGTGTTGCCAATTTGGAAGATGGGCTGTTCAACTTTTCGATACCCGTGGCCAACGCCGAGGAAGAATCGCCGGCGTACTTCCGCTATTGGAGCAGCCGCACGGGCTATATGTATCAATCATCGGAGCCAGTCGTCATCAAAAGCGGCGCCATCATAGGCACTACCGCTCAACCGCATCAACTCACACTAACCGTTATCTGAATTTATGAAACGTCTATCTGTTTTTTTGCTTGCAACCATCGTCGTCTGCCACACGTTTGCGCAGACCGACACCGTGTATAATGCGGCAGGGAAAGCCGATTCCGATTGGTTTCTCTCGCTGATGCTCGGAGGCGATATATTGTTTAATCAGAGTCGGCAGCAAAACCCCGACATAGATGCCACCAACAGCATGCGTCCCGAGCTATCGCTGACGGCGGGTAAGTGGATAATGCCCTACTTCGGTTTTCAAGTAGGCATCAAATCATTCTGGTGGCAAGGCGCAGCCTCGGCGGATGATATAGGAAAATGGAACTTTGACATCGCGCAAATAACGCCACTTGCCGACGGGTCGAGCAATTTCAATATCTTTTATATCAATCCGCATGTCGATGTATTGCTGAGTCTGTCGTCGTGCATCAACAAAGGGTACATTCAAACTTGTAAGTGGGACGTGGTGCCATTCGTCGGGATTGGTTACCTGTATGGGTTTGCCAATCAGGGCGTGCCTGCACAACACAGTCTGACAGGCCATTTCGGCCTGATGGGCAAATATCGCATCACCGATTGTTGGGACGTCAATTTGGCGTTGGCTACCACCATCATGGCCGAAGGCTACACGCAACATGCCGGTCCTGTGGCACAAGAAGATTTGTCGATTTCGGTCGGGTTTTCGTACAACTTCGGCGGACACCGTTTTGCGTACAAACAACGTCAGAAAAGCAACGACAAAGCGGCTGCACGAAACAGCAACAACTACGCACGGGTTGATACAATACATGTGTACCACCACACCGAGCGCATCATCGAACGCGGCGCACCGATTACAACCACCGACCTGTCGGCAGCAGCCACGCAAGGCACTTTCGACAAACCATTTCAGATTGCGCTCATCGAATTTGCACTCGGTTCGGCCACTCCGAAACAAAACTACGCCACGCAATACTACAACGTAGCAGCCTTTGTCAGTGCCTATCCCGATGTTACTTTGCGCTTGGACGCCTACTGCGACAAAGACACGGGCACGCCGGAAATCAACGAGCAATTGGCCACACAGCGCGCCGAAAATGTGCGCCGCATCCTCGTGGAACAATATGGCATAGCCGACGACAAAATCACCATCAATCCGTTAGGCGACCGCGAACAAGTTTACGAAGAAGGATCATTCAACCGCATCGTGCGCATCACCGTGCTGCCACAGGCAAAATAACACAGCACTTGCATAAAACTACGAAAGAGACAGCCGGCAACGGCTGTTTCTTTTTGTATGATGTCGAAAACGACAACGCGACACTAACAGATGTCAGCATTTTTTGCTATCTTTGCAGGCATGAAACGCTATGTACTCTCGACAATAATTCTTGGCACACTACTGCTGACCGCCTGCGGACGCCACCGTACACAACAGGCCGCCGAGGCTGCGACCCCCGATTCTACCCTAACCATCAAATATGCGCATGGGTTTAAGGTTGATTATTTTGCTGATTACAAGCGCATTACAATAAACAGTCCATGGATTGACGATGCGGTGCTGGCGACCTATTATCTGGTCAAATCCGACACGATAGATGTGCCCGCCAACGGCACCAAGATACGCATTCCGCTCGACCATTTGGCCGTTACGTCGTGTACGCACTACGCCTTTTTGGACATCATTGGCGAATTGCATCGCATCAGCGGCATCTGCAACCCCGAACTTGCCTACAACGACACCATCAGACAACGGTACGCCGACAAGCAAATCGTCAGTTTGGGCGACGCCTTCGACACCAACACCGAACGACTGCTTGCGCTGAAACCCGCCGGCCTGATGTTGGCAAGTTATAACCAACAAGACAACAACGCCAAACGATTGGCCGCATCGGGTATTACGCTGATTTACAACAACGAATGGACAGAACCTAACGCCCTTGCGCGCGCCGAATGGCTGAAACTTGTGGCCGCATTCTACGACAAAGAATCCATGGCAGCAGCCTATTTCGACACCATCGAAAACAACTACATCGAAGCAAAAATAGCGGCGCAACTGATGCCGACGCAACCCACCGTAATGGCCGGCAGCAATTTCAAAGGCACATGGTACATGCCGGGTGGACAGAGTTACATGGGGCAACTATTCGCCGATGCCGGCGCCAACTATTTCTACAGCGACAACACCTCGAACGGCAGTCTGCCGCTCAATTTCGAAACCGTTTTGATGCACTTTGCGCAAGCCGACGTGTGGCTGAATGCGCCTACGGCCACCATGCACGAACTATTCGCCATGGACGAGCGGCATCAATTATTCAAAGCGGCTAAAAACGACCGTGTTTATGGTTTCTACGCACGCACACGCAACGGCGGCGCCAACGACTTTTGGGAGAGCGGCGTGGTGCATCCCGATGTTATTCTCAACGATTTGATTTGGGCGTTGCATCCTGCCGAGTCTGGCACCTACACACCAACCTACATCAATAAACTGACGCCATGAGCCGCCGACACACCATATTGCTGTTTGCCGGTTTGGTCATTGTTACAGGCCTGTTATTCGTATGCGATGTCTGTTTCGGCAGCGTGCCACTCGATGCGCTGGTGTCGGACAACGAACTCTATCACAACATCATCTACAATTTTCGTTTGCCCAAAGCGCTGACTGCCATCGTTACCGGTGCAGCCATTTCGGTAGCCGGGCTCATCATGCAAACATTGTTCCGCAATCCGTTGGCCGGCCCGTATGTATTGGGCGTCAGTTCGGGCGCAAGTCTTGGTGTGGCTGTTTATCTGCTTGCAGGCGGCCTGTTGCCCATCACATTTGCACAAAGCGGTGGGGGATTGGTATGCGCCGCCATCATCGGCGCCGTGTTGGTGCTGCTGTTGGTGCTGGCCGTGTCGTTTCGGGTACACCAAGCCGTGTCGTTGCTCATTGTCGGTATCATGTTCGGGCAGATAGCCGGCTCGCTGGTTACCATTCTCCAAAATGCGAGCAACCCCGATTCGCTGAAGTTGTTCGTTGTGTGGACATTTGGCAGCCTGTCGGCCGTCGGGTGGAACTACATGTGGGTGATGCTGCCCCTGGTGGTCATCGGGCTGCTGCTGGCCTACGCCCTACAAAAACCGCTAAATGGTCTGCTGCTGGGCGAAAATTATGCACAAGGTTTGGGCATCAACATCACACGCACACGCATACTGATTATCGTGGCAGTGGCACTGTTGGCCGGCACGACCACGGCATTCACCGGCCCGATAGCATTCATCGGTATGGCCGTGCCGCATCTGGTGCGTGGGCTGTTTCGCACCGCCGACCACCGCATCACACTGACCGGCTGCATCTTGTGCGGCGCCTCGCTGCTAATGTTGTGCGATATGGCTACACAACTGCCTGATCAAGGCTATACGCTGCCCATCAATGCCATCAGCGCATTGGTTGGTGCGCCCATCATCATTTGGATTATCATCAAACAAAAATAACGTGTTAGCAACCCAACATTTGGACATCGGTTACGGGAAACGGGTCATTCAGCACGACCTGAATCTGACAGCCAACAGTGGCGACCTCATCTGCCTGACCGGCACCAACGGCACCGGCAAAAGCACATTGCTACGCACTTTGGCCGGACTGCAAAAACCGCTCGGCGGCAGCGTACACATTCAAGGGCAGGACATCGCACAACTCTCGAATGCCAAACGCGCCACACTGCTATCGCTGGTACTGACGGACAACATCGCCGTTGAAAATCTGACACTCTACGATTTGGTGGCCACAGGCCGATTCCCATACACCGGTTGGAACGGTTATCTTGGACAAAACGACCGAGCCATTGTCCAAACCGCTTTGGAACAAGTCAATCTGTGGCACAAAGCGCACTATTTTATCAACGAAGTGAGCGATGGCGAGAAACAACGCGGCATCATAGCCAAAGCCTTGGCGCAGGACACGCCGCTCATCTTGCTCGACGAGCCAACCGCACACCTCGACCTGCCCAACCGCGTCGAAATAATGCTGCTGCTGCGCCGATTGTCGGTCAATACGCGCAAAACGTTCATCTTATCGACCCACGAACTCGATCTCGCCCTGCAAATGGCCGACCGTATCTGGCTGATGAGCAACCATGGCGTTGAAACGGGCATTCCCGAAGATTTGATGCGCACCGGCAAATTTCAGGAAACCTTCGGCAGCACCGCCTATCGTTTCGACGAAACGGACGGACACTGCAAAATTGAACCGCTTTTGGGCAACCTGACGGTCGCTATCCGTGGTAACGGCACCGCGGCTTTGTGGCTCGAACGCGCTCTCTTGCGCTGCGGCATACGCGTAACCCCCGATGCCACGCTGTGCATCGAAGCACACGCCGACCACTTTGTTGTGGCCGGACGCACCACGCACTCCATTGAAGAAACATTGGACGTGATATTCGGACGCTAAAACGACACGAGGCCTGCCTCGGCAGACCTCGCGCTCCACGTTTATCGTTCGTTCGATTATTTGTACAAGAAACGTTTGATGCTCTTCTTCGGCGTCTTTTCAAACTCTTCCTGATAAATTTCGATGGCCGTAATCTGTTCGTAAGCCGGCAGCAACTTATTGACTTCCAATCGGTTCTGTTCCATCAACTGTGTCAGTGCTTCGTCTTTGACACCCTGTTTGAACGCCTCGTCGAAGTCGGGATAAACCAAGCCGACCAATTTATCGTTGCGTTGCACCACGATGCTCTCGGCCACAAACGGCATGTTGTTCAACTTGTCCTCAATCTCTTCGGGGTAGATGTTTTGTCCCGACGGACCAAGCAACATATTTTTGCTGCGGCCTTTGATGAAGACGTTGCCTTCGGCATCGATAATGCCGAGATCGCCCGTGTGCAACCAGCCGTCGGCATCGATCACTTGCGCCGTGGCTTTTTCGTTTTTGTAGTAACCCAGCATCACGTTCGGGCCTTTGCAGACGATTTCGCCAACGATGTTTTGCGGGTCGGGCGACAGCACCTTCACCTCCATGCGCGGTGCCGCCTTACCGCACGAAGCCATGGCAAATTTGCGCCAATCCTCGTAACAGATGATGGGGCCGCACTCCGTCATGCCGTAGCCCACGGTGTATGGGAACTGAATATCTTTCAGCAATTTTTCGACCTCTTGGTTGAACGCCGCACCACCTACAATCACCTCCATAAAATTACCGCCAAAAGCATCAATCATGGTCTGTCGCACCTTGTTTTTGATCACATTATTGACGTATGGCAATTTAAGCAGCAGTTTCATGCTGGGCGTTTCGAGTTTCGGCATCACTTTTTTGCGGATAATCTTTTCGATAATCAGCGGCACAGCGATGATGATGCGCGGTTTGACCTCGGCCAGCGCATTGAAAATAATTTGCGGGCTCGGTACACGTGTCAGGAAATAGACATGACATCCTTTGACAAACTCGTACAAAAATTCGAACGCCATGCCATACATGTGCGCCATGGGCAACATCGAGATGACGGGCGAGCCTTTCGGTAGATTGACAACCTCGTCGCCAAAACGCACGTTCGATTCCAAACTGCGGTACGGCAGCATCACACCTTTCGAGTCGCTCGTGGTGCCCGATGTGTAGTTGATGACGGCCAACTCGTCCGGCGTATTGTAATAGTAATTCACATCGGCAGGCGAGAAATCTTTCGGATAGCGTTGTCCAAACATTTCGTTCAAATGGTCGCGGCGGTCGAGCAGATGTTCCAAGCGTGCCACCGGCAACGAAAAATCGTTCAGCAACACCACACAGTCGAGGTTGGGCATCTCTTGCACATCGAGATTCTCCCACACCACATCGCCCACAAACAACACGCGCGCTTCGGAGTGATTGACAATACGATGCACATTGTCGGCTTTGAACTCGTGCAAAATAGGCACCGCCACAGCACCATAGGTCAGTGTTGCCAAAAAGGCGACACCCCAATGCGAACTGTTGCGACCGCACAAAGCCACTTTGTCGCCCTGTTTCAGACCGCATTGTTCGTACATCAAGTGTATTTTCGCTATCTTGCGAGCCACCTCTTTGTACTGCAACGCGATGCCTTTGTAGTCGGTCAGCGCGTCGAGTTCCCAATTCTCCTTAATCGAACGTTCGATGAGAATATTCAATCTTTCCAATTCCATTTCCATCATACGATGATTATTTTTTTGTGAAACAAAATAGGTCGAAACACGCAAACCGGCCGAAGCAGGCGTGCATGCCGACCTGATTTATTGTTGTTTAACGATACATGAAACGTTTGATGCTCTTTTTCGGCGTCTTTTCGAACTCTTCGTGATAGATTTCGATGGCCGTAATCTGCTCATAGGCCGGCAGCATGTGATTCACTTCGACACGGTTTTGCTCCATGATGCGCGCCAAATCGTCGTCGCCCAAGCCGTTTTTGAACGCCTCGTCGAAGTCGGGATAAACCAGACCGACCAATTTGTCGTCGCGTTGTACCACAATGCTCTCGGCCACAAACGGCATGTTGTTCAGTTTATCTTCAATCTCTTCGGGGTAGATGTTTTGTCCCGACGGGCCAAGCAACATATTTTTGCTGCGGCCTTTGATAAAGACATTGCCTTCGGCATCGATAATGCCGAGGTCGCCCGTGTGCAGCCAGCCGTCGGCATCGAGCACTTGCGCCGTGGCTTTTTCGTTTTTGTAGTAGCCCAGCATCACGTTCGGGCCTTTGCAGACGATTTCGCCAACGATGTTTTGCGGGTCGGGCGACAGCACTTTCACTTCCATATTCAGCGCCGCCTTGCCGCACGATGCCACCGCAAAGTTGTGCCAATCCTCGTAGCAGATGATGGGGCCGCACTCCGTCATGCCGTAGCCCACGGTGTAGGGGAACTCGATGGATTTCATCAGTTTGTCGATGTCCTGATTGAACGCCGCACCGCCAATGATAACTTCGAAGAAGTTGCCACCGAAGGCTTTGACCATCTCGTTGCGCACTTGCGCTCTGATTTGGCTGTTGATGTACGGCATCTTGAGCAGGAATTTCATGGTCGGCGTTTCGAGTTTCGGCAGCACGTTTTTCTTGATAATCTTCTCGATAATCAGCGGTACCGACACAATCAGCCGCGGTTTGATGTCGGCAAACGCCTTGAATATCAGACTCGGGCTGGGCGTGCGTGTCAGGAAGTAGAGATGACAGCCCACCGTAATTTCGTAGATGAACTCGAACGCCAAACCATACATGTGCGCCATGGGTAGCATCGAGATGACGGCATCGCCCTGTTTGAGCGGCACAGCCGTGTAGGCAAAATTCAGGTTCGACAGCAGGCAGCGATACGGCAACATCACGCCTTTCGAGTCGCTCGTGGTGCCCGATGTGTAGTTGATGATGGCCAATTCGTCGGCCTCCTCGCGGTGATACGACACATGCTCCTTACGGAAATTTTTCGGATATTTGCGACCAAACAACTCGTTCAGATGCTCGCGTGCATAGGTCAGTTTGTCGTTGCGCGACACCAACAGCGAGAAATCGTTCAGCAGCACCACGCCTTCGAGGTTGGGCATCACGTCGGCATTCAGATTCTCCCAAACCATATCGCCCACAAAGAGCAGTTTGGCCTCGGAATGGTTCACGATGCTGTGTACGTTGTCGGCTTTGAACTCGTGCAGAATGGGCACCGCCACAGCGCCGTAGGTTACAGTGGCAATGAACGCCACGCCCCAATGCGAACTGTTGCGCCCGCACAGCGCGATTTTGTCGCCTTTTTGCACACCGCTCTCGGCAAAGATGATGTGCATTTTTTCGATTTTGCGCGCCAAGTCTTTATATTGCAATGTGGCGCCATTGTAGTCGGTCAGCGCATCAAAATCCCAATTGTTTTTGATGCTGTCTTCGATTGCTTGTAGAAATCTTTCGTGTTGCATAATGTAGAATTGATTTGTTAAAAAACACGCCACAAAGATACAACTTTTTTTTCGAAAACGACCCAACTTCCACCAACAGGCATCTATTTTTTATCGGCAGGGAGTGCCACGAAACAACAAGTGCCGACAACATCTGCTGCCGACACCCATTGGACCATGCAATTTTTTTTGGCAAAATTGTTTATCTCACCCTTAATTAACAAACACCTTTTGCATGGCACTTGATGTTTTCACCACATAAATGCCCTTGAGCGAGCCGTTCGAACCGGTAACATCGCGACCAAGCAAGTCGAAAATGCGTATCGGTTCGGCACACACTACACGGCCCGACTCAATGTAAACAAGCGGCATCGGCACCTGCTCAACGGCAGTAGGCGTGCTCGGCACATTGTACACAAGGCGCACAGCCTCGGCATACGCTCTATAGTCTGGATTGGGGCGAACAGATTGTGCACTAATAGTCAAATTCACAACCTCATCGCCGCTAACACTTCCTGTCCAATAAAAACCTGTATTCGGTTCATTGCTTTCGTTCTGCATCTCGGAACCATGCCTCATACCCGTAACCGGCAAAAAAACGGCACCGGCTTCTTCCAATTTCTGCCACTGTTCCGCCGAATAATTATTATGATCGGCACAACTACTTGTTGTAGAAACACCGCTGTTGAACGTAAAAAACAATGCGACATCGTCGGGAAGTTCCCATTCATCGGGAAGTAATATCACACCATCTATTCCGGCTACACATGCCACGCCGTATTTTGCTGCTGCATCGGTGCGTCCCGTGCCCCTATAACCTATCAAATACTTAATCTCATCTATAGTAAGTGTACGCCAGCCGGCGCCAACAGCAGTACCCCAATCGACGAAATCGCCACTGTAATCCGACTCTTCCGTCGCAGTACTTACACCAAAATAGGTACTCTCCGTACTCCAACCATACAGATCGATCCAACCATCATACGTTTCAGACAAGTTGATATTTGCACCGCCAATAGTATCATATTGGTGCGATGCAAAACGCCATTGTTTATTTGCACAATGGTATTGCAAATTACCATTTGCAAAATAGACTTTCGTAGTAGCCGAAACCGAAAATTCGCCAGATACGGCACCTACAGGCTGCGCTATGCCCACAGCAACAGCACAGTACAAACATGCAATTACAAAAAATAATTTTTTCATACTCATATAAAATTAAACATTAAAACTATTGCTTGATAAATTTAGCGGATAAGCGACGATCATTAAGGTATGCAAATACAACATATTGACCAGTCGGCCATGTAGATACATTCACATTATACGAAACCAGATTTTTCGCTTCATAAACCACACTACCATTCATATTGACAATCTTGATCTGAAATGGTTGGTTTACATCCGTATTCACCAAAGATATTGTAATATTGTCTTTTGTGGGATTAGGAGACACAAGCATATTACTCGTTTTAGATTGTCTTGCCCCCACTAAACTACGTTGTACACTACGATACTCTATATTAGAATTTATAGGTGCACCATAAGTACAACGTTCTCTACAACCATTGACGAGTTCAAGCTCTACTACGATTGTATATTCTGTACTATTTGCCAAATCGCCAAGTTGATAATAACTATCCGTATAAGAAGCTACACGCGTTGTATTATTCTCAAAAACATCATCATCAACAAGTACACCATTATGCAACAAATACCAATAAAAATGGCCGGCTATATTCCGCTGTACGCTGTACGCTTCAAGAGCCGCACTATATGACACAACACCACTTACTGCTGCTATGGCAACATTACTGCTGATTGTATCCGAATTACCACAAGCACTCGTTCCTACAGCAAATGCCGATATAGTATGCGTTCCGACAACACCCGTTGTACGCACACTGATTTGGGTTTTAGCCTCATTTGACGCAAGCATACTCCATCCGGTAGGCAATACCCAATCATACGTCTGATTTGAGAGGATGCCTGACAACGACAACGTTATTGTATCCGGCATATTCGAAGCAATGCAAGCGTCCTGCATGACAATGGATTCCGGTGCTGTTGGCAAAAAAGCAAGAGTACGTTGTGCATAAGCGGCATTACATCCATCGCCATTTGGAGTAACCCGTAAATAGGTTGTAGCTATTGTAGGTGTAATATACACCGTATCACCCGTATAAGTTGTAAGATCACAACCGGGAGCTGTCCAAGTGTAACTCCGCGCAGCAGGACGAACACCCATAGTATCTATCCAAAATTTATAAGTTTGCCCTACACGAAGACAGTCGTCGCCATAAATAGAATTGATAGAGGCCGGAATTACATGAACCGTATAACTAACAGTATCATTCTGAACTGTTTCGGAAGGGCAAGCAGACGACCACGCTTTCAACACGCCGGTCAGAGCCGCATCAGATAACGGACGTGCTTCTATAGTTTGTCCATTTTGTGCCGTATTGGGTTTGAATGTCCAACCCACAGGCAATTCCCACTGAATCTTTGTATTGGTGGGGATTTGACCCTCCAACTGAAATTTATAATATTTATCAGCTTCAACTTCCACACACGAAGTATTACTCGATATAGACGTACTTGTACCCCATTTGCGGTTGATTTTGATTGTGGAAGAACTTTCGCTGCAAGCAGGCTCGTCCGTATAGGAGGCTGTTACTTTTATTTCTCCCGACGAAGCATTATCCGGTGTTACCACTACACTATTGCCTGATATTGCCGACAAATTAAAATTGGAAGGGGCTTCCCAAGTGTATGTTACCCCTTCAACAGCATTCTGAACAGCCAATGAAAAAGGAGCCGTACCATACTCCACACAAGTATCAATAGGCACTATTGGTGTAGGCGCGCGTTTCCCGAGTACTAACGACACTCGTTTCAAAACATCATCCTTATTACATTGACCGAGATTGACAGACAATACATCATTGTCCCCCAACGTCCCCACTTTGAATGTAATAGAACTACCATCGCCGGCCGTATAATAAATACTATCGACAAAATCCGGTTTAGAGTCGTTAATATTCCAATAATAGTTATCTATACCAATGTTTTGAGCAAGATTAACCGTTAAAATTGGATCAACCGAATAGACAACAACATCTCCGGTAGCCACACATGTAGGTCCTGCAATAGAAAACGTATTAGGCAATTCAAAACTCTTAAAGACATCAACAGTAGAAGCTGACGTACACCCACCCGTACGATATTGCAACCGAATAGTTCCTTTTCCATATCCGGTAGATTTGATGATTACTGTTGAATCTGTATCTGATGAGCCAGTTTCAAAATCCAAATCGCCTAATGGTATCCAACGAAAATAGCTCAAGTTGTCAATATGAGCAAAAGATACAGTTACCGAGCCATTGATCGGTAAACACAAATCCGAATCGATAACAGAACCACCTTCACAAATATATTCGTTGTCGGTAGTACCATACAGCCACATTGCACTTGCAAGAGCTGCCACAAGCAATAATTGTTTTTTCATTTTTGTAATTTTTATGGTTATTAAAAATAAAATTATTTTTACTGCAAAAGTATAAAATTATTTTATACAAACAAAATACAAATAAAATAATTCACAAAGATTTTTTACAAACTATACGTCAGCAATATCCACTGTTAACGACATTGGATTGCATCATTATTTTTCTTATCGGGGCACATTTTAGCACGTTAGACATTACGCACTTATTATGGATGGCACCAAATACGCTGCATCAACGACGAAACATCATCAAACAACGCCTCAATCTCAACGATGTGAAACATATCGACGAGAGGATACAAACTTACATGCAACAATACCTATAAACGCACGTTTTTTCGTTACTTCGTTCGGAACATTTTGGCCATTTCCCAGATGACGATGCCGGCTGCCACACTCACATTGAGCGAATGTTTCGTGCCAAACTGCGGCAGTTCGAGGCAGGCATCGCTCGCATCGACCACGACTTGATGCACGCCTTTCACCTCGTTGCCAAGCACAACGGCATACTTACGCCCGCTCTCCGGTACAAAGTCGTCCATGCTGATGCTGCCCTCGGCCTGTTCCACAGCCAACACCACATAGCCATCGGTCTTGAGCGAAGCCACCGCTGCAACGGCATCGGCAGCATACTGCCACTCGACCGTAAACTCGGCTCCCAAAGCGGTTTTGTGTATCTCGGCATTGGGCGGCGTAGCAGTGATGCCGCACAGCACTATCCGCTCCACACGATAAGCATCGGCCGTGCGAAACACCGACCCGACATTGTGCAAACTGCGCACATCGTCGAGCACAACAACAAGCGGAATCTTGTCGGCAGCGGCAAACTCCGCGGGCGTCAGCCGCAAAATTTCTTCGGTTTTCAGTTTACGATTCACACGCTCCGGAATATCTGATTAGGGTAGAGAAAAAAATTCGTAGCCCTGCAGTTCAGCAAAATAACAATAGTAATTATATAATAATTAGCAAGTTATATTTTTCAGCATCGCACAAAACTCGCTTAAATTCTTCAGGGATAATTTTGGAAAATCAATTTTTTTCAAGGGATTAAAGTGTTTATCATTGCTTACAATGTATGTGGCACCACAAGCAATGGCACAATCCGTAAATTTATTGTCGTCTTTGTCGGTTTCTATCAGATTCCAATGATAATAAACCATTACAAATTCCGTATTTGCAGCATTAACAATTACATTTATAACTGTTTGCGCTATATCGGCATTTGTAAATTTAGCAATAATCTCTTGATATTCTTCCAATATTTCGGTACTTACACACAACGTGTATTTCCCTTGAATAAACGATTGCCAAACAAGATAAAAATCCCCTTGTTTATACAGGGAATGATACAAACAATTGGTGTCTAATACAATTTTCATTTATAGGGTGTACGAATATGTTGGGCGCTATCGGCTGCCAATTTTTGTTTTGTCATATTATTGTCGCGCCAAAAATTATCCAATTGGCTGTCTAATTGCTGATTATAATAATCGAACAACACTTTTTTCAGTTCTTCCACACTCTTTTCGGTCTTATTAAATGCAAATAACTTCATCAAATGTTGTTGCATTTCGCTTACTGTTGTTGCCATAATTGTAAAAAATTTAGTGATCTTGTTTGCAAAGTTACAAACTTTGTGCCGAACTACCAAAGCAAAAGCCTCCTTTTCCAAAAAAAGTGCCACGCCTCGTTGATAATCCGTTGATAAGAAAAAAAACAAAACGATTGCAGATCAATCGCTTCGCTATAAAATTCGTAGCCCTGCCGGGAATCGAACCCGGATCTAAAGTTTAGGAAACTCGTATTCTATCCATTGAACTACAAGGCCGAATGAGAGTGCAAAAGTAGCACTTTTTTGCGGGTTATGCAAATTTCAGGCAAATAGTTGCCGCAGCACCGCAAACGACTTCACTTCGCCGAAATCGGGAAGATGCAACCGATAGTAAGTCAGTATCTTATCCAGAATATCGCTGCGCTGCGCTCCCGACAATGCAAACAGATACATATTGGCATAGTCCATGCGCATCAGTTGGGCAAAAACCTCGGTTTGCGCCACATCCAACGTGTGCATATTAGTCTGCACATCCACAAACGAACTATTCTCCATGTCGAACAAAACACCGGCATGAAAATCGCTCAAATTCGGGAAAAAGCCAAAAAAATAGGTCAGTTTGATAAGGAACACCAGATGAAAATTGGCCACACCGCGTTCCGTACGATTGAGCACGCCTACCGAATCGGCCACAAAATCGAACAACCGCGTATCGGCCGGAGATTCGCGCAATGCCCGACACAGCGTTTCGCACAAGAAAAACGCCAGCGCATGCTTGACCGGATCGTTGGAAATGCCGTCGTACAACGCCAACGGCGCACTCTCGCGCAGAAATTGAAATTGTCGGTTGGGACGCACATCCATCACAGCTTCGACCAACGAAAACGGCTGCATCAGCACCGGCGACAGCGGCGAACGACGGCGCGAACCCTTGACCATACACGACAACAAACCATGTTCGCGCGACAACAACTGCACAATGTGGCTGCTCTCGCCGTAACGAAACGTATGCAACACTATGGCTTCGACACGCGCCATGGGCTATCGTACCAGTTTGTAGTGGCTGCCCGGCAACGCCTGCACCAATCCTTTGAACTCCATCTGCACCAACAAGCCCAACAACTTTTGCAACGGTATGCCGCTACGCTGCGCCAAATGGTTGATGTAAACCGCATCGTCGGTACGCAACACCTCGACAATGGCCTGCTCGTCGGCAGTCAGCGCGGCAAACAACTCCTGCTGACGTTCGCGCGGCAACGCTTGCGTATCCCAACACATAAATTTAGCCAAATCGTCGGCCGACTGCACCAACACCGCCTGATTCTTGTAAATCAATTGGTTGCATCCCTGCGACTGTACATCGGTAATGCGTCCGGGCACGGCAAACACGTCGCGGTCGTAGTCGTTGGCCAACTCGGCCGTTATCAGCGAACCGCCCTTCAATGCCGACTCGACCACCAGCACCGCATCGCACAAACCGGCCACAATGCGGTTACGCGCCACAAAATTGGGCGCCAGCGGCTCTGTTTTACTCATATATTCAGTCAGCACGGCACCACCCTGCTCTATCATTTTCTGCGCCACCGTTCTATTGGCCGACGGATAGATGCGATCCAGCCCATGCGCCACTACGCCGAACGTGCGCACGCCGCTCTCAATAGCCGCCTTATGCGCCGCCACATCGACACCATAAGCCAAGCCGCTGACAATGGTCAAATCGGGCTGCATCTGCGCCAAATCGCTCACTATGCGTTGGCAAACCTCCTTGCCGTAAGGTGTCAGTTTGCGCGTGCCGACCACAGCCAAAAAACGCCCCGAATTGAAGTCGGTAGTGCCTTTGGAATAGAGCAACACCGGCGCATCGGCACACTCTTTGAGTCGATACGGATAGATGGCATCGGTGAAAAAATGCGTATCGATACCGTATTTGGCCACAAACTCCACCTCCTCGTCAGCGCGAGCCAACACCTGTTGGTGCGTGATGTTGTCGGCCAAGCAGTCGCCAATGCCCTGAATTTTGCGCAACGTTTCGGGACGTTCGCGAAAGACCGCTTCGGGACTCCCCAAATAGGCCACCAAATTGCGGGCATTGACCGGTCCGATGCCGCTGAGCAGCGTCAAACCTATCTGATAACGTAGTGTGTCGGGATTCATCGTCGGCGCCAATAGAAAAACAAATACGCAGCAAGGCAGAACGAGCCGCTACCCACCACATCGGCCAGCAAATCGAGCCACGAAGCGGAGCGCGACACCGTGCATACGCCCTGCAAAATTTCCATCAATCCACCCAAAAACAACGCATACAGCAGCACAACCCACATCCATTTGCCTCGGTCTTGGGGTGCTTGTCGGTACAAATCGACAAACAAGATGAACGACAAAACAAAATACAAAACAAGGTGCGCCCATTTGTCGCCATGCGGCATGTGCGGCAGCGTATCGGCCGAAAACGGCACCAACGACACCACCGCAATGATGCAACTAAAACAAAACGTTTTCCAATAACAAGTCAGCAAACGATACATTTTCAACAAACGTTTTTGGGACATTCAACCCAAGTATGCACGATGTTGCAAAAATACAACAAAAAACGGCAAAATGCAAATGGTAGAACCAATTATTTTAGAGTGTCAGCAACAAGCAAAGAACTCCCCGTAACCGAAGAGTTCCTGCCTACTAAATATTTCCAAAGCGGATTTAGAAATATTTCACCTCTTTGCCTTCGATGCTGCTGAGCAGATTGTTGGCCAAACGGCTTGCTCCGAAACGGAACAGTTTGTTGTTCAACCATTCGTCGCCGAGCACGGCTTTCACCACGCTGTAGAATTTTACAGCCTCTTCGGTGGTCGATACGCCGCCGGCCGGTTTGAAGCCGATTTTAATGCCGGTCTTCTCGTAATACTCTTTGATGGCGCCGCACATGACATACGCTGCTTCGAGTGTGGCAGCCGGTTCGGTTTTGCCGGTCGATGTTTTGATGAAATCGGCACCGGCAGCGATGGCCAGCAACGAAGCCTGTTTCACCTCGACAGCCGAGCGCAGTGCGCCACTTTCGAGAATCACTTTCAGATGTGCTTTGCCGCAGGCGGCTTTCAGTTCGCGCAGTTCGTCGTACACTTCGCTGTGCAATCCGCTGAAGAATTTACCGATGGAAATGACCACATCAATCTCGTCGGCACCGGCTCTGACGGTCATAGCCGTTTCGGCCACTTTCACCTCGATGAACGACTGCGAAGCCGGGAAACAAGCAGCCACCGCCGCAATGTTCACGCCGTTGTCCTTGTCGAGCACAGCGCGCGACACCGGCACCAATGCCGGATAGACGCACACAGCAGCCACATTGGGCAAGCCGGGGAAATTTTGCGGGAAATCATTGACTTTCTGCATCATCCGACCGATTTTATCTTCGGTATCGGTACCGTTCAGCGAGGTCAAATCGATGGAGTTCAGACATTTTTTCCACACTTCCACATTGTTGTTGGCATCGTAGTTTTCGGCTACAATTTTTTCGACAGCGGCCTTCACTTCGGCATCGCTCAGGTTGCAGTTGTACTGTGCGTACAATTCTTTCATTTTTTCCATGATAAATAATTTAAGATGATTTTTGATAATGTTTATTCATTCTTTGTGTTTCGAATCTATCCAAATGGTAACGGGACCATCGTTCAGCAAATCCACCTGCATATCGGCGCCAAAGGTGCCTGTCATGACGGATTTGCCCAATTTTTGCGCCGCCGTTCGGCAAAAACTTTCGTACAAAGGCACGGCCACATCGGGTTTCGAGGCCTTGATGTACGACGGGCGATTGCCTTTTGCCGTCGATGCTTGCAGCGTAAACTGACTCACTATCAGCAGGTCGCCGCCGGTGTCGAGCAACGAGCGATTCATCACGCCGTGCTCGTCATTGAAGATGCGCAGATGGACGATTTTATTCGTCAGCCACTCCACATCCTGCTGATTGTCAGCATCTTCGATACCAACAAGCACCAACAATCCGTCGGTTATCCGTGCCGTTACTTCACCGGCAATGGTAACCGATGCGCGCGTTACCCTTTGTATTAAAATCCGCATAAGTTGTTACAGTTTGCAAATGTAACAATTTTTTTTGGAACTTTTTACAAGTCGGCGAGTTTTTTTCCGACAATTTCGGCGGCGCAATGTACCAATTCGGCGCAAGGGCGTTTTTTATAGTAAGCGTCGGTGCGCGTTTCGGGCGTGGGTGCGTCGTGTCGGTGGTCGAGTCCGAGCAGTTCGCGGCAGATAATGGAGCCGTTTTGGGCTTTGAAATCGGCCGCCAGCGCTTGTACTATGCGATAATTTTCGGCTTTGGCCTCTTTGTCGGCGGGATTGTTGGCCGGAATGGCCAGCCCTGCCAGCAGAAACATGCCGCTGCATGCGCCGCACACTTCGCGCAAGCGTCCCATGCCGCCACCAAGCGGTGCACTGATTTTGGCCGCCAAATCGACATCCATATCGAACAAATCGGCATAGGCCATATAGACCGACTGCGCGCAGTTGTAGCCCGCGCGGAAATAATTTTCGGCTTGCGCTGCCCGTTTTTCTACATCAATATTCATCATTAGTCGTGCAAATAGTATTCTACGGTTGTAACCACGCGCACTGTCTTGATGTCGGGCGTATTGGCGTCGCGGTCGGTAATGGAGCATTGTCCTTGCGAAGCGCGCCTTATCTGACCGAGTTTGCTATCGCTGTCGGCGGCAAATTTTTCGGCGGCGGCGCGTGCATTTTTGGTGGCCTCTTCTATCATGGCCGGTTTCACGTCGTTCAGTCCGGTGAAGTCGTAGGTAACATTGTAACGATAGTCGCCGGCTACCAACGCCACGCCTTTTTTGAGCAATTCGCTCTGCTGTGCCATCAGGTGTTTCACCTTATCGACTTCGGCGCTTGAGATGGTAATCACCGATGTTACATTGTAGCGATACGGCGGGCGCTCGGAGAGGTAACGGTCGGCCTGCAAATCGACGATTTCGGGTGCAGCGATGCTGATGTCGTCGGCCGAAATGCCGTAGGATTCCACAAAATCGGTGATGATTTTGTTTTTGGTGTTGATGTTGGTGTACAGTTCCTGCAAGTTGTCGCCAATCTCTTTGAACACCAGCGGACAAACCACTTTGTCGGCCGGAAACTCTTTGACGGATAGTCCCTTGACAGTAACACAACGGTCGCGATAGGTAAAATTGTAGAGTGCGCACGTCAGCAACACGCCACACACCACGATGCCGGCAGCCAAAATAGAGGCTGCGATGATTCGATTTTTGTCCATAGTTTTTTAGTTTATAAGTTGTAAATCCAATTGTTTTTTCAGCAAATCGGTATGCGCAATTTTTACGGTTACGGCATCGCCGAGTTGAAATTTTTTGCCGGAATGGCGCCCGACGATGCAATAGTTTTTTTCGTCGAACATGTAATAATCGTTGCCCAAGTCGCGCACCGAAATCATGCCTTCGCACTTATTTTCATTCAGTTCCACATAGATGCCCCAATCGGTAACGCCCGATATGACACCATCGTACACCTGCCCGATGCGTTCGGTCATAAATTCCACCTGTTTGTATTTGATGGAGGCGCGTTCGGCGTTGGCCGCCAACTGTTCCATATCGCTGCTGTGCTTGCAATAGGTTTCCCACGTTACGGCATCGACGCTTTTGCCGCCGTCGAGATAGCGCGTGAGCAGGCGGTGCACCATCATGTCGGGATAACGGCGAATAGGCGACGTGAAGTGCGTATAGTAGTTGAACGCCAAACCGTAGTGGCCGCAGTTGTCGGTGCTGTAAATGGCTTTTGCCATCGAGCGGATAGCGAGCGTTTCTATCAGGTTTTGTTCTTTTTTGCCTTCCACTTCGTCCAACAGATGATTGATGGAAGCCGACACTTCGGTGTTGCGTCCCGTCGTTTTCACTTTGTAGCCAAAGCGTTTGATAAATTCGGCCAAGTTGGCCAATTTGTCGGGATTCGGCACGTCGTGTACGCGATAGACAAACGTTTTGGGCTCCTCGCCGCGTTTTTTGGGCTTGCCGATGTGCGTAGCCACCGTTTTGTTGGCCAGCAGCATAAACTCCTCGACCAACTTGTTGGCATCTTTCGCCTCTTTGAAATAGACACTGAGCGGTTTGCCGTTTTCGTCGATGTCGAAACGCGTTTCGACACGTTCAAAAGCGATGGCGCCTTTGGCAAAACGTTGCGTGCGCAGAATTTTGGCCAACTCATTGAGTTTCAGCAACTCTTCAGCAAAATCGCCTTGTCCGGTTTCGATGCGTTCTTGCGCCTCTTCGTAGGTAAAGCGGCGGTCGGATTTGATGACTGTGCGTGCGATGGTGTAGTCTTTCACATCGGCAAAATCGTCCATGCGGAAGATGACGGAATAGGCCAATTTCTCTTCGTTCGGGCGCAGCGAGCAAATGCCGTTGCACAAATGTTCGGGCAGCATAGGCACCGTGCGATCGACCAAATAGACCGACGTAGCGCGGCGGTAAGCCTCTTTGTCGATGATGCTGCCTTCGGTTACATAGTGCGTTACGTCGGCAATGTGTACGCCAATCTCCCACAACCCGTCGTCGAGCAATCGAATCGACAGAGCATCGTCGAAGTCTTTGGCGTCGCGCGGGTCGATGGTAAAGGTGCAAACGGTGCGCATATCAATGCGTTTCTTTATTTCGGCCGGCGTGATTCCTGCGTCGATTTTGTCGGCAGCAGCCTCAACTTCGGCCGGATATTTGTACGGCAGACCGAACTCGGCCAAAATGGCATGCATCTCGGTGTTGTTGTCACCCACATAGCCCAGCACATCGACCACTTCGCCGATGGGATTTTTGGCTTTGTCGTCCCACTCGACGATGCGCGCAATGCACTTTTGTCCGTTTTTGCCGCCATGCAATTTGTCGAGCGGAATGAATATGTCGTGCACAAGTTGTTTGCGATCGACGCTGAGGAACGCGAACGATGCTTTGACGTCGAGCACACCCACAAATTCCGTTTTGGCGCGTTCGATTACCTCCACCACTTCGCCTTCCGGCTCGTGTCCCTTGCGCCGCGGATAGAGCAACACCCGCACGCGGTCGCCATTGAGCGCACAGCCCATGCTGCGTTCGGCAATAAAGACAAGTTCGCCGCCATCGTCGGGGATGAGATAGGTCTTTTTGGCCACCGTTTGGCGGTCGAGCGTTCCCGTTACATGATTTTGGCGCAAATTCATGCGATACTTGCCGGGCGACACCTGAATCAGCGCACCTTGGTCGCACAATTCGGACAGAGCCTCGTTCAACGCGCGGCGTTGCGGTTCGGCACGCAGCCCTAACGCATGTGCCAATTGTTTACAATTCAGAGTTTTAGTAGGTACTTCGGCAAAAATACTTGCCACTGCCGATGTCATACTTGCGCGTTTGGGCGCCCATTTATCTTTATTTTTCATGTTTCATGTGTTTTTTTGATAGGGCAAAAGTAACAAAAAGCGTACAAATTTACAACTCTTCGCCCGAAAAATTATCACGACACTTTATTTTTTTGTATCTTTGTCCCGCTTTTTAATTTGAATGCTATGTTGAGAAAATTGGTTTTTGCGACACACAATGCGCACAAGGTGGACGAAGTCCGGGCGATACTGCCGGCGACCATCGAGTTGGTCGGGCTGGCGGCGCTCGGTTGCCACGACGACATACCGGAAACAGGCAATACACTGAAAGATAACGCCTTACAGAAGGCGCAATATATCAACGAACGGTTTGGAGTCGATTGTTTTGCCGACGACACCGGGTTGGAAGTGGCCGCGTTGAATGGTGCGCCGGGCGTTTATTCGGCGCGTTATGCCGGCGAACCGGCCGATTTTGCAAAAAATCGTGCCAAATTGTTGGTAGCGCTATCGGGCGTAACCGACCGCCGAGCGCAATTTCGCACCGTGGTGGCACTGATTTTGAACGGCGACACTCACTTTTTCGAAGGCATCGTTACGGGGCGCATCATCGCCGAAGAGCGCGGTGCCGGCGGTTTCGGGTACGATTCGTTGTTTGTGCCCGACGGCTACGACAAAACCTTTGCCGAGTTGCCTGCCGCAACCAAAAACAGCATCAGTCATCGCGCACGCGCCATGGCACAATTAACCGACTTCTTAATGCAACATTCGTAACACACAATCAAAAATAATGACATGAAATTCAAAACGTTAGCCATCGCTTGTTTGGTTTGTGCCAATGTTTTTGCCGACCAACTGGCCATCGGCAGTTGGCGCACACATTTGGCGTATAGCAGTACGCAAATCATAGCGCAAACACCCGACAAGGTGTACGCCATCAGCAACGGCGCCCTCTATTCGGTGGACAAAGACGACCAAAGTATCGACCTGCTATCGAAAATTACCGGTTTGAACGATAACAACATTGCCTACATCGCCTACTCCGACCAACAGAAAACGCTTGTTGTAGCCTACGCCAATGCCAACATCGACTTGCTGACCGAAGATGGCGTGTACAACATCACCGATTTGTACCGCAAGAATATGGCCGGCAGCAAAAAAATCAACCATATCTATTGTCGCGACGCGTATGCCTATCTATCGTGCGACTTCGGCATAGTAGTGCTCGACCTTGCCAGGCAAGAAATTGCCGACACCTATATCATCGGCACAGATGGCGCCAATACGCCCGTTCTCTCGTTGTGCGAACACGCAGGTCGTTTCTATGCCACCACAACGACAGCCATCATGTCGGCGCCGACCGACAGCAAAAATCTGGCAAACTTCGCCAATTGGTCGGCCATAGCCACACCAAGCGCCGGCACAAACACCAATCTCGTGGTGTACAACGACAATCTGTATGTGCTGCAAACCGACAGCGTGGTGTACAAACAAAGCAACGGCATCTGGAATAAGGTCTATTCGCAGATGGCCAACATCGGCACCGATGGCAACAGTCTGTACTTGATGGAACTCAACCGATTCAGCGTGGTTGATGCCGCCGGCAAACGCACCTACAACAACAGCGGCATTGTAATGGTGCAATACGACACCGCGCACGATTGCTTTTGGACAGCCGCCAACTCGGCCGGCATTGCCAAAATAGGGCGTGCCGACAATAGCGTCAATGTTTTTTGTCCGAATGGTCCGGCCGTGAACTATGCGTGGCGCATCAGATATAGCGACGGCAAAATGTTTGTGGTGCCGGGCGGTTACGCTGCCGTGTTCAAATATCGTCCCGGATATGTGATGCAATTCCACGAACAACAGTGGCAAAACATATTCCCGTGGGATTTCCAACAAGCCTTCGACGTAACACCGCTCGACATATCGGATGTGGCCATCGACCCCAACAATAGTTCACATGTGTACGCTGCAAGTTTCGGCTACGGATTATTCGAGATTCTCGATGGTAAACCCATTAAACAATATATTCCGGAAAATAGCGGCATAGAACCGTTTGTACCCAACAAATTGTATCCTTATGTTTGGGTCGATGCGTTGCAATACGACCAACAAGGCAATTTGTGGATTGGTAACTTGTCGGCTTCGGGAAACAACATCAAAGTGCTGCTCAACGGCAGCAAAAAAATGGTAAATATCAAAAATGCCGCCACCGTTTCCATCGAGCGTATGCCTCATCTGCTTATCTCATCGGTCAATCCAAACCAAAAATGGGTGTTGAGTATGCGTGCGCCTGCCGGCATCGGCGTGTTCGACGACAACGGCACTATCGAAAACCAAACCGACGACCAAGCCATGTTTGTGTCGAAGTTTACAGACCAAGATGGCAACACCATTACGAACGACTACCTGTATGCCATAGCCCAAGACCACAAAGGCACCATTTGGGTAGGCGGCACCAACGGCATTTTCACCATCACAAATCCGAATAATGTGTTCAAAAACAACGCTATTACCACATCGCGCATCAAAATTCCGCGCAACGACGGCACCAACTTGGCCGATTACCTCTTGGACGGCATTCAGATAAACGCCATCGCTGTAGATGGTTCGAACCGCAAATGGATAGGCACGGAATCAAATGGCGTCTTTCTCGTATCGGAAGACGGCCTCGAAACCATCGAACACTTCACCAGCGATAATAGTCCGCTCCTATCGAACAACATTATCAGTATCGGCATCAACGAGAAAACGGGTGAAGTATTTTTCGGCACCGGCAACGGCTTGTGCTCGTACCAATCGGACGCCAGCGAAGGTAACGACACGTTTACCAACGTACACGCATTTCCGAATCCTGTGCGCGAGGACTATTCGGGCGTGATTACCATCACGGGATTGGTTACCGACACCCGCGTCAAGATAACCGACATTGCCGGCAATGTGGTTTACGAAACCGTGTCGAACGGCGGCATCGCCACTTGGGATGGTAACCGACGCGGCGGCGGACGCGTGGCCACAGGCGTTTATCTCGCCATGTGTTTCAGTCCCGACGGCACGCAGCACGAAACGACCAAAATACTGATTATCAACAAATAAGCAATGCACAACAACTGCTTCGATTTTCTACGATTCCTCTTTGCTTTTATCGTTGTAGTCGGTCACATCATTGTGCTGACGCAACAACCGGCGTATCAACCACTGAAACCCTTTGCCGACACAATGTTGTCGGTAACCGGTTTTTTTGTCATCAGCGGATTTCTTATCAGTCGCAGTTACAAACACAGCACATCGGTAACCTCTTATTTTGCCAAGCGTGCCAAACGTCTGTTGCCGGCCTATGCAGCCGTCATTCTGTGTTGTGCAGTGGCCTTTTGTGCTGTCTCGTCATTGCCGGCAAAAGATTACTTCTTTAACGGTTTGTTTATTAAATATTTAGCAGCAAACTTAAGTTTTTTGAACTTCGTTCAGCCGTGTTTGCCCGGCGTATTCGACAGCAACTACATGTGTGCCGTGAATGGTGCTTTGTGGACACTAAAAATCGAAATCGGTTTCTATCTCATTGTGCCGTTACTGATATACCTGATGCGCAAATGCAACAAATACGATGGGCTGCTATTGGCTGCCATCTACGTCATGGCCGTTGCATACAGGCACCTATTTACGGCTTTAGGCGCAGACAACAACCTCTACAATCTTTTGAGCCACCAACTGCCGGCTTTTATGTCCTACTTCGCAGTCGGAATGTTCGCCGAAGCCTATTTCGACCTGATTATGAAGCACAAAAATAAATGGATACTTCCTGCACTGCTGATAGCCGCCGTCGAGTATTATTTTGAATGCGAATATCTGTTTCCGTTGGCTTTCGGACTGATTATTATTTATTGCGCCTACTCACTGCCACTGCTGAACAACTTTGGCAGGCACGGCGATTTTTCGTATGGCATTTACATTTGGCATTTCCCTATCATACAACTATTTATCCATTTCGGACTATTCGACCGCATGTCTGTGTGGTTGGCTTTCGCCATCACCATCGTATGTGTATTGACCATAGGGTGGCTGTCGTGGCATGCGATAGAAAAACACTTTTTGAAACACCGTTCTGCCCATTAGTTCATTATGCCCAAACATCTGAAAATATCGTCGAAAACGTGGCTGACATTGGCGTTGGTGCTGATCATCTTCACACCTTATCTCTTGGCCGCCTGCGTTGCCACCGATTTGCACGACACCGTGGCGCGACTGCTGTATGTGTGGGTCGGCACCATGTGGATAATGCTGCCGGCCACATTCCTGAAAAAACGCGCTTTCTTTGTGTGGCACAGCATCACGCTGCTGCTCGGGTTGATAGAATGCGTACATCTGATAATGTACCAAGCCACCACATCGCTCTTGTTTGTTTACACAATAGTTATAGCCGAACCCGGCGAATTTTTGGAACTATGTTCGACCGGATGGCCGCTCATCGTGGGAGTACTGCTGTTTTTCACTACCTATTTTTGGCTCGTATTCAAACAACTCGACAACACACAGATGCTCACCGGCAAAACACGTTTGGGTGCAATCGTTGGTGAAATATTGACCGTCATTTTTCTGGTCGGCACCTTGCAACCCACGCCTACCGCCAACCTCGAGCGGTGGTATCCGGCCATCGGCCAAGAGCATCTGAATACCGAAGTACGCAGCACTTGCGAACGTGTCTTTCCGTTCAATCTCGCCCGACACACGGCATCTATCGTCGGCATGCGACGCACCATCGATACTGCCGGCGATAAACTGCACGATTTTTCATTCGGCGTCGAACAGATACAGCCCGACAACCGACAAATAGTGGTGCTCGTCATCGGCGAAACGGCGCGCTACGGCAATTTCGGCATCAACGGCTACGAGCGCAACACCACACCGCGCCTGTGCCGACGTGCCAATCTCATCACATTCGATAGTGTATATGCCATAGCCAACCTGACAACCGTGTCGGTACCTTTTATGCTATCGCGCGCCACACCGCAAAATCCGCACCTTTATGTGCAAGAAAAATCCGTCGTCGAAGCCTTCGCCGAAAGCGGCTACAAAACGGCTTGGATAGCCAACCAAAGTTTCGGCAACCAACTGCTGATGCGCATCTCCGAAACGTGCGATTACACACATTACATTCCATCAGACAACAATAATCACACCAATTCGGATATACGTTTGGTGGATTATTTGCAACCATTCGTTACAAGCCACACCGAGCCACAATTCATTGTGCTGCACTCGTTGGGTTGCCACTACAAATACAACTGCCGCTATCCGGCCGACTTTGCACAATTCACACCCGACCTCAACAGCCAGCCCGAAAGCAATCGTTTGCAAAACATCTTCAAAAAGACTATGGGCAATACGGCAAAAACGCCCGAAAAACTACGAGCGCTGTTCGAAGAAACAATCGCCAACAAACCCTTGCGCAACGAAGTGCGTTCGCTGTTGGTCAATTCGTACGACAACGCCATACTCTACACCGACTTCTTTTTGGACAGTACCATCAGCGTGCTGAACGCCACCGGCCAGCCATGCGTGCTACTCTACATCGGCGACCACGGCGAGAACTTGTTGGACGACGACCGCAACCTGATACTGCACGGCACCTACAGCGGCAGCGCATACGAATATCACGTCCCGATGTTTGTGTGGTATTCGGACACATACCGACAACTGCACCCCGACAAAATCGCCCGCCTGCAACAGCACAAAACCTGCAAAACATCGTCGATGATGTTGTTCAACACACTGCTCGATTTGGGCGATATACACTACCGGACACAAACTGCGTGCCAAAGTATGGCCGCCGAACAATTCTGTATCGAAAACGTGATTCACGGACTTGATGCCAACATGCAACTCATCGACATTCCGACAGACCACTAAACCGACGCAACGCCATGGATTTTCGCACACAAATAACCATTCCCGCACACCACGACATAGACTTCGACTGCCGCATCATGCTGTTTGGCTCGTGTTTTGCCGACAACATCGGCGCTAAACTGCACTACTTTCGTTTCGACTGCGACGTCAATCCGTTCGGTGTGCTGTACAACCCTCTATCGATAGCCCAAAGCATCGAGCGATTGTTGGCCGACGAGCCATTCACAGCCGACGAGCTGTTTTATCACAACGCGCTGTGGCATAGCTGGATGCACCACGGCAGTTTTTCGGACAGCACGCCCGAACACACCCTCGACCGCATCAACCAACGCTACCTGCAAGCCTGCGCTCATTTATCGCAAGCCGATGTGCTGATGCTGACATTCGGGTCGTCGTGGGTGTACGAGTACGACGGACAAATAGTGGCCAACTGCCACAAAGTGCCAAACAACCGTTTCGTGCGCCGCAGGCTCACCATCGACGAGATAACCGACCGCTACACGCGCCTATTCACGCAACTGTGGCAACACAATCCGGCATTGCGCATCATACTCACCGTCAGTCCGGTGCGCTACATGCGCGGCGCCATTCCCGAAAATCAGACCAACAAAGCGATTCTGCTGTTAGCCACCGAAGCGCTGAACCACACTTTTGCCGACCGTGTCAGTTATTTTCCCGCGTACGAAATCGTGCTGGACGAGTTGCGCGACTACCGTTTTTTTGCCGACGACATGATTCATCCATCGACCACAGCCATTGCGTATGTTTGGGAGCGTTTTGTCCAAACCTACCTCACGCCGGCAGCCCAAGCGCAACTACCCCAAATCGACAAAGAGAACAAACGCGCCGCACACCGCCCGTTGCATTAAACACATAACTTATTCCCACGTCTTCGAAAATGTTGTCGTATATTGCTTGCCATGTATATCGGTACATGTTAGATTAAAATTGTATGTACCCAACCGAGAAGGTTCTTTGGTAAATAACAGAAGGCCAAGCGATGCACTCTCATCTGCAAGAGAATACGAAGTAGCGCCCAACAACATGAGTTGGTTGCCCGTCAGATCAACGAGCAGGGCATCGACCGGATAAAAGTAGTAATGACCACACCAAACAACCATTAAACTATCATTACCGCCATATAAGCCAAGCCATTCTGAACTGATATTGTTCTCACGCCGAACTTTGCGCCATATAGATCGACTATAATTATCGTCCACAAATTTTTTCGGGGAGATTGCCATAAACCGCACTACATCGTCCAACGAAGCATTGGATGGATGCGTATCATCGTATTGCTGTAAACAGATAACATCTATACTCGAAAAATCAGGATAAAAGCACAGACGATCGGGCTCGCCTCCTAAAAAAGGTCGGGTTTCTGTGGTATTATAACTCATATCGTTATGAACATAGCACAAACTATCGTACACGCACTTATCATCACCCGATGAATCCAAATGCACAAGATGCGATGTATATGCATACACAGCTACCCCATTATACTTAATATTTTCTGTCTCGACCCACAAAGTATCAATACAGACATATCCATCAATGTAAGAGCGATACCGCCGACATGTTACTTCGCATGCGCTGAACAATACTGACAGCACACATACAACTACTACGCAATTATGTTTCATAAATTTCATTGCAAATCATATGTTATTATACGAAACCACATATCATAAGGGGCTTTGTCTGTTGTTGTTATAGAAGCATCAATAGAGTCAACTTCAATAGGTCCTGTATTGGCATCAAATATACCTGACACATAATAACCATTACAAGTACCACCCCATCCCCAATTACAATGTAAGAGCAAACGAGATTTATAAGTCTCTGATACTTTTTGATTATTCTTATATTTAGTACAAATTTGGAGTTGGTTTCTATAACCATCTATCAGCCAGCCGTGCGCATGAAATGCATCCCTAAAGGCTGTCAGAACTATAGGTTTATTATGCCTTAACATTTCTAAAATTAACGTATCATCATATCCCTTATGCTTAATAACATTTGTAAAGTCTGGAAGAGATTGTAAATATGTAGCCACAGCGGTAGGTGTTGTCATGCCAAAACTCGTTGTATACCATGTATGACATCCTGTCCCTATTTTCGCAATCATCATTGCAACATTATTCACTTCTGTATCTGCTTCACTTAATTTATCTTTTTCTTTAATATTCCCCCAATTTAAGGTTAAATCGTCTAACAAAGTCGGACGTTCAAGAGCGGCAAACATTTGGGCAATAGCGATCGGAACACAACCAGCAGGTACATAGTCATTACCCACTTGTTTACATTGCCTATTATAAGGCTTACCCTGCGACCATTTAGTATTTGTTATACAAGAAGTAGCAGAATCTGTTGTTGTCCAAGCTGAATACTCATATCGAATATTATCCACAGCTGTAGTACTTTTAGTATAGTATTTATCAGTATAATTCGCCACCATCATATTGACCAATGAAGACACTGCCCCAACATAATAGTCTTCATCTGTTGTATTATAAAAACTAATTGTATCCCACGCAGTACTATTGTCAGCTATACTAGACAAAAACGTTTCCCGTGAAATAGTGCCATGTTCAGTTATAATCAATACATCATCTGGTAAATGTCTATCTGCGGCAAGAACAGCATAACCACCATCTTTGAAGTTAACCATATATAAAAGGGTATCTCTTGTCATTGTAGCACTCGTCTTTTTCAAAAATTTCTTTGGTGCTACAAGTGCCATATCACAATGAGACAACGAAACAATACTTTGCTTATCAACATTAGCTACATCCTGCCCAACTGACACCAACACATTATCTAATGACTTTAAAGCTTCTTCTAAAGGGATAGTACTACTAATAGATTGTTCTGCAGATTCTTTTATATCAATCTGAAAAGATTGGTCTATCATATTATTGCAAGCAACTAACACATTTAAGGAGAGTAGTAAAACAACAATTTGTCTCTGTATTTTCATAACAATTAAATTTGAAATAATTACTTTGCAAAAATATATTTATTTTGCAAAAGCACCAAAAATAAAGAATAAAAAATAGCCATAGAGTTAACAAATTGTAAACACTACATCAAAATCCAAAAAAGTAGCAACTTTTCGGGAATCGATTCCAAAAAAGTTGCAAAAAATTTGGATTCAGGCAAAATAAGCCTTCTTATTATCGTTGTGTCAGTCTGCGGTAGTGTTGGGCATTGACACGCCACGCAATACGGGCGTCGGTCAAATCGTTCTCGGCCTGTAACAACAACGCCTGTGCTTGCAGCAGTTCCGTAATGCCGACCAAACCTGCATTGTAATTGAGTCGGGAAAGACGAAGATTTTCTTCGGCCGATTGCACAGCGGTCTGTCGGCACACCATTTGAGCAGCGGCTTCGGCCATGGCATCGCCAACCTGCTGTTCCTGCAAAACCATTTTTTCGGTAAGGTCGGCCTGTTCCAAGCGCGCCTTCTCGATGAGAGCGTCGTGCTGTTGCAATCGATGGCTGACTTGCCACCAATCGGTAAGCGGAATTTTCAGCATGACAAACACCAGCCCGTTACGACGGCCATTCCATGCGGTTCCCGAAAGCAAATCGCAACTTGCGGTTTTATATTTCGACGAACTATAACCCACATAAGAATAGGTGGCGCCAAGGGCAATCTGCGGCAAAGCATCGGCAAGCGTCATACGTTTTTGCAGTTGTTCCGCCCTAACTTGGAGCGCCAGCAGCTCGTGTTCGGGACGTTGCGCTGCTCCGTCCGTTGCAGGAGTAGGCAATATGGAGTCGGTAGGCGGCACAGCCTGAAGCGTACCCAGACTATCCGCTGCAACGCCTATACTTTGAGCAAGCGCACGACGCGCCAACCCGATACCGTTCTGAAGACGAAGTTGTTGGGCAGTAATCTCATTTTGGCGCAATTCGACCGCCAACAAATCGCTACGCATGGCAACACCTGCTTTGATAGCCTGCGCCACTTGATAATGTACGGTATCCAACAACAATTGAACGGAAGTCAGCGTGTGTTGTTTCTCCTCCAGTCTAACCACGAGCCAATAACTCTCCTCCACCGACTGCATCACATCGCGTGCAGTGATTTCGGCCTGAAGTTCGGCCGCTTGGCTACCCACCGCTGCCAGACGATTTCCGGCCACTACTTTTCCACCCATATACACCGGCTGAATCGCCACGGCGGAAGCAAACGTCGCTTGTTGCAGCAGCGCGATGGAATTGGGTAAACCAAGAGCCACTCCATAGTCGGCATACAGCGTATTCAACAAATCGCGCGCAGATGCGTTCGGCACATCGGATGCACTATAGGTCAACAACGGATCCAGCGCATGGTAAGCGCCACCCTGCAACTGCACCTGCGGGAAATAATTGCTGCGGGCTTCGTTTCTGACGGCTTTGGCGCGCCGTATCTCCTGCGCGGCTTTTTTCAAACTACGGTTATTCGTTTCAGCCAATGTCAGCGCTGAATCGAGTGTCAATGTCGCATCGGCCGACACCTGCGCAACACCCAAACACCACAACAACATTATCGCAATTATTCTCATTCGTTTCATCTTGCAATTGATTTTTTAATAATAAAGCACAACATCTTCGGCGGGAGTTTTCCGCATGGAGATTTTTTTCGGAATAGGTTTATCGTACACTTTCCAATAAGCCACCGGCAGCACCGTAACCACCAACGGCAGTGTAAAGATAGTGCCAAAACAGATAATGACTCCCATCGGCATCCACAAAGCTGTACCGGCAGTAATCATAGGAATAACACCCAAAGCCGTCGTGGCCGAAGTCAGAAATATCGGACGCATACGGCGCAAACCGGCCTCGTAGGCTGCATCGCGCGCCGAAAGTTTACGCGGTCCGAAATGCTGTTCTTCGGCATATTCATACATCATAATGGCATTACGGACAATCACTCCGATGAGCGATACCATACCGAGAATCGCCGTAATAGAGACATCCAACCCGAAAATATACAAGCCGAAAAACGAGCCAAAAACCACCAACACGCTTGACGCAAGTGTCAATAACGAAATAGAAATCTTTTTGAAATGATAGAGCAGCACCACAAACATCACCAACAATGCACTCGCCAACGTGCCGATTATTTCGGGCATCAGGTCGTTATTGTTTTTCGTGAGTCCGCCCATCGACACGGCGACGCCTTCGGGCGCCGGATGTTCAGCCAACCAGGCATCGATATCCTTCTGCACAGCGGCTTGCGCAGCGGCTCCATGCAAATCGCACGACAGCGTAACGGTACGCACGTTGTTGCGATGACCGATAACAGAGTGGTGCCATTCGGGTGCAAGTGTTGCCACTTGGCGCAGCGGCACCCACACTTCGGGATAGGCTGTTGGCACAAGCATTTCGCCAAGAGATTGATAATCAAGCGTATCGAGTCCAGCGCGATAGAGTACCACGGGAATACCGTAATCATCCTCCCACAACGTGGTAACGGGTTGGCCGCCCATGGCGGAACTGAGATATACCGACAACATCGCCTGCGTAACACCCAAGCGTTCAGCCTCTTCGGGAATCAGATTGATAGCGACATTGCGCACGGTTTCGTCGTAGTCGGAATGTACCCACATCAGTTCGGGTTTGGCCGACAGATAAGCCTTAAGTTCCTCCATATAGGCCGCCACAATAGGTGTTTCATCGCCCGTAAAATAGACCTCGACAGGAGCATTAACAGCCTGATAATCCATCTGTTTGTACCGAATATAGGCGTTTGTAAAAAGGTGTTCGCCGGTAGTTTGGTACTCATCGAGCAACTCCTCGGTCGCCCGACACGAAACCGTATTGACAATGAATTGGGCATACGACGGTTTTGAAATCTGAGGCGCGTAAGTGGCATGAAACCGCGGCGATGCCATGCCGACAAACGAGGTAACACTCGTTACGCGCGGGTCGGCTTCCATCATACGAGCGAGCGAATCGGCCACCAACGCTGTTTCGTCCACCGACGAGCCATCGTTCAGATGAATCTCGACAGCAAAACAATTACGATCGGCTTTCGGCATCATCTGCACATTCTCCTGCGTGAACAAAAAAATGCCCAACCCTACCAACCCGAACGTTACGGTAAGCGTCAGCCACGGCAGTCGGAAACAGACAGCGAGCAGTTTTTCGTAAGCCGTTTGCAACCATGCAAAGAAACGATTTTGGATTTTGGCAAAAAAACTTTGTGTTCCCTTACGCTGCGGTTTGATGAACGCCACACACAGATACGGCGTAAACCAAACAGCATAAACAATGCTGGCTATCAGCGCAAACAGCACCGTCCACGGAAACAGTTGCACAAAGTCGCCGACCGGCCCTGTAATAATGTGTGTCATCGGGAAAAACATGGCCGCAATAGAAAATGTAGCCACTACCATCGGCACAAACAACTCTTTGGTGGAAACGGCTGCCGAATACCAACGCGAATAACCTTGTTCGAGCGCGTTGGAATAGCCATCGATAACAATAACCGAATTGTCCACCAACATGCCAAGGACCACAATGAGTGCTGCAAGCGTAACCGTATGTAATTGGATTCCAAACAAATACATCGCCCCCATAGTAATAAAAATGCAAATCGGGATGCCGCTGCCGGCCACAAGTGCCGTCCGCAACGGAAACAACATCAGCATGACAAGAATGACCACCGCGATACTGAGTACAATGTCGTGCAAAAACGAACGCACCGAATCGTCCACCACCTTTGGTTGGTCGGTGATGCGGTGAAAACGCAAGTCGGCGGGCATTTCGTTGCGGGCTTCCTCCAACACACGTTCTATTTCGTCGCCGAACGCCACAATATTATTATCATCTACCATCTGCATATCAATGATCAGACACGGTGCCTTGCCATTTTCGTAGTAATTGACAAACTGCTCGGCATGGCTATACCGCCTGCTGATGGTCGCAATATCCCGCAAATGGATGACACTGCCATCAACAGGATTGAAAAAGACGATTTGGTCACCGATTTCGTACTCTGACTGCATAGGCGAATTGACATGCAACAACGCGCCGCCGGCGGCATTGCCCATACTGCCCGAAACAGTCCGAAAGCCCTGCGTAGCCAACGAAGCCATCAGTGCCGTTTGGTCGATATTGTAGGCCGACAAACGGTCGGGGTCAATTTCGACAGCAATTTCCTCCTGCTGTTGACCGATAATTTTCACCTTGCCCATGGCGGGAATAGTACGCAAACGAGCACACAAATCTTTGGCGTAACCCTCCAATTCGCGCGGTGTACGCTCGGCCGACTCCACAGCAAGCAGCATACTCGATGTACTGCCAAAGTCATCGACCACAACCACTTGCAGCACTCCCTGCGGCAACGAGGTCTTCCGAAACAGGTCCAAACCGGCGCGCACTTTTGCCCACACAGCATCTTTGTCGGTAACGGACTTGCGCAATTCGACAAAGATATACGCCACGCCATCTTCGGTAACCGAATAGGTCAATTCCTTATCAATATCGGGATAGGTAAACAAAAACTGCTCCAACGACCCGGTTACTTCGGCTTCTATCTCCTCGGCTGTAGCACCGGGATACACAGCCACCACTACCCCTTGACGAATGGTAAAGGCCGGAAACTCGTCTTTGTTCATGCGCGGCAACGACCATACACCAAATGCCGTCAGACACAGCAGCAGGAAAAGCACGACATTGTGAGAAACCATAGCCGACTGAATATGGTCACGAACCTTGTTTTTCATACGCATTTTTTGCCTTAAAAGTGTTAATGAACCGTTACATCGCACCCGTTATAGAGTTTTTGGAAACCGGAGATGACCACTTGATCGCCGGCACACAAACCATTTGTAACCAGCACCCCGTTACGAACAAAATGGCCTGTCTCGACAACAGTACGGATGGCTCGTCCATCGCGCACCAACCATACCGTCGTGCCATCTCGACCTATCTGAATACATTCCCCCGGCAATAAATGCCCTTTCACGGCTTGTGCATCCAACACCACACGACACACCATGCCGGGCAGAAGCAATGATGTCGATGCGGAACAATCCAACGCAATCGTTACCTCGTAGGCGTGCGTCATGCTATTGGGCATCAAAGCGCGTTCGGTAACCGTACCGCAAAACACACTATCGGACAAGGCGTTCACCATCAGTCGGGCACGGTCGCCAACATGTACCGAAACCATTTCGGATTCGGGCACACTGATGCGCACGTTGAGCGATTCCATGCCCAGCAAAGTGATAATTTTCTGACCAGGCAGCACATTTTCGCCCACTTTGAGGTCGCAACGACCAATAGTGCCATCTTGCGGCGCACGAAGCGTACAATCTGTCAGTTGTTTCTGCAAAGTAGCCACCAACGAACGGGCTTCGTCACGTTGAGTACGCACCTCCACAAGTTTGACTTCGGTAGTGCCACCTGATTGATATACCTGATTTACACGTCGATAGCCATCTTCGGCTTGTTTCAATTTGGCTTGTGCCGAGGCCAACAGACTACGCGCCTGCGAATTGTCCACCGTAGCCAACACCTGACCGGCCGTAACAGACTGCCCCGCTTTGACAGCCACCGACGTAACCGTTCCACCCGACACAAAACTTAAGGGAATGTTGGCATTTTCAGCCACCGTACCGATGTACATACGGCTATGTTCGATGGTAGCCGTATCGACACGCAACACACGCACAGGCACGGGCTTACGCTCGTATGTTTTTTGCTCGCGCATTTGGCACGACACAAACAGCAATGCACATACGCCCGACACCAATATATAATACCGGCGTTTCATCAGTTCTTTTTGGCTATCATTTGAACATTCTCCGCCGTAAATATCCTGTCGGATGTTTCCGAACGGCCGTCATACCGCAGTTGGAAGATGATACTGTGGTCATACACACGTCCCACACCACTGACTATGATATTAAACACATCGTTGACCACTTCCGTGTGGCCGGAAATCGAATCGACCCCGATAACCCCGCCAATGACCGTGTGCACCGTATCGTACACCGTCATTGTAGTAACAACAGAATAGGTACGGGCATAGGGCTCAAATCGCAACTCATTGTCATTCAGCGTGCCACGACTGCTGTACACGCCGCCACCCATTTGGTTGAAAGTCAGCAGCAGACTATCGGCATCGTGCAACGAGATTAATTCGAGTTGGCCACTCTCGTCGTCCAACACAATGGACTTGGCCTCGCCCTCCAAACTATCAAGCACAGCCTGACCCGAAGTTTTGAAACTATACGTTCCTTTAACCGAACGCACGGCAGCCGTATCCTCACAGCTGCACATCATCATAGCAATGGCCACAAATGCCATCGGAGCAATTTTGTTCATTTCTATTATCCTTTTTAATGTTACAAATCGGGCGCAAAGGTACAACCGCACAACGCATTCAACGATTGTCAAAAACTCCTTTTGTAGGGTAAATTCAGCCATAAAACAACTTATAGACCGCATAAAAAGACATTTATACCTTTTTAATAATCCAAAAAAGCAATAATTTTGCAACAAAATTCTACGTTTATGCTGAAAACCTTCTCCGACTTAGTAATCTCGGACAATTTGGACGAGATTTGTTTCGCACCCGAAACAGTAACCAACTACCTGATACTGCTATATTGCGAAACCGGCATACTGCAAGTAACACTCAACGACGAAACATTTTTGGTTACCAAAAACCACTTGTTGGTATGTATGCCGCAATGCCTGCTGGGGCACTATATGCGCACACCCGATTTCCACTGTAAACTCTTGTGTGTAGGCGAACACTTGTTCGACGAAGTGCTCGCCGACTGTTTTCACATGGAACCCCATTGGTGGGAAAAACAACGCTATGTGCAACATCATCCCGTAGCGGCACTCACCGATTACCAATGCCAACTGATGGACGCCTATTTCCGATTGCTTTGCGTCTATGCCGAAGACCGACAAACGCCCTACCGGCAACGCGTTATACGAACTACAGCCCAAGCGGCCGCATTCGAAATTTTAGGCGGTATGGAAACAATGGCAATTGCACACACCGACAACGAACGCATGACGCAAACCGGACAAAAAGACCATGTCTTTCACCAATTTATGACCCTGCTGAACAAACCGGACAATACCGAACGCGAAGTACGATGGTACGCCGACAAACTGTTACTTACACCCAAATACCTATCGGCAGTCTGTAAAGAAAAAAGCGGACGCACCGCCTCCGAATGGATACACAAAATAACCATCGGACATATACGACACTACCTGCTCCAAACAGAACTCAGCATCAAAGAAATTGCATATCGTATGGATTTCCCCGATGTCAGTTTCTTTTGCAAGTTTACAAAAAAACATTTAGGAATGGCACCACTCGACTACCGCAAAAACAACAAAGAATAAGAACACAAATCAACCATACGGAACGAAGTTTTAACCGTACCGATATGGCACAAACAGCGTAATTTTGCACTGTCAAACTTTTTTTTGTAGTGCAATGAACAAAATCAAACTTCTCGTGAGCCTGACATTAACCGTCGGCCTCGCAACACATGCGCAAACGCTGCCCGACATCGATTTACCCGACATAACACCGGACAGCACCTCCGCCACCATCACTCGCGGCGACCTATTCACTCTCGCCGATTATGGATCAGGAAAAACAATACCGGCCATCAGCCTGTACACCGCCGACACCACCTACAACATCGCTGCGTCGTCGTATGTGTGGTACCGACGACCAACGACCGACGACACATGGACTATCGTTGCCGACACCGTGTTCGAAGGCGGTTATGAGTACAAACAAACAATCACGCTGTCGCCAAGCAACGGATTCCGTTTCGACACGATTAACACCGCACAAATTTATGTCAATCTGCGCAAAATAGCGGCCGGTGACATCCATTACAACACACTGCCCGTGCGGGGGACCGTATTCCTCCAATTCGATTATTCATACGGACTGCTACCCGCCACCACAACGCTGCATCACATCATCAGCGACACGCCGACAAACGACAAACGCATTTACAGCATTCAGGGGCAATATCTCGGCACCGACATCGACCGACTGCCGCGCGGCATATACATACAAAACGGCAAAAAAATAGTGAAACGACGATAAAATCAGCTTAAATTGCATATTATGCCACGAAACGAGGCTGCACTAATGTTGCAGGCTCGTTTTTTGCAACTTGATTTGGGCATCAGAGCGTTTTGTCCACGTTACATAAAATGCCATAATTGCACTCGCTTCCGCATCGTTACACTGCATTAAAATCCAAAAAAGTCGCAACTTTTCAGGAATCGATTCCAAAAAAGTCGCGAAAAATTTGGATTCAGTTAAAAATAAGCGTATCTTTGCTTACGCCCGACAATATCGAAACGTGGCTGTAACACACAAAACAAACTGAAAAATTATGACATTCGACTACAAAACACAAGGCACCTGCAGCCAGCTGATACGCCTCGAAATAGACGGCGACACGCTCACCAACGTGGAGTTCTTTGGCGGCTGCCACGGCAATCTGCAAGGCATCAGCGCCTTGGTACGCGGCATGAAAGTGGACGACATCATCGCCAAACTCGCCGGCATACGATGCGGCTACAAAAACACCTCGTGCCCCGACCAACTGACACGCGCACTGATGCAATACAAGGCACAACAGACGCACTGACAGCACCATCGAAATAAGCACAACAACAAAAAAAGGCCGCCTAGTTTTGTCGGGCAGCCTCTTTTGTTTCTGACTATGTCAGCACGTTTTTAGTTGGTGCGTTGCAACCAACGAACGTAGCAGAAGTCCATACGATGCGGCAGGTCGGCGTTCTTCGGGAACATGCGGAACGCATATTTGTAAGTACCGCCTTGCGCCAAGTTGTGTTCGAGTTTGAACGTCAGCAGCGAACCTTCGCGTTTCACCAAATCGAACTCCTGTTTTTCCGAAATGTGCATTTTGCCTTTTTCGTCGGTGTAGGTCATCACCAATTCCAAACCGATGCACGAATCGTTCAACTCTTTAGTGTCGATTTGCGCCACCATTTCGCAGCGGTCGCCCACTTCGATATGGCCGAAGTTGTTGACTTCGAGCGATTTCACTTCTATCTCGTCCCAATATTTAGCCACGCGTTGTTTCCAAGCAGCGATTTCTTTGGCTTTGGCGCAATCGTTGGCTTTGAGGGCTGCCGAACGTTTGGCCAGCGGCGCATAGAAACGTTCGATATAGTCGTCCATCATACGTTTTGTGGTGAAACGCGGCGTGATTTCGGCAATCGATTTTTTGATGTACGCAATCCATTCCGGCGAATAACCTTTGGTGTTTTTGGCGAAATAGAGCGGAATAATCTCATTTTCGAGCATACTGTAAATCGTAGCGGCATCGAGTTGGTCTTGATGTTGCTGATTTTCGTAAGTACGCTTGTCGGTAAGCGCCCAGCCGGCACCTTCGACATAACCTTCGAGCCACCAACCGTCGAGCACCGAGAAGTTGAGCACGCCGTTCATCTGGGCTTTTTCGCCCGATGTGCCCGATGCTTCGAGCGGACGAGTCGGTGTGTTCAGCCAGATGTCCACACCCGAAACCAAACGTTTGGCAAGGCGCATATCGTAGTTTTCGAGGAAAATGATTTTGCCCAAGAATTGCGGCATACGCGAAATTTCGATGATGCGTTTGATCAACGCCTGACCGCCACCATCGGCAGGATGTGCCTTACCGGTGTAGAGGAATTGCACGGGGTGAATCGGGTCGTTGACAATGCGCTCCAAACGCTCCAAGTCGGTGAAGAGCAGGTGCGCACGTTTGTAGGTGGCAAAACGACGACCGAAACCGATAATCAGCGCATTCGGATTGATGCGGTCGAGTATCGACACGATTTTCGACGGGTCTTGCTGCGTCTTCAGCCAATTCTCTTGGAATTGCGTTTTGATGTAGTCTATCAGTTTGTTCTTCAACGCGGTGCGTGTAGCCCAAATTTCGGCATCAGGCACACTATCGATTTTCGACCAAACTTTCAGGTTCGATTGGTCGGCATAGAACTCCTTGCCGAAATATTTTTCGTACACGGCTTTCCATTCCGAAGCCGCCCAAGTGGGCATGTGTACACCGTTTGTAACGTAACTAACGTGCAACTCTTCGGGCAGATAGCCTTTCCAGATGGGCGAGAACATCTCTTGCGACACTTTGCCGTGCAACCAACTTACGCCGTTCACTTCCTGACTCATGTTGCAGGCGAAAACCGACATCGAGAATTTCTCTTGGCTACCCGGATTTTCGCGACCCATGTCGATAAATTCGTGCCACGAAATGCCCAATTTGGCGGGATATTCGCCCATGTACTTACCGAACAGGCTTTCGTCGAAAGCGTCGTGGCCGGCAGGCACCGGCGTGTGGCAGGTGTAGAGCGACGACGAGCGCACCACTTCCAAAGCCTCCGAAATGTTCAATCCGCTCTGCACGTAATCGACCAAACGTTGCACGTTGATCAGTGCGGCATGACCTTCGTTACAGTGGTAAACCTGTTTGGTGATGCCCAATTTTTTCAGCATCAACATACCGCCGATACCGAGCATAATTTCTTGTTTCAGACGATTTTCCCAATCGCCGCCATAGAGTTGGTGTGTGATGGAACGATCCCACTCGCTGTTCATCTCCATATCGGTGTCGAGCAGGTAGAGCGACACACGTCCTACAGCCACGCGCCAAACGTAGGCATACACCGTACGTCCGGGATAAGGCACTTCGACCACCAGCGGTTGGTCGTTTTCGTCCTTCACTTGCGTGATGGGCAGGCGGTTGAAGTTTTGCGCCTCGTAGTTGGCCACCTGCTGTCCGTCCATCGTCAGCGTTTGTGTAAAGTAACCGTAGCGATAGAGGAAACCGACGGCCGTCATATCGATGTTGCAGTCGGACGCCTCTTTCAGGTAGTCGCCGGCCAAAACACCCAGACCGCCCGAATAGATTTTCAGGTGGTCGGTCAAGCCATATTCCATGCTGAAATAGGCCACCGACGGTTTTTTCGTAGTCGGTTTTGTATCGACGTAAGCGCGAAATTCGGCGTAAACGTCGTCTAAATTTTTCAGAAATTTCGCATCTTGCGAGAGTTCGTTAAAGCGCTCCACTTTCACTTTTTCGAGCATTGCCACCGGATTGTGGCGAACTTGGCTCCACAGTTTGGCATCGATGCTGCGATAGAGCGACTTGGCGCTTACCGACCACACCCACCACAAGTTGAGCGACATTTCGTGCAGACGTTCCAAATTTTTGGGGAGTCTGGTTTTCACTGTAACTTCAATCCAACTTGGATCGTTTACATGATTCACTTTCACTTCCATAATTTTTTTTATTAGGGGTTTGAGTTTTAATTATTTTTCTACTTTTTTCAGTGCTATGTCGTAGGCTTTGTAATAGTATTCGATGAACGATTTCCACAGTGCCTTTTGCGACAAGGCCAACGCTTTGGCGCGTATTTTGTTCTGCGCCACGGCCGACAGATTGGCATACTCGGCCATCATACCGGCAACGGCGGCTACCACTTCGTGATAATTGTAGTCGGAGCGATGCACCACACCCACGCCATCGGCAACATCGACCGACATGGGCGATGCCCACTGTCCAAAACCGGACAAATCGGTGGTGATGGTCGGAATGCCGAACGCCACACTCTCGAGTGGCGTGTAACCCCACGGCTCGTAGTACGATGGATAGGCCGTTAGGTCGAAACCGACCAACAGACTATAATAAGCGGTGTTGAAAATGCCGTCGGTGCCGTTCAAATAGGTCGGCACAAATATCACTTTGACGGGTTCTTCCTTGCGATTGGTGAGATGGAACCAATGGATGGCGTTGAGAATGCGGTCGTTCCACGGCTCGACGAGATTGTGCGTTACAAACGGATTGTCGAGCGGCTGTTGTGTGCGCCGTTTCAGTTTGTCGCGCAAGTCGGCACGTGCGCCGTTCGACCACGCCGGCACCAGCACAAAAGCCACCACTTCGCGCGAGAGCGGCCGTTGCGACAGCAGTTTCAGCGATTCGACGAACACGTCGATGCCTTTGTTTTTGTATTCGTAGCGTCCCGATGTCGAAACGAACATCACATTGTCGTTCAGTTTGTAACCGAGCAGTGCTTCGGCCACGGTGCGCAGTTTTTCGCGGGCGTTCTTGCGGGCAGCATCGAACATCACGCCCTTCGGCACGAAGTCGTCTTCGAAACCATTTGGTGTGATGACATCGGCCGGTTTGTCGAGCAGTTGCGCACATTCACGGCCGGTGATGTCGCTCACCGTAGTGAAGCAATCAGCCCAATGGGCGGCCGTTTTTTCGACCGAGTGTTTGGCCACCATATTCAAATCGCGCGCCATACCATCACCGTCGTATTCGGTCAGATAGTCGTACAACGGTTTGTGGTTGCCTGCGATGGAGCGGCCTATCGAGGTGGCGTGCGTTGTAAACACCGTGGCCACGTTCGGCATGAAGTGCTTGATGTACAAGCCGCCAAACGCCGTCATCCATTCGTTGAAGTGTGCGACGATTTTTTTGCTGCCGATTTTGTGGAAACGTACAAAACTTTCGACCACCTTGCCGGCGGCGTAGCCAAACATCGACGAGTCGTCGTAGTCGCCGTAGGCTTGAATGGAATCTACGCCGAACCATTGCCAATAGTCGCCGTAGATTTTGTTTTTTTCGGTCAGGAATGGTTTGAAATCGACCAAAACGACCAACGGGCGGCCGCACACGTTCCAACGCCCTACGCGCACCGACAAGCCGTCGTGCTGCTGCGCATAATCGACCCACGCGCTGCAGTCGTCGGTATCGATGAAATCGGGCGATTCGTGCTCCTGCCAAATGTCGGGACCGATAAAGAAAAGGTGGTCGCCGAGTTTTGTCTGAAGGGTGCGTGCACGCGTCGAAAGTACCGTGTAAATGCCACCGACTTTGTTGCACACTTCCCAACTTGTTTCGAAAATATAATCGGGTGTCAGATGTTTCATTGGTAAAAGGTTACAATTTGCGGACGCAAAATTACAAAATAAATATGAGAAATCGGGCAAATTTGGGCATCATTTTGCAGAAAACATTATGTTTTTCAGCATATTTTGGCGCAAAACCTATTCTACAAGCATATTTTGGCGATTTTTTCCTGTTGTCGTCTGACGAAAAAAAAGCAGGGACACGCCACGCGCATCCCTGCAAAATTACTCTGTCGTCCGACAAGGTTATTCGGCACACCACAGCACCTCGAACCCATACGGCGGCAGTGTGATGCGGAGTTTTCCGCCTGCTATTTCGTAGCCGTGGGCAAAGGCAGCATCCATCTCTTTGCCGCCGAACTCGTCGGTAGCCAACGCGAATGATTGTTCGCGCGGCGAATTGTTGAGCAGCACGATGGCCGTTTGTCCGAAATATTTGCGTGCGTAAATCCATGTCGTGTCGGTAACGGCGATGGTTCGAAAATCGCCAAACACCAATGCCGGCACATTCAGGCGCAATTTGTTAAGCCGACTCACCGTTGCAAAAAGTTTTTCTTCGCGGTTGTTCCAATCGTCGAAACGCATCATCCGACGGCAGTCGGGGTCGTTGGCGCCGGTCATACCGATTTCGTCGCCATAGTAGATGACGGGAACGCCGGGAATGGTAGAGTTAAATGCGTGAAACAGAGCAAGTTTGTCGTAGGCAACACTGTCGGTGATGCCGAGTTCGCGTGTCCACGCCGAGGCTTTGGCATCTTCGCCCACTTTGAGATCGCCCGAAGCCATTGCCATAAAGCGCGGTTTGTCGTGGTTGCCACTGATGTAGCCCATCAGATTGTGCGCGCCATACACTTTCAGACTGCTGCGCAAAATGTTGTCCAGACGCGTGAGTGTGCCGCCACTGTAGCCGTTGAATGCCGACGTGGCTTCGTCGAACACATTGAAATCGAATTGGCCGTCGAGCATGCCGCTGTTCACATAACTTGCCATCAGTTCGGGGCTGCCGTACGACTCGCCGATTTGATAGAATGCGCCCTGCGGATTGTGCTGTTTCAGGCGGTGCGTCAGTTCGCGCCAATACTCCTCGTTGACATGCTTGCAAGCATCGTGCCGAAATCCGTCGATGCCGAATTCGTCCATCCAATAGACGGCCGAATCGACCATCATATCGACCACTGCCGGATTGCCGTAATCGAGCGACGGCATAAAGTCGTCGAACCAAGTGGTGAGGCGTTGTTCGTCCCACAGCGCAATGTTTTTACGTCCGTCGGGTAGGTAGAGCGCCGTGGCAAATTCGGGATGTTCCTTGTACAACGGATGATCTTGGTGTACATGATTGGCCACATAGTCGAGCAAAATGTTGATATCGTGATCGTGTGCATCGGCAACCAGCGTTTTCAACTCGTCGTTGGTGCCAAACCGAAAATCGACCTGCGACGACGACACCGGCCAATAGCCGTGATAGCCGGCAAACTTCGTTTTGCCGACCGCATTGTAGCCGTATGGTTCGAGCGGGTTTTGGTTGAGTGGCGACACCCACAACGTATTGACACCCAAGCGATTGAAATAACCATCGTCGATTTTTTGTTTCACACCGGCCAAGTCGCCGCCTTGGTAATCGGCTTTCGGATTTACATCGGGACGATTCATCGGGTGGTCGTTGGACGTATCGCCGTTTTTGAAACGATCGACCAACATAAAGTAGATAATCAGTGCCTGTTTGTCGTGGCGTGTCAGCAAATCCATATCGGTCAGCACGGCGCCATAGTCGAGCGGCACCAAAATGTCGTTGCTCACGCCGAACTCGTTGGCTGCCCACACGCGCAGATAGGAACGTTCCAAGCGCGCGGCTTCGCACGGGATTTGCACCGAAATGCCACTTTCAGAGAGTTCGACAAAGTTGTCGGGCAACAGATAATTTTGCCAATAGGCATACACGCGCTCCACCCTATTTTTATAAGCGATGCGTACAGCGTGTGCCGAAAAAGTGTCGGTGGTCAGCACCGGAAATTTCGCCTCGTTGCCATCGACCTGCATGATGGAGTTGAATTTGCCGAAACCGTTATCGACTTTCGCCGGATTGTTGGCATCGTGATTTTGGTCGCCATCGACATTTATTTGATAGAGATATGTTCCGGGACTCAGATGCAGCGTTACTTCGTACAAGCCGTCGGCATTGAGTTGCATATCGGGCGTCATGGCCGGCACCCAATTGTTCATCTGCCCGGCTATCTGCACACGCTGCGGATGTGCGCCTTGCGGATTCCATGTGAAACGATAGTCGATTTTGTCGCTTTTGCGCGCCGGCACCGAATAAGGCACGCCATCGACCCACAAACAGACGTTGGCAAACGTGTACATCGGTTTGTCGGCCAACAGATTGACTGTCGATTTGTCGTCCGACAACATGCACGTTACGGCGGCATCGCTACACGTTACCGAGTCGATGCGCGCCACATCCATCACAAAATCGGATGTATGCACCAGATTGTCGCCTTCGTTGATGGTGAGCAGCGTATTCAGCCCCACGCACACGCCCGAATCGGCAGGCAGGCGCAACGAACGACTGCACGAAAACAACGTTACAGCAACCAGCGAAAAGAACAGAACTTTTTTCATGATTTATCAGTTTTTAGGTTAGAAATTTATTTTTGAACATGCAGCACCAATACCGTTTTGGCAGGTACCACGAGCGTTTCGCCCAAATCGAAAGTGGTCTTCGTAGGCACATCGATCGCCTTTTTGCCGATGATGTCGAACTCGTTGTAACGGTGCAAATCGACCGTGCGTTCTTCGTCACGATTGTTCATCACGACCATCACCGTGTCGTCGGCGTCGTAGCGAAAATAGACGTAAATGCCATCGTTGGGCAGGAACTGACGCATTTTGCCCGTGTGCAGCGCGGTGCAACCCTTGCGGAAGTGCAACAAATTGCGCAAATAGTTGTAAATGTCGTTCTCGTCGGCAGTACGTTGTGCCGGGTCGAAGGCATTGTGTTCGTCGTCGCTCCAACCGCCGGGGAACGTGTGTCGCGACCCTTCGTAACTGCCGAGTTCGCTGTGCATCATCACCTCGTCGCCATAGAAAAATTGCGGATAACCACGAATGGTCGAAATGACGGCAAATCCCATTTTCACCAAGCGTGCATCGCGGTGCATCAGTTCGGCGTAACGATCCATGTCGTGATTGTCGAGCATATTCATCACAAAATTGACATCGGGATAGACAAAATCCTGCGCAAAGTGGTTGTAGTAGCGCAGCGTGCCTTTGTCCCAGCCTTCGTCTTCCTTGAACGACCAATCGAAAATGTCGCGCAACGTGAAATCCATCACGCTTTGCAAGCCGCTGTCGAAACCGTTTTTGTTTTTCGCACCCATCTGGAAAAAGGCGTTTTGCGACGGACTCTTCACCCAACATTCGCCCACGATGGTCAGATTCGGATATTCGGCGTTGAACGCGCGCATCAGCCGTGCGGCGTCCCAAATGTCGTTGTACGGATAGGTGTCGATGCGCAAACCATCGATGCCGGCAAACTCGATCCAATAGGTGTACGCCTGACGCAAATAGTCGAAAACCAACGGATTAGCCAGATTGTAATCGGGCATATTGTTGTCGAACCACCCTTTTTCGAGCAGCGTAATATCGTATTCGCTCAAGTCGGGATTCGTCCAGATGGAAACATTGTGATTGGTGCGCGTAAACTCCGGCCACTGATGGAACCAATCCTGAGCCGGCAGGTCTTTCATCCACCAATGCTCTATGCCACAATGGTTTGGCACGACGTCCATTATCAATTTCAGGCCATGCCGATGACACGAATCGGCCAGCCGTTTGTAGTCGTCGTTCGTGCCAAAACGCGGGTCAATCTTATAATAATCGGTGCAAGCGTAATGGTGGTACGAATAACGTGTGTCGTTGTCGTCGAACAGCGGCGTCGTCCACAACGCCGTCGCGCCAAGGTCGGCTATATGGTCGAGATGGTTGATAATCCCCTGAATATCACCACCTTGACGTTGATGCCAATCGCCGCGCACCACACCTTGACGATAACCGGATACGTTGTCGTTCGACGGGTCGCCGTTAGCAAAACGGTCGGGCATGAGCAGATAGACCGCATCCTGCGGGCCAAAACTGCGGCGTTCGGCCGATCCGTCGGCACGTTCGCGCAACCGGTAATCGATTTTTTGACGTTTTTTACCGTTTGTTAAAACAAGTTGATACATACCGGGTTGGGCATTTTTTGTATCGACATACACGAACAAATAGTTGGGATTGTCCGTTTTTTCGATGCGCACAATAGGCAGCGCATTGTCGGCAAAAGCCACACTGCACGCCGCCACGTCCGTACCATGCAACATCAGTTGCAGTTCGGTGTGCGCCATACCGGCCCACCACGCTATCGGCTCGACGCGGTCGGCCAACTGAACATTTTTTGCAACGGCCGTCATCGCCAAGCAGAGCGACAGACCGCAAATCAGCATTTTTTTCATGATTATCAAATATTTAGTGTTATACGAATAGGGTTGCTGTCAATGAAATATATTAGGTATTCGCATCAACGATATTCGGCCGGCGGCATCACGATGCTCATTACGATGTAGAGCAGCAACCCCGGAAATCCGGCCGAAAAAATGGTCAGAAACGCATACACAATGCGCACGATGGTTACCTCCCAGCCGAAATATTCGGCAATGCCGGCGCAACAGCCGGCAAACATTTTGTTGTTCGATTTAGTCAGTTTTTTGTCCATAGTTGGTGATTATTTGTGAATATGTAAACTTTGTTGTAGATTTTCGATGATTTATTGATTTCGGTTAATTCTATCCTATAATATTTTTCCTGCCGCACACTATTTTGTTGTTTGGAGCAGCCAATCTATCACGTTGATTTTACGGACGCCATCTACCACGCTCTCGTCTAAATCCAATGAAAGCAGATACTTTGGATTAGCATCACGAATGCACTTTAATGACGATATTTCACGGTTTAATGTTTTTTCGTCATCAACACGATAAGCGACCTGATAGTATTCCATTCGCCCATCATATTTTTTCACTACAAAATCGACTTCACCTTTATCCGATCGGCCGGCAAACACTTCGCCACCTCGGCGCAAAAGTTCAAAATAGACCACATTCTCCAATTTATGTCCCAAATCTGTATTCGTTTTATTGGTGTAAAGAATATTCCTCAACCCCAAATCAACCACATAATACTTATAATTTGCAGCCAACAAACGTTTGCCTTTTATATTATACAAGCGCACGGGATAGACCAAATACGATTCTGTCAGATAGGTTAATAGTTTTTGTACTGTATTGTGAGAAACTCCATTCACGTTTTTTCGCAGACAGTCAGCAATATTATTGGGAGAAATCACACTGCCGACACTGTCAAATACAAAGTCAATAATGCGTTGTAAACTATCAAACTTACGAAGTTTTCTGCGTTTCACAATATCCTTTACCACAACCGTATCGTACAACGAGCGCAAATAGGCATTCACCATGTCGGGCGATGTACGCAGCATACTCACCGCTTCAGGAAAGCACGATCCGTTTATATACTGATAAAACAACTTATCAATTCTTGTTTCCATAGGAAATGCCGACACATATTCGGCAAATGAATATGGGTGAAGATTTATGGCAATATATCTTCCCGAAAGCAATGTTGCCAACTCACCGGATAAAAGGTAGGCATTTGACCCTGTTATGTACAAATCGACATTATTTTTTACAAACAAAGCATCGACCAACTTTTCGAACTGAGGAATCAGTTGAACTTCATCAAGAAAAACATAATTAGTGTTTTCGGAAAATTTTGAAACTATCGAATCGTATATTTCCGTCCACGAACCAAATATCTGATTTTCACGCTCCTCAAAATTGTATGAATGAATATTTGCATCTGCAACGCCGTTAGTCTTCAATACATCTCTAAACAATTCAAACAATGTTGATTTACCACAACGACGAATACCGGTAACAACCTTTATTAGTTTTTGGTCGCGAAGTGCCGTCAATTGCCTTAAATATGTATTTCTTTGTATCATCCAATCAAAATTCAGAGTGCAAATATACATAATAATGACGAGATTTGCAAAATTCAATAATTTTCGTCATTATCAACTCGCATTTTAAGTTATTACACCACATTCCCAACCAAACGCTTTTTTTCAGAATGCGCCGGCACACATTTTGTGGTTAGATTTAGGCATGTCCATCAGTTAATTATTCTCGTAGGCTTTCAGAATAAGCATTTTAGCCTTTTCGATTTCAGAACGATCTCTCATTATCAATTGCAAATCGCCACAACCCCAGTGGCCAATATTTCGAACATCTCTCAATGCGTCCGACAATTGAAAATCGTCTGGATTCAATCGGAAGTTTATCAGCAGTTTTGCTTGATATACTTCCATTGTACAAAAGTTTTTGATTTTCTTGAACGCCGAATATAGTTTTAAGGTGCTTTGTGATACATCATCGCCCAAACTCAAAGCATAGTCGGATAGTTCATCATACAACTCTTTGAATTTTTGCGGAGCATTTTTATACTGTTCCGTAAAAGTTTTTTCGTTATTTTGTTGCGGTTTGTGATCGGTAGGCTCGTTTTCGATGGGAGCGACAGTATTCGTGTTCAACAATTCAAACAAGAGCAAATCAGTGCTATATTGCTTGTATCGTATAAGAGAAACATTTCGATTTATTTGTTTGATGGCTTCTTCGTCGTATTTATTAAAATCGCTTGCAATGCAAATAACTCTCGGCATTGTCCAATCAATATTATCTGCCACTTCCTTTCCGTAGGTTTCCAGAACTAACAACTTAAAATTCGCCTTATGTTCAAGAAGCCAATTTAGATAAAACAGACCTTGATTTATTACGTTTTCGCTTGAAAAACGCTTATACTCAAAAATAACAGGGCAGTTATTTTCGTCAATTCCGATAGAATCCATTCTGCCGTTATCTATTCTGTATTCGGAAGCAAGAAAACGAACACCGAAAAATTCTTGCATATTTTTTTCGATGGTATTTTGCAATTCTTTTTCAATCGTTACGCTTTGGGATTTTAATTCTTCTACATTCCCATTAAGTCTAAATAATTTTAATTCTGCCATATAGTCCTCCTTTTTCCTCACCCTACATTTGCACCGTTTTTCACGGCACGGCTGGGCGTTACGAGTACCAATTTGCCATCGGCATCGACGGCGGAGAGTATCATACCCTGACTTTCGACGCCTTTGAGTTTGCGCGGCGGGAAGTTGGCGATGAAACAAACCTGCATACCGACCAATTTTTCGGGTTCGGGATAACTCTGCGCAATGCCCGACACGATGGTGCGACCGCCCATGCCGTCGTCTATTTTGAATTGCAGCAGTTTGTCGGCTTTGGGCACACGCGTACACTCCAACACCGTGCCGACGCGAATGTCCGTCTTGTCGAACTCGTCGATGGTGGTGTCGGCTTTGACAGCAGCCGGCTGCCAAGCGTTCAGTTGATTTTGTTTCTTGCTCTCGACCAATTTTTGCAGTTGCGCATCGATGGCGGCATCTTCTATTTTTTCGAACAATAGTTGCACTTCGCCAAGTCGAGCGCCCGTTTTCAACAGGTCGATGCGACCGAGTTGTTCCCAACTGAAATCGGCAAGATTCAGCATGCGGCGCAGTTTTTCGGACGAAAACGGCAGGAAAGGTTCGAAGGCAATGGCCAGATTCGCCGCTATCTGCAACCCGATGTGCAAAATGGTGGTCGTGCGTGCCATGTCGGTTTTGGCCAACTTCCACGGCTCGGTGTCAGCTAAATATTTATTGCCGATGCGTGCCAGATTCATAGCCTCTTTTTGTGCCTCGCGGAATTTGAAATTGTCGAGCAGTTGCTCCAAACGCGCTTTCACGTCGGCAAATTCGTGCAGCGTTTCGCGGTCGTAGTCGGTGAGTTCGCCGAGCGCCGGCACACAGCCGTCGAAATATTTTTGCGTCAGCACCAGCGCGCGATTGACAAAATTGCCGTAGATGGCCACCAATTCGCTGTTGTTGCGTGCCTGAAAATCTTTCCACGTGAAGTCGTTGTCTTTGGTTTCGGGCGCGTTGGCCGTCAGCACATAGCGCAGCACATCTTGTTTGCCGGGGAAATCGTCGAGATATTCGTTGAGCCACACCGCCCAATTGCGCGAAGTGGAGATTTTGTCGCCTTCGAGGTTCAAAAATTCGTTGCTCGGCACATTGTCGGGCAGAATGTAACTGCCTTCGGCCTTGAGCATCGCGGGGAAAACGATGCAGTGAAACACGATGTTGTCCTTGCCGATGAAGTGAATGAGACGTGTGGTGTCGTCTTTCCACCACGTTTCCCAACTGCCGAATTTTTCGGGTTGCGCCTCGCACAACTCTTTCGTATTGCTGATGTAACCGATGGGCGCATCGAACCAGACGTAGAGCACTTTGCCGTCGGCGCCTTCCACCGGCACGGGAATGCCCCAATCGAGGTCGCGGCTCACGGCACGAGGCTGCAGCCCGAGGTCGAGCCAACTTTTGCACTGACCATACACGTTCGGGCGCCACTCTTTGTGTCCGTCGAGAATCCACTCGCGCAACCACGCTTCGTGTTTGTCGAGCGGCAAGTACCAATGTTTCGTTTCGCGCAACACGGGTTTGCTGCCGCTGATGGCCGATTTCGGATTTATCAAATCGAGCGGCGAGAGCGAGGTGCCGCATTTTTCGCATTGGTCGCCATACGCACCTTCGGCGTGGCAGTGCGGACATTCGCCCGTGATGTAGCGGTCGGCAAGGAACTGCTGCGCCTCCTCGTCGTAGTATTGTTCCGATGTTTTTTCGATAAATTCGCCTTTGTCGTAAAGCGTGCGGAAGAAATCGGACGCCATTTTGTGGTGCGTTGCCGACGTGGTGCGCGAATAGACGTCGAACGAGATGCCGAATTCCTCGAACGATTTTTTGATCAACGCGTGGTATCTGTCCACCACATCTTGCGGCGTAACGCCCTCTTTTTTTGCACGAATGGTAACCGGCACGCCGTGTTCGTCGCTGCCGCCGACAAACAGCACCTCTTCGCCTTTCAATCGCAGGTAACGCACATAAATGTCGGCAGGCACATACACGCCCGCCAAATGGCCGATATGCACCGGACCGTTGGCGTATGGCAACGCCGATGTAACAAGAGTTCTCTTAAAGTGTTTCATATCAAATATTTAGTTTTTTAATTCGTTCCGAAACAAGCATAAATATGCAATTTGCAAAGTTAGTAAAAAATTGGCATTTTCCAAAATTTTACGGAATCACCTTTTTTTACTAATTTTGCACGCTGTTTTTTGTACAACTTTTAACCCTTTGAATATGTTTGAAACGGAAATCAACCGCCGACGCACATTTGCCATCATCTCGCACCCCGACGCCGGCAAAACCACCCTGACGGAAAAACTGCTGCTTTTCGGCGGCGCCATACATGTGGCCGGAGCCGTCAAGTCGAACAAAATAAAGAAAACCGCCACTTCCGACTGGATGGAGATAGAGAAACAACGCGGCATCTCGGTTGCCACATCGGTAATGGGTTTCGAGTACGAAGGCTACAAAATCAACATTCTCGACACGCCCGGTCACCAAGATTTTGCCGAAGACACGTTCCGCACACTCACAGCCGTCGATAGCGTCATCATCGTGGTCGATGCGGCCAAAGGCGTCGAAGCACAAACACGCAAACTGATGCAGGTTTGCACCATGCGCAAAACGCCGGTGATGATTTTTGTAAACAAAATGGACCGCGAAGGCAAAGACCCGTTCGACCTGCTCGACGAACTCGAAGCCGAACTCGGCATCGGCGTGCGTCCGCTCAGTTGGCCTATCAACATGGGACAAAAATTCAAGGGTGTGTACAACATCTATCAGCAAAAACTCAACCTTTACACGCCCAACAAACAGCGCGTCAGCGAAACGGTGGCCGTCGATTTGAACAGCACGCAACTCGACGAGATGGTCGGCGACGACGACGCCCGCAAACTGCGCGACGACCTCGAACTCATCGATGGCGTTTACAATCCGTTCGACGTCAAAAATTATTTGGCAGCCGATGTGGCGCCGGTCTTTTTCGGAAGCGCACTCAACACATTCGGTGTCAAGGAGTTGCTCGACTGTTTCATCGAAATTGCGCCGGCACCGCTGCCCGTTGCCGCACAGGAGCGCAGCGTCGAATCGCACGAAGAGGCTTTCACCGGATTCGTATTCAAAATTCATGCGAATATGGACCCCAACCATCGCTCGTGCATCGCCTTTGTCAAAATCTGTTCGGGCAAATTCGAGCGCAACGTGCCCTACCGCCATATCCGCCTCGACAAGCAATTCAAATTCTCGAGTCCGACCGCCTTCATGGCACAGAAGAAAGAGACGGTGGACGAGGCCTACGCCGGCGACATTGTCGGGCTGCCCGACACCGGCAACTTCAAAATAGGCGACACACTGACCGCCGGCGAAACGCTGCATTTCAAAGGGTTACCGAGTTTTTCGCCCGAGATGTTCAAATACGTCGAAAATGCCGACCCGATGAAATCGAAACAACTGCAAAAAGGACTCGACCAGCTGATGGGCGAAGGCGTGGCGCAACTGTTCACGCACCAAAACAACGGCCGCAAAATCATCGGCACGGTCGGACAACTGCAATTTGAAGTTATCGAATACCGTTTGCTGCACGAATACGGCGCACAAGTGCGCTGGGAACCGATGTCGCTATACAAGGCCTGCTGGATTGAAAGCGACGATGCCGCCGCCCTCGAAAATTTCAAAAAACGCAAATTCCAATACATGGCCAAAGACAAAGACGGGCGCGACGTTTTCCTTGCCGAGAGCGGCTATCTGCTGCAAATGGCGCAGCAGGATTTCGACCAAATCCGTTTCCATTTCACCAGCGAATTTTGACACCAAAACACACCACACTTTGTGGCCACAAACGGGGACTTTTCCCCGTTTTTTTGTGGAAAATCGGTTAAAAACACGTTGGCAATGTGTTGAAAATAGCGCATTATTTGTTGATAACTTGTTAAAAAATCAATCCGAACCACAAAAAAAACACCCTTTTTATAGCAGGATTTCAAAAAGTTTTTAGTACATTTGCAGGCTAAACTAACTTGCAGTGTATTATGAGCAAAAATTTACTTATCGCAGTATTGTTGGGATGTGCATCGGCAACGTTCGGATGGGACGGCAACGGCAGCGAACAAAATCCGTATCTCATTCAAAATGAACAAGATATAATCGAATTACGCGAACAGATAAATAGCGGCACAAACGAATATGATAACATCTATTTTGCGATAACAACCGACATCGCACTCACTGGCGAATGGACACCGATAGGCACCGATGATTTTCAATTCAAAGGTCATTTGGACGGGCGTAACCACGGTGTGCGAAACGTCAATATCACTTCGACAAGCGATTTCGGCGGATTTTTTACACAATTAAGCGATGCCGAAATCACCAATTTCCGCATTTTGAGCGGACAAATTAAGGGCGATTCCATCGTGGGCGGATTGGTAGGATTGGCCAAAAACACCACCATCACCAACTGTGCCAACGCCGCCACTGTCGAAGGCAACGCGATTGTGGGCGGCATAGCGGGGCGCACCGACGAATGCCGCATCGCACAGACCTTCAACACCGGGCAATGCACCAGCAACCACGCACCAAACCAATATGCCAATTATGTGGTGGGCGGACTTGTCGGATTTGCCACTGCGACAGAGCTCAACTCGTGCTACAACACGGGCGCCATATCGGCCGCAAGCAACTACTTCTTTGTAGGCGGGCTGTTGGGCGAAGCAAGCGGAATCACCGTCAAAAATTGCTACAACATCGGCAAAGTGGCAGGCTCGCGTGCCGGCTCGATACTCGGCACCTGTACAGGTACAAACGACAACCTCTCCGACTGCCACTCCGACCAACAACTATTGCCCGATTTACAGTTATTTGGAAATCCGTCGGAAGCGCTTCTGAATAGTTGCACCAATGTAACGCTGTGTAACACCAACGATTTAATCGACAAAAGCGGTTGGGGCTTGTTCAGCGACGGCACCGGCACAACATGTTATCCGTTTTTCGCCAACGTCGGCACCGTTACCGACGATCCGTTTGTGCATGTATCGGTTGCGGCGGCCGTGTTTGCCAACGGCGACAACGTGAAAGCCATCAACAACGATTTTGCAGTTGCGGCTCCCGAAAAATGGCGTTGCAGCAACCACAAAGTCCATTTTGTCGGCGACGGTACGGCCACAGTCAATCTCTGCAAGGACGGCACGGACAATGCCACGCTGACCATCGCCAGCGGCGACTATGCGCGCGCCATCGACATCGCCATCAAAAACCGCTGCGCTGTGTACACATCGGAGCAGACCCAACCGGTATCTGTTACGCTGTGCGAAACGGATTTGGGCAAAGACTTCGGCGACCGAAATCACACCAAATTCAAAATGGCCGATTTCGACATCAAGAACAATTATATGCTCGATACTTTACTGACATTCAATACAATAGATGGTTGCGACAGCGTTGTGAAATACCAAATCACCTGCTATCCGACGCCGCGTGCCGTGCGCAGCGCCGACCTGCCGGCTAACCCGATAAAAGTGATAAAAGGCGGCTGTTGCGAGATAAAATACAATTTTGAAAACACATTTATAGGAGCCGATTACTCCACGTCTATGGTTGACGGAGGGTCTTCCACAAATAACGTTTTCACAACCACTCTGTGCAATATCGAAGAAGACACGCTGTTTTACTTCAAAAGTCTGACAAGCAAATTATCCAATTGTAGTGCCACACCGGAAACGCTGTCGGACACGATTCGCATCAAAGCGGTGGATGCCGTGGACGTTACCATCACCATTATTGGCGACGGCATGGTGGAGGACACCACTAAAACACTGTTGGCCAACGGTCAAAATGAGAAAGCGTATGTGATTACGCCGGCTGCCGGTTGGTATCTGCAAAAATTTGAATGCGGTCTGAACGAATATGCCCTCCAAAACGTAACCATCGTGAACGGTACCTTGCGCTACGCATTCACGCCGACCAAAGACACAGAACTTATCGCCACATTTGCACAAGTAGCGCCTTGGGACGGCACATCGACCGACGAGCCGCTCGGCAACAGCGACACGCTGTTCATCTACACGCCCGCCGAATTGGCGTGGGTGGCCGACCAAGTGAACAACCAGCACAACAACTTCGCCGGCAAAACGCTGATTCTGCAAAACGCCATCGACCTGAACAACAAACCATGGGCACCCATTGGCACCGCGACGACGCCGTTCGCCGGTAAATTCGACACGCAATGCCTGACGATAAGCAATTACCCGATCGACAACAACGCACCGTATCGTGGCTTGTTCGGCATGGTAACAGGCACGGTCGAAGGCCTGCCGCTTGAGGCCGGCGCCATCACCCCGTCGCCCGACAACAACCGCGTGTGCGCCGACTATGCCGACATCGTCATCAGCAGCCAAACGCCGCTATCGGGCGGAACAAGCAGTGCCTATCAGTGGAAATGTAACGGCCAAATAGTGCCCGACTCAACGCGCAGCGAATTCGTCATCGCCGCCGGACAAACGGCCGGCACATACACCTACACACGTTGGGCAACCGGCAACTGCAACGGAGAATCGCTACAAGCCGCCGGCGAATACACCATTACCATACGCGAAGCCTTCACGGCAGGCAGCATCGTAACCGAAACAGCAACCGTAAGCACCAACTACACCGACAAAACCATCGGCAGCAACATAAGTGCCAACGGCGGCGGCAACACAAGTTATGTGTGGAAAGAAAACGACCAAGAGATAGCCGGCGCCACACAAGCCACTTATACCATTCCGGCCGGCAAAGCAATAGGCACTTACGTTTATACGCGTTGGGCTAAAAATGCCGATTATTGCACGCCCGATTACATTCAGTCCACAGGCAGTTACACACTCCATATCGAACAGGTGGAAAATGTCCACATCACCTTAAACTTCGATGACGAAAACGGACACATCGAGGGGAACACCACCGCAAGTACTTCGCAACCAAATATATACAACATCAACCCGAACGACGGCTACTATTTGGCAAGTTTCGAAAGTCAGATTTTGGGCAATCTGCTCGATTCCGTATATATCGAAAACGGGCAACTATGGTTTGCGTTCACACCCACACAAGACGATGTGCTGACAGCGCAATTCGCCGCCATTCCCACATGGGACGGCAGCACACGCAAGCCGTTTATGACCATCAACCGCGACTCTATCTACATCTACACGCCGCAAGAATTAGCATGGATAGCCGCGCAACTGCAACCGACCACGCCCGTCAATCCCGTAGCCCCGCGTGCGATGGCTCGTGCGCCATACACGCGCGACGATGTTGATTGGACACAAGCCGTCGTCCTTTTACAAGAAGATTTGGATTGCGGCGGCACACGCGACATCACCAATGATAGTTGGGCAGGCACCCAATGGGAGCCTATCGGTACGGAAGCCGTGCCGTTCACCGGCACATTCGACGGGCAAGGCCACGAAATACGCAACATATTCATTCAAAATGCCGCCAAAAACAACGTCGGCCTATTTGGCGTGGTCGGCAATAGTGCCGAACTCACAAACTTTGCCATCGTCAGCGGCAACATCGAAGGCAACGACAGCGTAGGCAACGTGGCCGGTGTGAACCTCGGCACCATTCATCACTGCTACAACATGAGCGAGATACGCAAAGCCGGCAAATACAGCGGCGGCATCGTCGGTTACAACGCCGGCACCATTCACCACGCCTACAACGTGGGCTTGATAACCGAAACGGCCGAATACAGCGGCGGCATTGCAGGCTTCAACGCCACGACAGGTGTCATCGACAGCGTCTATTGCACAGCGGACGTATGGTTGGGCAAGAAACCCAAAGGCGCACTCGTCGGACAAAATGACGGAACACTCACCAACGCCTATTGGGACAACCAAATGGCAACCAGCGCTACCGGCGATGGTAAAAACACCGCCACCAGCGTACTCGGCAAAAAAACAACAGAAATGTTCACCATTTTTGCCGACGACAACGTGAATTGGTTGCACGGCACCAACGTCTATCCGCAACTGACCACATTGGCCAACACCGATGCCGCACTTGTGTCGGTAGCGCCATTCTTCCTACACGATGCCGCCGACCGCGTCGAAAACGCCCACAGCGTTCAGCACGACTTTCAGGTGAGCACCGAAAACGGCGTTGCGTGGACATCGTTCAGAACCGAATGGATTGACATTCAGAACAACAACGCCACCCTATTATATGAAGACTGCTACGGCACTTCAGTATATATCTCCGCCAAATTGGGCAACGAATACAAAAAAGCACAAGTCAATCTGGTGCTTGCCGGCGACTTCAAACCGACCGAGATAAACAAATACACCGACTACGCCTGCTCGGTAGCCGACATCAAAGCCATCGAAGGGTTGCAGCCAAACGGCGGCAACAGCGACACATACGTTTACAAATGGATGCGCGAAGACGAAGATGGCACCATAACCGAAGAAGCCATCGATACAACCACGATGAACTACAAACCGCAAGTAACCGAACCCGGCACCTACATCTACACCCGCTGGACAAAAGACAACGCATGCGAACACAACTACCTGCAATCAGCCGGCGAGTGGACACTTGTATTGCTCGAAGAGTTCAAAGCCGGCAAAATCAAAAACGGCAAAGACACCATCTGTCTTGAACAAGGTGTAACGCCCACGGCAAAACTCATCGAAAACGAACAGGCGGCCACAGGCGGCCATGCCGACGACATCACCTACCGCTGGACGATTGCACCGCTGAACGGCATCTATTCGGTAATAGCCGGCAGCGAATCGGCAACAAACAGCAGTTACACACCCGACATTTCGGAACTCAAACCGGGCACCTACACCATTATGCGCCAAGTGCGCGATGGCGACAACGGCTGTGCAGGCGAATGGAAAACCTCGGCCGGCTGCGACACCATCACCCTGCTGGCCACATTCGATGCCGGCGCCATCAAACCCATCGACAACGAAAAAGCGTGCATCGACAACGATATGATAACATTGTCAGTCGAAAACGACCGCACAGCCACCGGTGGCGACACACACATCGCCTATCGCTGGCAACTGACGTTCGGCGACAACAACGGCGCTACCCTGCTGACAAAAACAGAGGAGAACGCCACAGCCACGCTCGATTACCTGTTCGACAAAAACGCCGAACTGTCCTCGGCCGACTATCCGATACGCATCACCATCGAACGCTACGCCAAAGACAATTTGTGCCACGCCGATTGGGTGAAATCGGAAAACACTGCCACCTACATCATCGCGCCAAATGAAACCAAAGAGGTGGACTTCAGTGTATGCGAACGCGATTTCCCCTACACCTACGAATACGCCTACAACGCCACCGGCAAGGGTACGAAACAGATTACATTCGACAAGCCCGACGACGTGCGCACCATCGACGACGACGAGACCGAATGGGGCTGCCGGCTCACCGTGAACCTGACAGCCAAAGCCACACCGACACCCGAAGTGGCCATCGTCGATTCGCTGCTCGAAATATGCGAAACCGAAAGCGGCAATCTCTTCGTCAAGATAGAACCGCTGTCGGGCAATCCCACCAAGTATCGTCTGAGCGTCGATGGCGATGACTTTGCAAGCGTCGATATCTACACCGACATTCCGTCCGACAACATCATTCCGATAACGGCCGTCGGCACACCGCAGCCGCGCATTTACAATGCACAATTACAATTTTTGGGCGGCACGGAATCGTGCGAAAGCACCACCATAAACCTGCAAATTTCCATCTCGCTCGACGGCTATCTGCATCAAAAATGGAACGAAGTCATTGTAGTGAACAACAGTGGCGAACTGCCCGACAAACCGCTGAAATTCAGCGCATACCAATGGTACCGCAACGGGCAGAAGGTGGAAGACGCCACCCTGCAACACATCTACGAACCGAACGGACTGAGCGGCACCTACTATGTGATGCTGACCGGCGAAGACGGCACACGTTACCGCTCGTGCGACTTCGTGCCGACGCCCAAAGCGCCACTGCCAAGCAGCGCCATCAAAGTATATCCCGTGCCGGCACATCCCGACGAGGCGATAACCATAGAACTGCCTTTCGTAACAAATCCGACCGGCACACTGCAAATACACAATGCACAAGGTGTACAGGTGTATAGCACCGACAATGTCGCAGCACAAATGACCTTCGTCGGACACCTAACGCAAGGCGTCTATCTCGTCCGCTTTGTCGATAGCGACGGCAACGAACAGAGCACTAAATTTATTGTCAAATAAACACAAACCAAAAAACAAACCTGATACAACATGAAAAAAGTAGTTTCGATACTGACCATTGCGCTCTGCAGCGCAAGTGCATTGGCACAAGAAGCCGACCTCTTCTTTGGCGACAACGACAGTATTGTCGTACTCGACCACGATACGGTTTACGTTGATCCATTTGCCGAAGCCATCGAGCAAGACATCATGGCCGACACCGCCACATCCGAGCAGGACAGCCTCATTTACACACCCGACACGCTCGGTTTTGAAGACGACAACGACACCATTCGGCGCAAATTGGAAATTCACCCCTTGCGCAAAGGTTCCTACTTCCAATTCGGCATCGGCGCCGGCATCAGCGACCTGCTCTATGCCGTCGATGCGGGCACGCAATATGTGCTGCCGTCGCTCACGGCCAACATCGGCTACACCTACTTTTTCGTTCCGACAGTCGGCATCGGTACCGGCGCACACATCAGCCACTATGGGTCGGTAGCCAAACTGACCGGCGAATTTGGCAAAACCATCGACGCTTGGAACGGCATCACCGACTCCGATGGCGAAAAATACGACCACCGTGTGCGCATGCAAAATTGGAAAGAGCGCCAAGTCATCTACATGGTCGAGATTCCGTTGGCACTGCATTTCCAGCAAAATTGGGGTTACCGCACCGGCTTGTACGCACAAGTGGGCGCCAAATTTGGCCTGCCCGTCTATTCCGACTACAAAGTAATCGGCGGTTCGATGCGCCACATCGGCGAATACAACTACACCACAAAAGATGTGTTGGGCGTGTACGAAGATCTGTACGAATTTGGTTTTGAAGACAATCAAGGTCAAACTGCCGCCGTGAAAGGCATTCCCACCAAAGACAACCGACAATTCCGATACAATATCGCCGCATTTTTCGAAATCGGCGCACTGTTTCAAGTCAGCCAACGCGTCGATCTGTTCCTCGGCATTTACGCCAACTACGGTTTCAACAACATCGACCCTTATCAGGACGACACACGGCAGGACATCGGCTTCAAAAACGAACTGCATCCGTTTATGAACGAATATCAAGGCGTGCTGGCTACCAAACAGGTGCAAGGCAAAGGCATCAATGGCGGCATCAACGCACTGTCGGCCGGCGTCAAATTCGGCATCAACGTATTTGCAGGACGCACTACGCCCAAAACACCGAAAGCCAAAAAAGAGAAGAAAAAGAAAAACGACGAACCAAAAATCATTTATGTGTATGACACCATACGCATTCAGGACACTATCGTGGTGAACGACACCATCGTCATGCGCGACACGCTGCAAGTGCCCACCATGGTTGCACCGACACCGACCACGCCGCACGACACCATAGCCCGCGCCACAGCCACGCTCGAGGAAGAGTTGCGCAAATCGGTCATCTACTTCGATTTCGACAAATACGACCCCAAACTGCAACCGGCCGACATTCTCGACAAGGTGGCAGCCGTACTCGTGCAACACCGCGACATGGGCATCGAAGTGAACGGACACGCCTGCAAAACCGGCAGCGACGAATACAACCAACAACTATCGATGAAACGCGCACGCGCCGTAGCCAACATGCTGCGGCAAAAAGGCGTGTACGACTCGCAGATGAAAGTGCAATCGTTCGGCTCGACAAAACCATTCCGCTACAACGACTTTGCGCACCAAAAATCGAAAGACCGCCGCGTGGAAATCATTCCGGTAGGCTACATCGATGCCGAAACACAGCAACAACACGCCGACGAAGCACACGAAGCCGGCAAAACCGACAAAGGCATCGTGAATAAAACCACGCGCGAGATACCGCTCGTCGAAATTGACGGACAAATGGTACCCATTTTCCTGAAATACACCGAATTTATCGGCGAAGTAACCATGAAACGCGGCATGTATTTGGCACAACTATCGCGCAAATGGTACGGCGGCGAACAAGCCTTCTGGGTCTATATCTACGAGGCCAACATGTTCCAAATACAAGACCCGAGCGACATCGAACCCGGCACCATACTGATGATTCCGAAACTCGACCCGTCCATCGGCAACCCGAACGACCCCGAGTGCATTCGCAAAGCCAACGAACTGAAAGAGAAATACTTGCAGAAATAACAAAGGAGAGCCAAGAACAGAGATTGTAGGGGCGTGGCGCGCCACGTCCCTACAATTAGAAATTAGCAATGAGTAGTGAGTAGTAAAAAAATGACCTTGGCGGGTGTGTCAAAAATCGAGTTGAGTGTGTCGAAAAGCTAAATCACTGTTTGAGCGCAGCGAGTTTGATTTAGCCGACACCGAAACGACAAATTTTTGGTTACGCAGCCGCCGCAGTCTTGACTTTTCTTTGTCTTTCGTTTCTTTTGGTCAAGCAAAAGAAATGAAAGAAAACGAGAATATAGATTTTTACCCTTTTGCCTTAAACTTTGAAACTATTTTGCACTATTTTTAACCCTACGCCCTTCGGGCACTCCCTCTACCTTCGGTAGGCAGGCTCTACCTTCGGTAGACAGGCTTGTAAAGGGGAGACCACGCGATAAAGCAGTTTTGAAATGCCCCCAAAAATTAACGCAAGCGGTGGCGCATGAAATGGGTGCGCGAGAAAGCAAAGAATAGCACACCACCCAGCGTATAAACGATACAGGCCAGCCAAAACGCCCAATGATAGCCCAGCCGTTCGGCCACAATACCGCCAACAAGTATGCCGGCACCAATGCCCACGTCCCACGATGTCAGCATGGTGGAATTGGCCGTGCCACGCTGACAATGTTCGGCCATGTTGATGAACATATTCTGAAACGCCGGAAATAACAGCCCCAAACCGATGCCGATGATAAAGGCCGACCCATAGTAACCGACCAAATGCGGCACGGCAGCAAAAATCAAATATCCGCACAAGGCTACCACTATGCCCACCGACGCATTACCCGCGATGAACCCGCGCCGCAACATACGGCTGCCAAACGTGCGCGACAGCATCAGCCCGATGGCAAACAGCGCAAAAAAAGCGCCTGTGCCGCCGGTTATGCCCAACTCCTCTTTGCCGTAAATGGCCAAATAGGTCGATACGATGCCGTAAGCAAACGAAAGCAGCATCAGCGTGAGGCTCTGCGCCCAACCTTTGAGCAGGAAGAAACGATCGAACGACACCGGCCGCTGCGGACACGATGGCACTTCGCGCCGACGCACCTTGATGGTGGCGTCGATAATGAGGCCGATGCACGACACCACCAAAGCCAACAAAAATACCAAATCGAAATTGTGATAAGCATCGTACAGATAGATGCCCACCGACGGCCCGAGCGCTGTGGCGATGTTATTGCTAAGTCCGTAGTAACCAATACCTTCGGCACGCCGCGATGATGGCAGTACATCGATTACGACCGTGCTATTGGCCACCGTTGTCGCACCAAACGGCGCACCGTGCAACGTACGCACGACAGCGAACAGCAACAACGAACCACCCAAAAAATAGCCGGTAAAAAAGATGAAAAACAGAAAATAACAGACCAACAGCACCACTTTGCGCGGAAAACTATCGACCACAAAACCGCTGAACGGACGCACCAACAGCGCCGTAATCGTATAGCCCGACAGCACAATGCCAATCGTCTGCTTGTCAGCCGAAAAAGTGTCGCTCAGATAGATGGGCAATAGCGGCATCAGCAACATAAACGAAAAAAAGAGCATGAAATTGGCCACCCACAATTTCATGTAGTTGGCATTCCACAATTTTTCGTCCGTCGTCGATACCATCAGCACACGCGCGTTTTACTCCGTTACGATTTTTCCCATCAGTGTGGCCGCCGAGGCGTCGTCGATGCGCACCAACACCAAGTCGCCCGTTTTGGCCGACTCTTTCGGGAATACCACCAATTTGTTTTGCGACGTGCGACCGCACATATCGGCGGCCGACCGTTTCGAGCGTCCTTCGACCAACACCTCGAACGTTTTGCCCACATCGCGCCGATTCGATTCGAGGCTCAACTCCAATTGCAGGGCGATGATTTCGTTCAGGCGGCGCACTTTTTCCTCTTCGGCGATGTTGTCGGGCAGATGTTTGGCGGCAAAGGTGCCGGGGCGTTCCGAATATTTGAACATGAACGCGCTGTCGAAACCAACCTCGCGCATCAGACTGAGTGTCTGTGCGTGGTCGTCGAGCGTTTCGTCGTGGAATCCGCAAAACACATCGGTACCAATGGCGGCGTCGGGCACAATGCGCCGGATGGCGGCAATGCGGTCGAGATACCACTCGCGCGTGTATTTGCGGTTCATGGCTTTGAGCACGGCGTTGCTGCCACTCTGCACCGGCAGATGAATGAATTTGCACACGTTCGGATATTTGGCTATCACTTCCAGCGTGGCGTCGCTCATGTCTTTCGGGTGCGATGTAGTGAACCGTATGCGCACCGTCGGTACGGCTTTGGCTACCGTTTCGAGCAGCAGCGGGAAATCGACAATGGCGCCGTCGGCTGTTTCGAAACGATACGAATTGACATTTTGCCCGAGCAGCGTTATCTCTTTGTAGCCTCGTGCTTCGAGGTCGTGCACTTCGCGCAAAATGCTCTCCACGTCGCGACTGCGTTCGCGTCCGCGCGTGTAGGGAACGATGCAGTACGAGCAAAAGTTGTTGCAGCCGCGCATGATGCTGACAAATCCCGAAATGGCGTTTCCCAAACGGTGCGGCAACACGTTGCGGTAGGTTTCGGTGGTTGATAGTTGCACGTTCACGGCACGTTCGCCGTGCATGGCTGCTCCCACCAGGTTGGGCAGGTCGAGGTAGGCATCGGGGCCGGCCACGAAATCCACGCCATATTTATCCACCAAATCGTCTTTCACACGTTCGGCCATACAGCCGATGACGCCGACGATGAGGCCGCGTTTTTTGCGCAGCGACTGAAAATTTTGCAACCGTCCAAACACGCGCTGTTCGGCATTGTCGCGTATGGAGCAGGTGTTCACGATGATGCAATCGGCCGCATCGATGCTGTCGGTGAGTTCGAAGCCGCACGACTGCATCACAGCAGCCACCACTTCGCTATCGGCTACGTTCATCTGGCAACCGTATGTTTCGATAAAAAGTCGTTTCATATATAAATATTGTGTAGCAAAACAGGTGCAAAATTACAATTTTTTGTCGAAAAATCGGTCGGAAAAACCATTAGAATGGCATTTTTAGTAAAAAATACGACAAAAATATTGCCGATTCAAAAAAAATAACTACCTTTGCAACCCGAATTTGCTCGGAAGTGAAACAACATAAAATGCTATAAAAGATGAAAAGAACATTCCAACCTTCGAACAGAAAGCGCAAAAACAAACATGGTTTTCGCGAAAGAATGGCAACGGCAAACGGTCGTCGCGTATTGGCATCGCGCCGCGCACATGGTCGTAAAAAACTGACCGTTTCGGACGAATATTGCAAAAAAGCTTAATGACAATCGTCTTTTAGCAACGACAATATACATTGCCGACAGGAGAAGTGAAGATGCACATCTTCGCTTTTTTTGTTGCCGGATGTGCATTTATCGGCACTATATTGTTGCAATTACCAAAGAAAATACCTATCTTTGCTCGTCCGTTTTTTTAACCAAATTATTCATCGCGTATGAGTTTGAAAATTGTTTGGAATTTTCTGAAAAGCAAGTTTTTTTGGATTAACATTCTCGTTGCCGTGATACTTGTATTCGCCATTGCCGGCATCAGTTTGGTGTCGTTGGGCAAATTTACGCATCATGGCGAAACCATAATCGTGCCCGATTTGCACGGACTGTACCCCGAAGAGGCCGAAGTGCTGCTCAAAAAGAGCGGACTTGCCTACGAGGTGGTCGATTCGATGTATGTGCGCGACAAATTGCCGGGCGAAGTCATCGAGCAGGTGCCGGCCGCCAACACACCGGTGAAACTCGGCCGCAAGGTGTATCTGACCATCAATGCGAACAGCAAAAAACTGATTGCGCTGCCCGACCTGCGCAACTTTCCGGCACGGCAGGCAAAAGCCACCTTGGAGGCGATGGGCTTCCGCATCGAAAAAATCGATTACACGCCATCGGAATTTCCCGACTTGGTGATGGAAGTCAGAGCCAACGGCACGGCCGTAAACCCGGGCAGCAAAATAGCCGATGGCGCAAGCCTCACACTTTTGGTGGGCGAACGTGTTGTGGGCGAAACAGCCTATACGCCCAATCTGAAAGGCCTGAGCGCCGCCGAGGCCGAAGCCGTCGTGGCTGAATACCGTTTTGTGTTGGGCGCCGTAGAATATGACGAAACGGCCGCAAACGCCGCCGACAAAAGCAACTTTTTCGTCTATCGGCAGACGCCGTCGGCAGGCAGCGCCTACGAAACAGGCCGCCGCATCGACATCTGGCTGACCAACGACGAAAGCAAACTCTCGCAGCGGCAAGAACAAAACGATACGCACTTGGAGGAGGATTTCTTCAACTAAAAAAACGCATGGCCGACCTATTTGACATCGACGAATTTGACGAAGAGCCGGCGGCGCAGGAACTCTTTGAGCACCGGCGCTTTGTGGTGGACAAAGGTCAGACCTTGCAGCGCATCGACAAATATCTGACCGAAAAAATGGCCGGCACATCGCGCAACCGCATTCAGGAGGCGGCCGAAGCCGGTTCGGTATTGGTCAACGGACAGACGGTGAAATCGAATTACCGCGTCAAACCGCTTGATGTCATCAGTATTGTGCTCGACCATCCGAAAACCGACTATACCATTGTGCCACAGGAGATTCCGCTCGACATCGTGTACGAAGACGACGACATCGTAGTGGTGAACAAGCAGCCGGGGCTTGTTGTGCATCCCGGCGTGGGCAACTGCGACGGCACACTGCTCAACGCCATAGCGTGGCATCTGAAAGACAATCCCGCCTTCGACGCCAACAATCCGCACATAGGGCTGGTGCACCGCATCGACAAGGACACATCGGGACTGCTGCTGATAGCCAAAAACGAAGCGGCAAAATCGAATTTAGGCGCACAATTTTTCAACAAAACCACCGAACGCACCTACAACGCTCTCGTGTGGGGCATCGTGAAAGAGAACGAAGGCACCATCACCGGCGATTTGGCACGCGACCCACGCGACCGCACAGCCTATACGGTGTTCCCCGAAGGCGAAAATCCGCTGGCCAAACACGCCGTAACGCATTATCGTGTGTTACAACGTTTTGCGTACGTTACATTGGTCGAATGCAAACTCGAGACCGGCCGGACACACCAAATACGTGTACACATGAAACACATCGGGCACACGCTCTTCAACGATGCGCACTACGGCGGCAACGATGTGCTGAAAGGCATTCGCACCGCCAAATACAAACAGTTTGTGCAAAATTGTTTTGCCGTCTGTCCGCGGCAAGCCCTGCACGCCAAAACACTCGGATTCCGACATCCGACAACCAACGAATGGATGCAATTCGACAGTGTGCTGCCCAACGACATGCAGGCGCTGATAGACAAATGGCAACGCTATGCCGTGCAACCCGACAATATATAAATTTTTATCTTCAAAAAAATACATACTATGAAAAAATTGACAAAACTGATGCTTTTAGGCGTTGCCACAGCCATGTTGGCCGCCTGCACGCCACCCGAAGTGCCACCTGTGTCCGACGACAACAACACGCCGGACACCACGCAAACCGAACAGCCGGACACCACGCAGACGCAGCAACCCGACACCATTCCCGTAGTGGAACCGCCCGCCGAAGGCTACCTTGTGCAAGTGGACACCAAATCCGCCGGCACTGTCCAATTGTTCGACAACGACAAGATGGTCGAGATTCCCTATCGGTGTGCGCACGGCACAGTACTGACCGCAGTGATGATTCCCGACGACGAACATTTTCTGACCGGATCGAACATCGACAAAGGACGTTCGGCACGCGCATCGTTTACCGTTACTTGCGACACGGTGATACGCCCCGTATTCGAATACATTGTGCCGGTAACGCCGACAGCGACACACAAAATCTGCAACTACAACATCCGCTACTACAACGGCAGTGGCGATGGCGCCAACAGCGGCAACCGCGCTTGGCCGGTGCGGCGCGACAAAGTCTTCGAGATAATACGCAAGCACAGCATGGACGTTTGCGGCATCGAAGAAATCACCACCAACCAATCGCCCGATTTCATTAACTCACTCGTCGAATACGAGTACATCGGCTACGGGCGCGACAACGGCAAAGAAAATTCGGCCGGAGGCAGTGGCGAACAAACCGGCATCATCTACCGCAAAGCGCGCTACGTCAAAATGGATCAAGGCCGTTTCTTCCTGTCGAACACGCCCGATGTGGCATCGAAAGTGTCGGGGGCATCGTTCAACCGCATGGTAACGTGGGTGCGCCTGAAAGAGCGCAAAAGCGACACACAATTTTACTTTTTCGCCACGCACTTCGACCATCCGACCGACCAAAACGGTATCAACACACGCTCGACCGAAGCCGACATCGCCCTGAAAATGGTACCTACCATTGCCGGCGAATGGCCGATGTTCTTCGTGGGCGACTTCAACTGCAAACCATCGGAACCGGCCTACACCAAACTATCGGGCAAGTGGACAGATGCGTTCGTAAGCATGGGCAGCGCTGCGCAAGGCGGCTATGTGTGCAACGCCGAACAAGCGGCATCGTTTGCCACAGCCTGCGCCGAGAGCGGCAACACATACACAGGCCTGTACAGCAGTTCCGACAAGGAACCCAAGCGCATTGATTATGTGCTGTTCGACGCTGCCAAAGCAGCCGTGTCGTCGTACATGGCCGACAACGACAATCTCACACTCGAGATGTATCCGTCCGACCATCTGCCTGTAATTACGGAAATGGCTGTAAATCAGTAAGAAAGGCGACAGATTGCAAGTGATGCGAATAAGAAGTGGGGACACAGTGCATCTGCCTATCGTGGCAGGCTGTGTCCCTACACATTATGACATATCGCCGCGTATTACGCTTGCAAATTTTGTTCGACGGCTTCGACTACACGTTCGGCCAATGCGCGGAAAATGTCGCTTAAAACGGTATTGTCGCGCAGAGCCACCGGCGCGCCGCTATCGCCGCTATCGCAAATGCCTTGCACAATCGGAATTTGTGCCAACAACGCCACCTGTTTCTCTTCGGCCAAACGGCGACAACCCTCTTTGCCAAAAATGTAGTAGCGATTTTCGGACAATTCGGCCGGCGTGAACCACGCCATGTTTTCCACCAAGCCGAGAATCGGCACATTGATTTTGTCGTTTTCGAACATTTGTATGCCTTTGCGCGCATCGGCCAGCGCCACTTGCTGCGGCGTGCTCACCACAATGGCGCCATCGAGATGGAGCGCCTGCACCAAAGTCAGGTGAATATCGCTGGTGCCCGGCGGCAAATCGATTACGAAATAGTCCAAATCGCCCCACAACGCATCGTTTATCAACTGTTTCAGTGCATTGCCGGCCATGCCGCCACGCCACACAAGGGCGGTATCGGGATCGACAAAAAACCCGATGGAAAGAATCTTGATGCCATATTTTTCGATCGGCACAATCCAATCTTTACCATCGATGGTTTCGGCTACGGGGCGCGCATCCTCTATGTCGAACATTTTAGGGATAGACGGTCCGAAAATGTCGGCATCGAGCAGACCGACTTTGTAACCGAGTTTGGCCAGCGCCACCGCCAAATTGGCCGATACGGTCGATTTGCCGACACCGCCTTTGCCCGACGACACCGCAATCAGATGTTTGACCTGCGGCAATGGTTTGGGTGCGGCTACGGGTTGCGCCTGCCGGTATTTGACGGCGATGTTGCCCACAATCTCCACTTCGGGCGACACATACGTCAGCACAGCCTGCTCGCACGCCTTGACCAACGAGCGCGCAAACGGATCGTTGGCCTTGTCGAACACTAACGAAAAACTCACTTTCATTCCATCGATGCGCAGGTCGTCTTCCACCATATCGGACGACACGATGTCCTTGCCTGTGCCGGGGTAGCGCACATGTGCCAACGCATCAAGAATCAATTTCGGATACAACGTCATAATTGCCTAACTTTTGGATTGACGGACAAAAGTACAAAAAAATACGATAAACGCCTATCATTTTTTCGTCAAAAATTTATATCTTTGCAAATTGGAATCGTTGGCACAAAAATTGTTCCGCCAACCAATAGAAAGATTGATTTTTTATAACCAAACTCAAAAAATTATGCTTAGAAAAATTCTGACTATCACCGGTCGTCCGGGCTTGTACAAGGTCATTGCCCAATCGAACAACAAGATGATTATCGTCGAATCGCTCATCGACAAGAAACGCAGTCCGTCGTTTGCACACGAAAAAGCAGTCGCCTTGTCGGACATCGCCATGTTTACCAACGACGACGAAAAACCGTTGCGCGAAGTGCTCGAAGCCGTCAAACAGAAAGAAAACGGCCAAAAAGCCTCCGTTGATCCGAAAGCCTCGGGTGCCGAACTATTTGCATGGTTCGAAGGCGTATTGCCCGATTTCGACCGCGACCGCGTGCATCCGGGCGATGTCAAAAAACTTGTACAGTGGTATAATCTACTGATAGAGAGCGGCATAACCGATTTTTCGGAACAAGACGAATCGGCCGAAGCCTAACACGCGCGCAGCCGGCCATCTGTGCCGCAACACCGGAATTATCGATAATAATTTTGTACTACAACTATGAAAAGAGAAATAAAATTCAGCCTCGTTTATCGCGACATGTGGCAGTCGTCGGGTAAGTATGTGCCGCGTCGCGACCAACTTGCCCAAGTGGCGCCCGTCATCATCGATATGGGCTGCTTTGCCCGTGTCGAAACCAACGGCGGCGCATCGGAGCAAGTGAATCTGCTCTACGGCGAAAATCCGAACTTGGCCGTGCGCACATTTACCAAACCATTCCACGAAGCCGGCATACAGACACACATGCTCGACCGCGGTCTGAACGGCCTGCGCATGAATCCCGTGCCGGCCGATGTGCGCCAACTGATGTACAAAGTGAAGCACGCGCAAGGCACCGACATCACCCGCATATTCTGCGGCCTGAACGACCCACGCAACATCATTCCGTCCATTCGTTGGGCAAAAGAAGCCGGCATGATAGCACAAGCCGCCATGTGCATCACACACTCGCAGGTGCACACGGTCGATTACTACATCGACTTGGCCGAACAACTCATCGAAGGCGGCGCACAAGAGATTTGTCTGAAAGATATGGCCGGCGTGGGACGTCCCGCCACGTTGGGTAAAATAGTGGCTGCCATCAAAGCCAAGCACCCCGACATCACTATTCAGTACCACGGGCACTCGGGCCCCGGATTTTCGGTAGCCAGCATGCTCGAAGGGGCCAAAGCCGGTGCCGACATTCTCGACGTAGCCATCGAGCCGCTCAGTTGGGGCATGGTGCACCCCGATGTCATCACCATACAAGCCATGCTGAAAGACGCCGGTTTCGCCGTGCCAGACATCAACATGAAAGCCTACATGGAAGCCCGCCGTCTGACACAAAGTTTCATCGACGATTTTTTGGGCTATTGGATCGACCCGCGCAACTCCAAAATGACCTCGTTGCTGGTGGGCTGCGGTCTACCGGGCGGCATGATGGGTTCGCTCATGGCCGACCTGAAAGGCATACACGCCGCCATCAACGCCAATCTGCGCAAACGCGGCGAAAGCGAACTATCGGAAGACGCGCTGCTCGTCGAACTCTTCGACGAAGTGCAACGCATTTGGCCAATGCTCGGCACGCCATGCCTCGTTACGCCATTCTCGCAGTATGTGAAAAACGCGGCACTGATGAATCTATTCTCCAAATCGATGGGCGAAGCGCCATTCACACGCATGGATCCGGCTATGTGGGGCATGATTCTCGGCAAATCGGGTAAACTGCCCGGACAACTCGCGCCCGAAATCGTCAAATTGGCCGAAGAAAAAGGTTACGAATTCTACACCGACGACCCGCAAAAACTCTATCCCGATGTGCTGCCCGAATACATCAAACAGATGGAAGAACTCGGCTGGGATCGCGGTCAAGACGACGAAGAACTCTTCGAATTTGCCATGCACGAAAAACAGTATCGCGAATACAAGAGTGGCCAAGCCAAAGACCAATTCAACAAAGATTTGCTCGAACGGATGGAAAAAGCAGCCGCCGGCGGCAAACAAGTTACGTTCATCTCGGCCGCCGACAAACGCGCCATTCTGCATCCGAATGCCGAGCCTATCGCAGCCACGGCAAGCGGACGCCTGATGTGGGAATTCGACTATATCGACAAATCGGTGAAACCGCACGAAGGCAAACCATACAAAGCCGACGAAGTATTGTGCGCCATTCAAACGAATGGACGTGGTTTGGAAATAATGACCACCCCATTCGCAGGCAAAATCATCGAACCATTGGAACAAGGTGCCGTGGTGCAAAAAGGCGACATCGTGGCTTACATCGAAAAATGACGATTTGGCGCTGACGTTCGACATACAACGGCACTTCGACGAACAAACGACGCAGCACATGCAGCAGTTGTTCGAGAGTGCATTTCCGCCCGAGGAGCGACGCGCTACCGACCGGTGGCTGGCGCTGATAGAGCAAGGCTGTGTAACGTGCCATGTGGCGCGTTACGACGGCCGTTTCGCCGGATTTTTGACAGTATGGGATTTAGGCGCATTCCGTTACGGCGAACATTTTGCCATAGAGCCGGCCCTGCGCGGACAAAACATCGGTGCGGCTATGATGCAGCATGTATTGTCGTCGAGCCCAAAGCCGTTTGTACTCGAAGTGGAATTGCCCGACACCGACATCGCCCGACGGCGTATCGCTTTCTACCAACGTTTGGGATTCGTGTTGTGCGACCGACACTATTTGCAACCGCCTTATAATGAAGGATTTGAACCATTTCCACTACACCTGATGGAACATGGCGGCCAACTGACACAAACCGATTTCGACAACGTAGTGCGCACCATTCACCGCGTCGTTTACAACCAAACCGACAACGTATGATGCGCCTGCTAAACACACTGTTGCTGACCATCTGTTGGCTGCCGCTCTGCGCCGACCCCAACGACCCAACGCTGTTCGAAGCCTATTTGGCGCAGGACATCGACACGTGGCGCAAGGTGGTGGAACAAACCGATTGCAGCACGCGCGACGACTTGGCCGACCTTGTCAATTACGAGTACGGCTACATCGGGTTCTGCCTTGCGCGCGCGAACGAAGCCGAAGCCACCAAAACCATTGCACGCGCTCACAAACACCTCGAAACGCTGCAAACGATGGGTTACGACGCCGCCATGCTGAATATGTATCAGTCGGCGCTGGCCGCTTTCGAACTATCGATGAACCACTCCAAATTTGCCACCTTGGGCGTCAAAAGTGTCAAATTGGCCAATTTGGCCATCAAACAAGCCCCGAAGAATCCGTATGTCTTGAGTTTGAAAGGCAACACCGACTTCTATCGGCCGGCCTTGTTTGGCGGATCGAAAAGTCGCGCCATAGAGCACTACACCGAAGCAGTGCGGCAATTCGAAGCGCAAAAACTGACGCACAACAATTGGAACTACATTGCCACCTTGCTGACTTTAGCACAGGCCTACGAAAAGACCGACGACTTGCCAAAAGCCAAAGCCGTCTGCGACAAAATATTGGGCATCGTTCCCAATTTCGTCTATCTGCGCGACGTCTATTATCCGGCATTACTGAAAAAAATAAACGATTGAAAGAGTTTCAAGGTTGTTGTTTTCGTTTTCTACCTCCCAAACCCTCCTAAAGGAGGGCTACAAGTCCCCTTTAGGGGATTTAGGGGTAAAAAAAAACAAACGCGGAGCAAGAAAACCATTCCTCACCCCGCATTCCTATTATCTATGTTCTAAAATCTATGCTCTATACTCTATTTGCTTACCGGGCGGATAGACCGACCATAGCAACGATTGTTGCTGAACTTGCTCACGTTGTCCGATCTAAAGAATACATCCCACGCGTTGTCCGTGTTGTCCGTGTCAAGCAAACTCGACCAATAGTAGCCGTATTCGCCCTTGTAGCTCAAACTATTGAGGTTACGATAGCCTGCCGCAGGAAGGAAAATAGAGTTCCCGTTGGAACCTGTCACGTTGTAGCCATTATTTTCCCCGCCATTGTAACCTTCTACCCATGTCCAAGTACAATTATCCAGCAGTTCTTGCCATTCTTCTTTAGTAGGCATGCGCCATTGTCCGCCCCAATTGGCACGGGCGGCGTCTTTATCCAAAGGCAAAACATTCGGATTGTCAGAATAAGAATAATTATCACTCGAGTACGAAGATTTTGGCGCAGTTTCGCCCCAAGCGTAGTGATCGCCGTACTCTTCGGGCGCAGTGGCGCCCACGTTGCAGGTAGCCCATTTTAAGCCGCTCGGTAAGCCGAGGTCGACATATTCGTGGCCGGAAAACGAGATGCTGTCCACATCGGCAATGGCAAATTGTACGCTGGTACCATCGGTTTTATACACAAAAAATACGGTTTGTGCCATGGCACATACGCTCATGCACAGAGCGCATGCAAAAAGAATCAATTTTTTCATAGTTGTTTACTTTTTAATAAATTTGATGATTTGGTTGTTGATTTTA
>JBJECE010000017.1:0-53912 GCA_051870755.1 Paludibacteraceae bacterium | reverse complement strand
ACAGTGCCTTGGCAGACAAAATCGACCTCTTCGGTTGGAGCGGCAGCACAGCGACCGCCAAGTGGGGCATTAGCACCTCTACGGACAACAATGATTATTCCGGCGACTTTGCCGATTGGGGACAAAATATCGGCGACGGCAATACGTGGCGCACGCTGACCAACGATGAGTGGACTTACCTGCGCAGCACTCGCGCCAATGCAGCAAGTTTAATGGGCGTAGCACGTATCAACCTTGATGAGGCAGGCACAACTTATGCCAACGGACTTATCCTCTTGCCCGATAGTTGGACCTGCCCCGAAGGCATTACCTTCAAGTCGGGTTTCGCAAGCGAGTATAGCGTAGAAGCCTACGGCGTTTACCAAACTTTCACCCTCGAGCAGTGGCAAAAGTTGGAGGCAGCAGGAGCCGTCTTCTTGCCTGCTTCGGGTCGCCGCGACGGGTCGAGTGTCGGCAGTGTGCAGGACGTCGGCTACTACTGGTCTGCTACGCCCTACGACTCGTTCATCGCCTACTCCCTGCGCTTCCTCTCGCTTGTAGCCGTCTGGTACGACAACTATCGCTACTACGGGCAAGCCGTCCGTTTGGTGCAAGATTATGTACCCTATACCGTAACTGCCACCTGCGATGCCGAGCAGGGTAGCGTCAGTGGCGCAGGCACCTACCCCCAAGGCACGGAAGTTACCCTCACCGCTACGGCTGAAGATGGATATTACTTCGTGCAATGGTCGGACGGCAATTCCGAAAATCCGCGCACTATCACTGTAACTGAAGATGTTGCACTGACGGCCGAGTTTGCTGCAAATCCCGTGTATAACGCCGTGGGCGGCGTGTTCTCGGTAGGCGAAGGCAAGCAGGTGCAGTTCTCTGCCGGCAACCTGCAATACACGCAGAGTGCCGATGTATGGGCTTTCGCCGCCCATCAGTATGATATGTTAGGCACTGCCAATGTCAATGGCAGCGAGTTAGCAAACACGATCGACCTTTTTGGTTGGAGTGGCAGCACCGCGACCGCCAAGTGGGGCGTCAGCACCTCCACAAGCAACAGCGACTATTCGGGCGACTTCGCTGACTGGGGGCAGAATATCGGCGACGGCACCACATGGAGAACCTTGACCAACGATGAGTGGACTTACCTGCGCAGCACTCGTGCCAATGCAGCAAGTTTAATGGGTGTAGCGCGTATTAACCTTGACGAGGCAGGCACAACATACGCCAATGGTCTCATCCTCTTGCCTGATAGTTGGACTTGCCCCGAAGACATTACTTTCAAGTTGGGTTTCGCAAGCGATTATAGCATACAAGCCTATGCCGCTTACCAAACTTTCACCCTTGAGCAGTGGGAGCAATTGGAAGCAGCGGGTGCTGTCTTCTTGCCTGCTTCGGGTTACCGCGACGGGTCGAGTATCGGCAATGTGCAGTACGGCGGCAACTACTGGTCTGCTACGCCCAACGGCTCGTACGGCGCCTACTGCCTGTACTTCTACTCGGATGAGGCCGACTGGGGCCGCAGCGGTCGCTACGACGGGCGAGCCGTCCGTTTGGTGAAAGACTGCTATACCGTTACAGCCACCTGCGATGCCGAGCAGGGTAGCGTCAGTGGCGCAGGCACATACCAGAAAGGTACAGAGATTACCCTCACCGCCACGGCTGAAGATGGATATTACTTCGTGCAATGGTCGGACGGCAATTCCGAAAATCCGCGCACTATCACTGTAACTGAAGATGTTGCACTGACGGCCGAGTTTGCTGCAAATCCCGTGTATAACGCCGTGGGCGGCGTGTTCTCGGTAGGCGAAGGCAAGCAGGTGCAGTTCTCTGCCGGCAACCTGCAATACACGCAGAGTGCCGATGTATGGGCTTTCGCCGCCCATCAGTATGATATGTTAGGCACTGCCAATGTCAATGGCAGCGAGTTAGCAAACACGATCGACCTCTTTGGTTGGAGCGGCAGCACCGCCACTGCCAAGTGGGGTATCAGCGCCTCAAACAATAACAGCGATTATTCGGGCGATTTTGCCGAATGGGGACAGAATATCGGCGATGGCAATACATGGCGCACGCTGACCGACTCTGAATGGCAATATGTGGTATCCGGTCGTACAAGCGCAGACAGCAAGAAAGGTATAGCGCGTATCAACCTTGACGAGGCAGGCACAACATACGCCAATGGTATAATCCTTTTGCCAGATAATTGGATTTGCCCGGAGGATATCACTTTCAAGTCGGGTTTCTCGAGCGATTTTAGCATAGAAGCCTACGGCGTTTACCAAACTTTTACCCTTGAACAGTGGGAAAAGTTGGAAGCTGCGGGTGCCGTCTTCTTGCCTGCTTCGGGTTACCGCTACGGGTCGAGTATCTACGATGTGCGGAGCAGCGGCGGCTACTGGTCTGCTACGCCCTACGGCTCGTACAGCGCCTACTACCTGAGCTTCTACTCGAATTTAGCCGACTGGTACAGCGACGATCGCTGCTACGGGCAAGCCGTCCGTTTGGTGAAAGACTGCTATACCGTTACAGCCACCTGCGATGCCGAGCAGGGTAGCGTCAGCGGCGCAGGCACTTACGCCAAAGGCACGGAAGTTACCCTCACCGCCACGGCTGCCGAACACTACCACTTTGTAGAATGGTCAGACGGTACAAAAGCTGCTACCTACACCTTCACCCTCACACAAGACACAACACTGACGGCCGTGTTTGCTATCGACCAACACGAGATAACCGCATCCGGCGAGAATGGTACGGTGAAAATGGAAGTGAATGGCGCCGAGACCGCTGAAACTGTCTTTGACTACGGCACAGAGGTAACGCTCACCGCTACGGCTGCCGAAGGCTACTACTTCGTGCAATGGTCGGATGGCAATTCCGAAAACCCGCGCACCATTACCGTAACGGCAGATGTAACGCTCGCTGCGGAATTTGCCCCCAACACAACCACTGCGCTTGAAGCTGTTGCAGCACAGCAAATCTATACAGTCGATGGTCGCATCGTATGCGCCGGCGAGTTCCGCATCTATGACCTGCTCGGCCGCGACGTAACGCGTCTAAACGGCTCATTGTGTGGTGTTTATATTGTAAAAGTTGGCGAGGCTGCCGTTAAAGTGGTGGTCAGATAACATTGTAGGGACGTACCGTGGCGCGTCCCTTACAGAACATAGACACAAGAACATAGAGTAGGGACGTGGCGCGCCGCGTCCCTACAATTATTAAACCATTAAACTTTGAAACTATATTTAACCCTACCCGGCTGCGCCGTACTCCCCTTAAAAAGGGGAGACTACGCACTAAAACAACATTCGCGCGAAGATTTGCCCTTTTTAAGGGAAATGTCGCGCAGCGACAAAGGGTTCTAAACAACGCAAACTACGAAATTTACGCAAACTACGCAAACAACCTTAAACTATTAAACTATTAAACTCTTAAACGACTTTGACACCCTTAAACAAAAAAGAGCAGCCTCCACAGCGGGAACTGCTCTTTTTGTGTTGTGCGTCAGACTGTTGCGTTACAGTTTGGCGTTGTGCATGTCGCCCGTTTCGGCAAAGGCTTTGTGCATCTCGAAACAGGTGTAGATGTTCATCGGCGTGTGCGCTTTTGGTGCCGACTCGATGTAGTGGCGCAACATGTCGCGGTAGTCGGGATGCACGCAGTTGTCGATGATGCAGTGCGCACGCTGTATCGGCGATTTGCCGCGCAGGTCGGCCACGCCATATTCGGTAATCAGCACTTTCACCGAGTGTTCGCTCTGGTCGAGGTGCGACACCATCGGCACAATGGCCGAAATCTTGCCGTCCTTGGCTGTCGATGGCGTGGTGAAAATGGAGATGTAGGCGTTGCGCGTGAAGTCGCACGAGCCGCCAATGCCGTTCATCATCTTGGTGCCCAGCACGTGTGTCGAGTTGATGTTGCCAAAAATGTCGGCTTCGAGTGCCGTGTTGATGGTGATCAGTCCCAAACGGCGCGCCACTTCGGGGTTGTTCGAAATCTCCTGCGGACGCAGCACGATGCGCTGTTTGAAAAAGTCGAGGTTTTGGTACACGTCTTCCAATACCGGTTGCGACACGGTGAGCGAGCAGCCGCTGGCAAATTTCACATGGCCTTCTTTCATCAGTCCGATGACGGCGTCTTGAATCACTTCGGTGTACATCTCGAATGGCGGAATGTCGGGATTTTCGCCCAACGAGGCCAGCACAGCGTTGGCAATGTTGCCCACGCCCGACTGAATGGGTAGGAACGATGCCGGAATGCGTCCGGCTTTGATTTCGGCGGCGAGGAAGTGCGCCACGTTTTCGCCGATTTTGGTCGTAACTTCGTCAATCGGGGCAAATTTGCCGCCACCATTTGGTATGTCGGATTTGACGACGGCCACGATTTTCTTCGGATCGACTTTGACGAATGGTTCGCCGCAGCGGTCGCTGACGCTGTAAACGGGAATGGCTTGACGCATCGGCGGGTCTTGCGGCTCGTAGATGTCGTGTATGCCACGCAACTCTTTGGGCGTGGTTTCGTTCAGTTCCACGATGATGTGGTCGGCCAAACGGCAAATGGTCGGCAGAATGCCTACACCCGATGTCGGGACGATTTCGCCGTCGTCGGTCAGGTCGCATGCTTCCACAATGGCAAATTTCGGGCGCGGCAGAAATCCGTAACGCAACTCTTGCGCTTCGTGCGATAGGTGCATGTCGAAGTAGTGCGCATCTTGCGCATTGATGCGTGTGCGCAGGTCTTTGTTCGATTGGTACGGCGTGCGGAACAGCACGGCGTTGGCGCGTGCCAAAGCGCCGTCGAGCATATCGCCCGTGGAGGCGCCGGTGTACATGCCGATTTTGAATGGGCGTCCGGCAGCATGTTCGGCTTCGGCGCGTTCGGCTATGGCGTTCGGCACAACTTTCGGGGCACCGGCCGGCGTGAATCCGCTGAATCCGACAACGTCGCCGTCGTTGATTAGCGAGGCGGCCTCTGCGGCCGTCATCATTTTGTAACTCATTGTTCAGATAGTTTTTTGGTGTTGAATATTGTGGGTTATTGTTTTATCAGTGTGGCGGTGTCGTTGGCTATCATCAACTCTTCGTCGGTGGGAATGACCACAACGCGCACTTTCGATGTTTTGGTTGATAGTTCGATCTCTTCGCCGCGCGACGAGGCGTTTAGCAGCGTGTCGATCTCGACGCCGAGATAACGCAATCCTTCGCACACATAACGGCGCGTGCCGGCCTGATTTTCGCCCACACCGCCGGTGAATACCAGCACATCGAAACCGTTGAGCGCAGCCGCGTAGGCGCCGATGTATTTCAGTATGCGGTAGTTGAACATGGCCATGGCGAGTTTGGCGCGCGGGTTGCCTTCGCCGATGGCTTTTTCGATGTCGCGCATATCGCTCGAAATGCCCGAAACGCCCATCACGCCCGATTTTTTGTTCACCATGTTCGACAGTTTGCCTGCGTCGAACTGCTCTTTTTCCATCAGGTAGGCGATGGCGCCGAGGTCAACGTCGCCCGATCGTGTACCCATCATCAGCCCTTCGACGGGTGTCATGCCCATCGAGGTGTCGATGGAATGGCCGTTTCGGATGGCCGTGATGGAACCGCCGCCGCCAATGTGTGCCGTGATGATTTTTGTGGCGCTGTAGTCCAAACCGAGGAATTCGCAGGCGCGTTTCGATACATAGCGGTGGCTTGTGCCGTGGAAACCGTAGCGGCGCACACCGTATTTCTCGTAGTATTCGTAGGGCAACGCATACATGTAGGCGTAGGCGGGCATCGTTTGGTGAAACGAGGTGTCGAACACGGCCACTTGCGGTGCATCGGGCAGTATTTTGCTGATGGCGTCGATGCCTTTGATGTTGGCCGGATTGTGCAGGGGCGCAAGTTCGGCGCAGGCTTTGATGCCGTCGAGTACGTCGGGCGTTATCACGGCCGAAGTGCTGAAACGCTCGCCGCCGTGTACCACGCGGTGTCCTACCGCGTCGATCTCCTGCAACGATTGGATGCAGCCGTATTTTTCACTGACAAGTTGTTCGAAAATAAATTCGATGCCGACGGTGTGTTCGGGAATGGATTTCTCCAAAATTACCTTCTCGCCGTTCGGCAAGGTGATTTTCAGAAACGAGTCGGGCAACCCGATTTTCTCGATGCCGCCTTGTGCCAACACGGCACTTTTGTCCATGTCGAACAATTTGTATTTGATGGACGAACTGCCACAGTTCAAAACTAAAATTTTCATGCGTGCTAACTTTTAGACCTTAAACTTTTCGACTTATTTTATCGCTTGGTTGGCTGTGATGATGACCATTTTCACGATGTCATCGACTTTGCATCCGCGGCTCAGGTCGTTCACCGGCGCGGCTATGCCTTGCAGAATGGGGCCGATGGCTTGTGCGCCCGAGAAACGTTCCACCAATTTGTAGCCGATGTTGCCGGCTTGCAGGTCGGGGAATACGAGTACGTTGGCTTTGCCGGCCACGGTGCTGCCCGGGGCTTTGTGGGCGCCCACTTCGGGTACGAGTGCGGCATCGGCTTGCAGTTCGCCGTCTATTTGCAACTCGGGTGCTTTCTCTTTGATCAAACGGGTGGCTTCGGTTACTTTGTCGATGAGTTCGTGTTTGGCGCTGCCTTTGGTCGAAAAACTCAACATGGCTACACGCGGTTCGTAACCACCAAGCACGCGTGCCGTTTCGGCGGTCGATATGGCTATTTGTGCCAATTCGGGTGCGGTGGGGCATGGATTGACGGCGCAGTCGGCAAATACCAGCAGGCCGTTTTCACCGAGTTGTGTGGCGGGTGTCAGCATCAGGAATGCGCCGGACACCACACTGACGCCGGGCTGTGTTTTGATGATTTGGAAGGCCGGCCGAATGGTGTCGGCTGTGGTGCCGCGTGCACCGGCCACTTCGCCGTCGGCATCGCCATTCTTGATCATCAGACAGCCCAAATAGAGCGGGTCTTTGGCTTTCTGCTCGGCCTCCTCGTGGCTCATGCCTTTGTTTTTGCGCAATTCGTACAGCAAATCGGCGTAAACAGGCATTTTCGGGTCTGTTTCGGGATTGACGATGGTGGCTTTGCCGATGTGTGTCAAACCTTTTTCGGCAGCCATAGCATGGATTTTTTCGGCATCGCCAATGAGAATCAGTTCGGCCGATTGGTCGGCCAACAGACGGTCGGCGGCTTCGAGGGTACGCGGTTCGTCGCCTTCGGGCAAAACGATGCGGCGCAGATTGTTGTGTGCGCGTTGTTTAAGTTGTTCTAATAGTTCCATATTTTTGGTTTTTTTATTGTTTCTGCACAGAAACTGCCCCGCTTTGTGTGCGAGGCAGTTGTTTTTCAGTGTGGCGGCTGCCAAACTACATTTGCAATTTGAATACAACAGGCAAGTAGAATTTGCAGTGTACGGCTTTGCCGCGCTGTTTTCCGGGATTCCAATTCGGCATCGATTTCACAAGACGAATGGCCTCTTTGTCCAAACTCGGGTCGGCCGAGCGCACTACTTGCACATCGTCGATGGTGCCGTCTTTGCGAACGGTAAATTCCACATACACACGCCCTTGTATGCCGTTTTCTTGTGCAATAATCGGGTATTTGATGTTTTCGCTCAAAAATTGCATCAAGGCTTTGTCGCCGCCGGGGAACGAGGGTTTCTCTTCCACCACTTTGAATATGACATTCTCTTCGGGGTCTTCTTCGATGACGGCTACAGGTGCCTGTATCACTTCTTGCACTTGGTTTTGGTCGTCTTCGGTGTTGATTTGAATATCTTCGGTTTCGACGTCGTCATCTACAATCTGTATTTCTTCGATGATGTCGGGTGCCGGAGGTGGTGGTGGCGGAGCGGTTTGCTCCTCTTGAACGGTTTGTTCAATCATCTCTTCTTCGAAAAATACTTCTTCGTCGATGGCTTGTTCGTAAACGGTTATCTCTTTGTCTGTCCATTCGAACGCCACATAAAACACGGCCAACGACAGCACCAACCCCATTAAAATATAGGTCAAACGCTTGTCCTCAAGGTTGGCTTTGGGAGTCTTTTTTACGTCTATCATAGTATTATAAAATCGGTTTTTGAATGTTGTGTAATTAACACGGCAAATTTACGACCTTTTTTTTGAAAAAACAAGCAAGTAACGTTTTTTTTGAAAAAAAGGCGATTTTTTGCTATTCTACCTTTGTGGGAACGACAATGGAGATGCCGCTGAAGTGGCTGACGGCTTGCAGATAGTCGGCCAATGGCTCGGTGCTGATGCAGACGCAGTGGCGGCTGCTCGAGGCGTGCAGCAGGTGTGTGCGCCCGTCGATGCGGATGGCAAAACCGATGTGCGCATAGTCCAATCCGGCGATGTCGGTGGCAATGGCGATGATGGCGCCTTCGGGAATTTTGTCGTCGATGGCGGCCACTGCCTGTTTCGGTACGATGGCGACGGGATTTTGGGTGGCGGCTGTTTCGTGGCGGCGCAGCGTGTCGGTCAGGGCGGGGTTGTGGCGCAGTTGGCGGTAGCGGTCGCTGTGCGTGGTCATAAAGTCGATTTGTTTGGCGGTGGATTGTCCGCCGAGCGAGTCGGTGATGTCGCGCACGATGCCGTGTTGTTCGTTGTTGCGAATCCATTCGGTGAGGTAGTGCAGCCGCGATGCGAATCCGTCGATTTGTCCGTCGCGATAGCGTATGTTGCGCAGTTCGTCGGCCAAGGTGTCGATGGAGGCGCAGTCGGTGCGCCACAAGGCCAGCACGGTTTCGACGAAGGTTTGGCAGTCGAAGCGTGTGAGGTCGATGACGAGCGTTTCGTGATCGTCGTGGTCGAGTGTGTGTGCCGTGTAGGGCGTGCCGACGAACGTTTTTGCGATGTCGGTAATAGCCGGTTGCCTATCTGCAAAGGTATTGTGCAGGCGTTCGACGATGGCAGTGTCGGCGGCCGTTTGCGCAACGAGCAGCAGCGGCATGAATAATAGTGTGTATGTCAGTGCGTGACGCCTCATGGTGCTAAAGTTCTTTGCGCAGCCGTGCGACTTGTATGCCGAGTTGTTCGCGGTATTTGGCGACGGTGCGGCGTGCGATGATGTAGCCCGCTTTTTGCAGATATTCGGTCAGTTGGTCGTCGTTGATGGGGTTGCGCGGGTCTTCGCCGGCCACGAGGTTGGCAATGATGGTTTTGATGGCGCGGTTGGAGGTTTCGCCGCCGTCGCTGGTTTGCATGGTTTCGACGAAGAAGTGTTTCAGTGGGAAAATGCCGAAGTTTGTTTGCACATATTTGCTGTTGCTCACGCGCGATATGGTCGATATGTCGTAGCCTACTTGTTCGGCTATGTCTTTCAGTTTCATGGGGCGCAGTTTGGTTTCGTCGCCGTCGATGAAGTAGTCGCGTTGGTGTTCGACGATGGCGTTCATCGTTTTCAGCAGGGTGATGTTGCGTTGTTGCAGTGCGTCGATGAACCAGCGTGCGGCGTCGATTTTTTGTTTGGCAAAGGTGATGGCGTCGTGCATTTGTCGGGTTTGGTTGGCTTTGTTGCCGACGTATTCGTTCACCATGTCGGTGTATTCTTTGCTGACGCGCAGGTCGGGTACGTTCACGTTGTTGAGCGACACGAGTAGTCGTCCGTTGTCGTTTTCGACGATGAAGTCGGGTGTGATTTGCGCCTGCATCAGTTCGGCGGCTGTGGCGTAGGCGTTGCCGGGTTTTGGGTTGAGGCGGCGTATTTCGGCCACGACGTTTTTCATGTCGTCGTCGGTGATGTTGAGCCGCTTGGCCAATGTTTCGTACTGTTTTTTCGAGAATTGGTCGAAGTATTTTTCGACGATGGTGATGGCGCGTGCCGTGTCGGTGGTTTGCGGGCGGCGTTTCAGTTGCAGCAGCAGGCACTCTTGCAGGTTGCGTGCGGCGATGCCGGCAGGGTCGAGGTGTTGCACGGCTTCGAGTGCGATGCGCATGTCGTCGTCTGAGGCATTGACTCCGAACTGAAAGGCGAGGTCGTCGGCCATCGATTCCAAGTCGCGGCGCAGGTAGCCGTCGTCGTCGATGTTGCCCACGATGTAGGTGGCGAGCCCGAGTATGCGTCGGTCGAGGCGCATCAGCCCGAGTTGGTCGGTCAGGTGTTCGTGGAACGATTGTTGCGCCGACAGCGGCATGGCAGTCTCTTTGTCGTCGGCCGAGTGGTTGTGTGTTTGCAGTTTGTAGTCGGGTATGTCGTCGTCGGCAGCGTATTCGGTCAGGTCGAAATCGTCGTTGCCGGCATTGTCGTCGTTGGTGTTGTCAAATTCGTTGTCGTCGTTTTCGGGTGTTTCGGCTTTGCCTTCGTCCAACGCGGGATTGGCTTCCAACTCTTCGCGGATGCGTTCTTCCAATTCCACAGTGGGATATTCCAGCATTTTGATGACCTGTATTTGTTGCGGCGACAGTTTTTGTTGCAGTTTCAGATTTTGTTGTAAGTTGATAGCGCTCATAACTGCTTGTTTTTTTATGGTGTTTGTTTGCGTTTATGCGTGTTCGGTTTGTGCCATCACGCGCAGGAGGTTTCCGCCTAAAATCAGACGGATGTCGTCGTCGGAGTGTCCGCGGCGAATCAGTTCTTTGGTGATGTTTATCAGTTCGTTGCTTGCCCGACAGCCGTTGATGCCTCCGCCGCCATCGAAGTCGGAGCCGATGCCAACGGCGTTGATGCCGGCCACCTTAATTATATGTTCGATGTGGCTGACGGCTGTTTGCACGTCGGCCGTGTTCTCGTCGCGAGTCAAGAAACCGTCGTATAGGCAGACTTGGCAGACGCCGCCTTTTTGTGCCAATGCTACGAGTTGTTCGTCGGTGAGGTTGCGCGGATGGTCGCACAGGGCGCGTGCCGACGAGTGTGAACAGATAATCGGCGCATTCGATGTTTCGATGACGTCCCAAAAGGTCTGTTCGCCGGCGTGCGATAAATCGACCATGATGCCGAGCCGGTTCATTTCGGCCACGACTTGGCGCCCGAAAACGCTCAACCCGTGATTGCGGCCGGTGCTGCGCGAGGCGCTGTCGCATATCAGGTTGTCGCCGTTGTGGCAGAGGGTGATGTAGCGCACGCCCAAGTCGTAAAATTTTTGTACGTTTGCGATGTCGTTGCCGATGGCATAGCCGTTTTCGATGACGGGAACGACGGCGCGTTTGCCGGCCGCTTTCGCTTTGGCAATCGCATCGGCTGACGTGGCGATGATGGCGCTATCGCTGTTTTTATCTACTTGTTTGTGAATGAGTTGCAATGTATCGAATGCCAATTTGGTGGCTGCAGCGGTCTCTTGCTCGGTTAGCCCTTTTTGCGGAATGTACGCCGCCATGAATATGGCATCGATGAGACCTTCATCCATTTTGACGAAATCGACAAGGGCGTTGTCGTTGCGTTGCCCGAAGTCCATGCCGTCGGTGTAAACCATCGGCGTGTCGCAGTGCGAGTCGAGTGTCGGGCACGACCGGTGCAGTGCCTTGGCGCGTTTGAAAACGGCGGCTTCGCCAACAAGCCATGCAAATAAGGCGCAGTGTTCATCGCGGCCTGCAATTGCCAAATTTTCGGGGTGCCATTGTACGCCTATTATCGGATAGTGTGGCGACTCGATGGCTTCGCAGATGCCGTCGGTGGCCGTGGCTGCACAGCGCAATGTTGGCGCAAGGTCTTTCACGGCCTGATGGTGGAATGTATTGACAGCCAATTCGTTGCGTTGCGTTATCTGATGTAGTTTGGAGTTCGAATCCACTATTACGTTGTGCGTTGGTTCGGTGCGCGGCGTGTCGTTTTGGTCGTGGTGCAGCAGTTGTTTGTCGCTGTTTTGCACATAGATGTCCTGATAGAGCGTGCCGCCCATCTGTACGTTCAGAATCTGCATGCCGCGACAAATGCCTAAAATCGGTGTTTGATAGCGACGAGCATACGTTATCAGCCGCATATCGTACGCATCGCGCGTGGCGTCGATGGCGCCACATTCGGGAATTATTTCTTCGTGAAAATATTTTGGGTCGATGTCGCCGCCGCCGGTGAGCAACAAGCCGTCGATGTGGCGCACAAGGTCGGCGAGTGTCGGCTCGTCGTTGGTAACGGGGAGCAACATTGGCAATGCGCCGGCTTGTACAACGGCATTTACATACGCATCGGCAATGCGCGATGTGCCGTCTTTATAATTCGCTGATATTCCGATGATTGGTTTCTTGTTCATAATTTGCGAATAGGGTTGTTTTGTAGTTATAAATATAGGTATTCGCTATTCTTCTCGTTTGATTTTTGCTCCGAGAGCGTTCAGCCGATTTTCGATGTCTTCGTAGCCGCGGTCTATTTGGTCGATGTGGTCGATGCGGCTCACACCATCGGCACTCATGGCGGCGATGAGCAACGCGATGCCGGCGCGTATGTCGGGCGAGGTCATGTTGTTGGGGCGCAGGCGCACTTTGTGGTCGTGCCCGATGACAACGGCGCGGTGTGGGTCGCACAAGATGATTTGCGCACCCATGTCGATGAGTTTATCGACGAAAAATAGGCGGCTTTCGAACATTTTTTGGTGTATCAGTACACTGCCTTTGGCCTGCGTGGCCACCACCAGCAATACACTCAGCAGGTCGGGCGTCAGTCCAGGCCACGGCGCATCGGCAAGGGTCAGAATGGAGCCGTCGATGAACGATTCGATTTCGTACGAATCCTGTGCCGGTATGTAAATATCGTCGCCGCGTTGCTCCAGCCGGATGCCCAAACGGCGGAAACTGTCGGGAATGATGCCGAGATTGTGGTACGACACATTTTTGATGGTCAGTTCGCTACCCGTCATGGCAGCCATGCCGACGAAACTGCCCACTTCAATCATGTCGGGCAAAATGCGGTGGTTTGTGCCGTGCAGTGTTTTCACGCCTTCGATGGTCAGCAAATTTGATGCAATACCCGAAATGCGTGCGCCCATAGCGTTCAACATCGTGCAGAGTTGTTGCAGATAGGGTTCGCAGGCGGCGTTGTAAATGGTGGTGGTGCCTTCGGCTACGACGGCGCCCATCACGATGTTGGCGGTGCCGGTTACCGAGGCTTCGTCGAGCAACATGTAGGTGCCTTTCAGTTTGTCGGCGGCGAGTTCGTAGGCTTGTTTTTGGCGGTTGTATGTTAGGTCGGCACCCAATTTTTGTATGCCGACAAAGTGTGTGTCGAGTCGTCGCCGGCCTATTTTATCGCCGCCGGGTTTGGCGTAGGTTACTTTGCCGAGGCGCGCCACCAGCGGCCCGATGAGCATGACCGAACCGCGCAGTTTGGCACAACGTTGCAAAAACAGGTCGCTGTTCAGAAATTGTTCGTCAAGTTTTTTGGCACAAAAACTGTATGTTTTTTCTCCTAATCGATTGACAATTACACCAATATCGCGTAAAAGTTGTATAAGATTCTGTACGTCAAGAATGTCGGGTATGTTGTCGATGACGACTGTTTCTTCGGTCAATACGGTGGCACAGATGACTTGTAAGGCTTCGTTTTTCGCGCCTTGTGGCGTTATTTCGCCGTGTAGTTTGTGTCCGCCTTCGATGATGAATGATGCCATATTTTTAGTGAGTAATTAGTAGTGAGTAATGAGAAATTAGGAGTTAGGAGTTAGGAATTTTTATTGTTCTTGTAAAAAATGGTTTGTTTTATCTTTGATATATAGATCGGCTATTATGGTGTAACAACCTGTTCCTGATATAAAGCCTTGATTCGGCGCAACCACACTGACGATGTAAATGACGTCTGCGCCAACTTTCTTGGCTTCTTCGATAATGGCTTGCATACAATTCTCGTAGGAGCAGTCGTCGTAAGACCAAACTACACTTTGACTGCCATTAATCGTTATGGAGCCAATGCGTGTAAGACCTGGTGGTAAAGGTTGGTTGAGAGGTACGATTTCTATATTTTCTGTTGGAGTAAATTTTTCGCTTACAGATACTGTTTTGACCAAACCGCAACTGATAAACACCAATGGTAAGAATAGTGTGATAATAAACTTGTGTTTCATGTTAAATATAATTTGCTTCGGGTTCTATTTGGATGCCGAATTTTTCCAGCACGGAATCGACAATTTGTTGCGCCAATGTTTGTACGTCGGTCGGTGTGGCGTGGTTTTGGTTCACCAGCACGAGCGGTTGTTTGTCGTACACGGCGGCCCCGCCCAGCGTTTTGCCTTTCCAACCGCATTGTTCGATGAGCCACGCAGCGGGAATTTTTACCAACGTGTCGCCGGCAGGGTAGTGCGGCATGGTCGGATATTGGGCTTGCAGCGCATCGAATTTTGCTGTCGGCACGACCGGATTTTTGAAAAAACTGCCGGCGCTGCCGAGCACGGCGGGGTCGGGTAGTTTTTGCCGGCGAATGTCGATGACGGCTTGGCGCACATCGGCCACAGTCGGGTGTGCTATGTGCGACAGCGTTTCGCGCAGATTGCCATAGTCGATCCGCAGCGCAGGGTGCTTGTGCAGACGGAATGTAACGGCCGTTACGATATATTGTCCTTGCAGTGCACCTTTGAATATGCTGTGTCGGTAGCCGTAGTCGCACTCGGCGACGGCAAACAGGTGTGGTGTACTTGTGGCTGTGGCGATGGTTTCCACGCTGACTATCACGTCTTTGGCTTCGGCACCATAAGCACCGATGTTTTGCACGGCACAGGCGCCTACTTCGCCGGGAATGTACGACAGATTTTCGATGCCGCCCAAATTTCGTGCGCACATGTCGGCACAAAAATCGTCCCACACAACGCCTGCACCGACGCGTACTACAACATCGTCGGGCGTTTCGTCCACAATGTCGCAAAAGCGGATGCGCGAGTGCAGCACAATGCCGTCGTAGTCGCCGGTGAAGAGCAGGTTGCTGCCTGCACCGATGGGCAACAATTTGTGGCTGCGCGCCAAATCGGTTTGCAGAAAGTCGGCCAATTCATCGACGGTGTCGTATTCGACGAAATAGCGCGCGCGCACTTCCATGCCGAAAGTGTTGTGCGGTAACAGCGAATAATTTTCAACCAATTTCATAGTACAAAAATAGTCAAAATAGTTGACAATGGCAAGTTTTTTGCATTTATTTGTTCAAAACCACTTTTTGCGCCACAGCCACCAGATGACAGCGCCCGCCACGACTATCATGACGACCCACGCAAACAGGTAGCCGTATGTCCATTCCAATTCGGGCATATACCGAAAATTCATGCCCCATACGCCGACCAAGAATGTCAGCGGAATGAACACGGCCGACAATACGGTCAGGCGGCTCATGATGTGGTTCATGCGCAGGTCGTTGTTGGCCAAGTACAAATCGACCAAGGCGGTGATGCTTTCTTTGGCGTTGTCGATGAGTTGCAGCACTTGCAACAGGTGGTCGAATGTGTCTTTGTAATAGATTTTGTTGGCGGCTGTTATCAGTGGCGATTCCGATAGCGTGGCAAATTGTTCGCGCAAGGGCAGCAGATTTTTGCGTAGCAGCATGTAGTCTTTGCGCACCATTTGGATGTCGCGCCCGATGCCGCTCGGACGGGTGTTGTCGAACTCCATCAGGGTGTTTTCCATCTCGAGGATGCGGTCGCGCTGCCGGTCGAGTATCGACAGGTAACCATCGAAAATGTGGCTCAAGAGCAAATTATATAGGTAGTCGGCCGATTGCCGGCGCACCTTGCCTTTGTTGTTCAAAATGGCATCGGCAATGGGGGCGAACAGCGGTGCGCGCGACTCCTGAAACGAAAATACGCACCCTTTTTGCAGTAACACGCTGACGTGTTCTTTGTCGATCGGGGCGTTGTCGGCTTGCGTATATACATCGGTTATGGTCAGCAGCGCAGTGCGTTGATTTTCGATTTTGGCTATGTGGCGTGTGTTCAAAATGTCCTGCAACCACAGTACGGAAATGCCGAAGCGCGTGTGCAACTGTTCGATTTTTGCTGTGTCCGCTAAGCCGGTTACACGCAACCAATTGACTTTGTCAGGGTGGATGTGTTCGGCTATGGCATCTGCGGTGTCGCCAACGAAATGTTGCGCGTCGGATTTGTCGAATACAAACAGTTCGAATTGTGTGTCGAGGTGTTTGTCGCCGGTGTATTGCAGTTGCTCGTACAACAAATTGTTGCGCGTGCTGCGTGGTTTTGGTTGCGTTTCTTTCATATTATCAGTGTATTAGCTGAATGCAATGTCTAAAATCATCATTAGCACAAAGCCGAATGCCACGCCGATGGTGGCGATGTTGGAGTGGTTGCCGTGTTGCGATTCGGGAATCAGTTCCTCTACCACCACATACACCATGGCGCCGGCGGCAAAAGCCAGCAAATAGGGCAGTATGGGCGTGATGAACGCTATCAGCAGCACGGTGATGAGCCCGAATATGGGTTCGACCAAGCCCGATAAGGCGCCGATGCCGAAAGCCCGACTGCGTGAGGCGCCTGCACTTTTCAGCGGCATCGATACGATGGCGCCTTCCGGAAAATTCTGTATGGCAATGCCCACCGACAAGGCCAACGCCGCCGAAAGTGTAACATCGGCCGTGCCGGCTATGGCGCCGGCCAACACCACACCGACGGCCATGCCTTCGGGAATGTTGTGCAACGTAACGGCCAACGCCAACATGGTCGTCTTTTTCAAACGCGATTTCGGACCTTCGGGCTCGTCGGTGTCGAGGTGCAGGTGCGGAATCACCGTGTCCAGCAGCAGCAAAAATCCCATGCCCGCCAAAAAACCGATGGCGGCAGGCCACCATGGTTGCGTGTGCGTGGCGGCACTCATTTCGATGCTTGGCATCAGCAGCGACCATACCGAGGCGGCCAACATCACGCCAGAAGCAAATCCCAACAATAGTTTGTTGAGCGATTCGTGCAGTTTGTCTTTCAGCAAAAAGACCATGGCTGCGCCCAATGCTGTACCGGCAAAAGGTATCAACAATCCGATAGCAATGTACAAATTTGTGTTCATATTGTGTGGCATTTTCGTTGTCTGCAAAGATACAATAATTATGCCGACAACGTGAACGATAACGCCGTTTTTTTTCGATGATGTTGCATCGGGTTTTGTGCATATCGGAAAAATGTTGTAATTTTGCAACCGCAATCGGTCTCCAAAATGTTTTGGGGTGAAAAGGGAAATCGGTGCAAATCCGATGCAGTCCCGCTGCTGTGAATCTCGTGGGGTTTATCTCCAATTCGTTTCCACAAGCCACTGACGGTGATTGGGAAGGCGGAAACGATGGGATGAGTCAGAAAACCTGCCGGTTGCGGAGAAACAGTCGGGCTGTTTCTTCAAGTTCCAAACGGCTCTCGAGGATAGGGCGGCGGACATATCTCTATGGCATCGGCGCATACACGCCATGGCTGTAAGTGTTTGTTCATGCCTGTTCGGAGCAAGAGGGACATGGACATTTTTTTTTGTACATTTTTAAGTCATAGCAAATGGATTTTTTGAAAGACCTCTTTTTCACGCCGAGCATCACGCAGTCGTTGTTTGTGCTGACGCTCACTATCGCGTTGGGCATATTTTTAGGTGCTAAACTGAAAATCCGCAGCATGTCGTTGGGCGTAACGTGGATATTGTTTTGCGGCATTGTGTTGTCGGCCTGTGGCATTCGTTTGGTGCCCGAAGTCGAAAGTTTTGCCAAAGATTTCGGTTTGGTGCTTTTTGTGTACAGCATCGGTTTGTCGGTCGGGCCATCGTTTTTTTCGTCGTTGGGCAAAGGCGGGCTTCGGCTCAACCTTGTGGCGGTGGGCGTGGTACTGCTTACGGTTTGTTGCACCATCGCCATACACTTTATCACCGATGAGGATATGGCCACGTTGGTCGGTGTGATGTCGGGCGCGGTTACCAATACGCCGTCGTTGGGCGCGGCGCAGCAAACATTCGGCGATATGCACGGCGCTGTCAATCCCAATATTGCCAACGGTTATGCTGTGGCGTATCCGCTGGGTGTGGTGGGCATCATCTTGTCGTTTATGCTTTTGCGCTGGGTGTTGCGCATCAATTTGCACCACGAGGAAGAGGCGTTGCACCAAACCGACAACAATGGCAAAGAGCCTGTTTGTGTCGATGTAGCCATCAACAATAATCAGATAGATGGCGTGGCTATAGCCGAACTGAATCATCTGTGCCGTATTTCGCTGGTGGTGTCGCGCATCATTCATGCTGACAAAACGGAATCGGTGCCTACGGCGGCTACGCGTCTGCATGTCGGCGACACGATTCGTGTGCTGACCGAAAAAGAAGATTTGCCGACACTGATGCTTCTGGGACAAGTTGTTGAAAATCAGAAGAAAACAAGTTCGCATACAAAATCGTCAAATCTGGTGTCGCGGCGCATTGTGGTAACGAAACCCGAGTGGAATGGTCAGAAAATCGGCAAGATGAATCTGACGTCGCAGTATCGTGTAACCATTACGCGGGTCAATCGTGCCGGCATCGATTTGCTGGCGCGCCCGAATCTGCATCTGCAGTTGGGCGACCGCATTATGGTCGTAGGCGAAACCGACGATGTGCAAAAAGTGGCCGACATCTTCGGCAACGAACTCAAACGCCTCGACGTGCCGAATCTGATGCCTATATTCATCGGCATCGCGTTGGGTGTGGTGCTTGGCACATTGCCGATAGCCATTCCGGGCGTTTCGCAGTCGTTCAAACTCGGGTTGGCCGGTGGCGCGCTTATCGTGGCGTTGCTCATCTCCTATTTCGGACCTTATAAAATGGTCATTTTCACCACTTCGTCGGCCAATATGATGTTGCGCGAGATTGGCATTTCGCTCTTCTTGGCGGCTGTCGGGTTGGGTGCCGGCGCATCGTTTGTGCCGTCTATCGTCGCCGGTGGTTATATGTGGTTGGTTTACGGCGTTGTCATCACGCTGGTGCCGATATTGATAATGGAATTTGTGGCGCGCAAAGTGTTGCACCTCAATTATTTTACGATTATGGGACTCATCGCCGGTTCGACCACCGACCCGCCGGCTTTGGCCTATGCCACCGAGTTATCGACCGGCAACGACCAAGCGTCGGTGGCGTATGCTACGGTCTATCCGCTCACCATGTTTTTGCGCGTGCTGGTCGCCCAACTGATGATTTTGGCGCTCTGTTAAATTGATTGTGCGTAAAAAAATAAAGACGCGCCATTTGAACAGGCACGTCCTTGTGTGAGCGGCAAACGAGGCTCGAACTCGCGACCCTCAGCTTGGGAAGCTGATGCTCTACCAACTGAGCTACTGCCGCAATGAGAATGGACTGCAAAAGTAGTAAAAATGCCACAATCGGCAAAATTTTTTGCAAAAAAATGTAATGTCGCAAGCGCAAAATATTCATAATCAGATGAATCGAAAAAGTATTGTAACCATTGTTGCGCTGGTTTGTTGCTGCGCACTGCGGGCTCAGGACATTCCGTTTGCCCTGAAAGCGTCGGTGTATGGCGGCTACATTCTGCCGATGACCAAAAACCTCGAAGCCGTGGCGACACCGCCGGCGTTGGGGGGCGAAATCGCTGTCGAATTTCCGGCGATGGGCAACTATGCGTGGCAACGCTATTGGGGCATGCCTACCGTCGGCGTGGGGTTTGTGGGTATGGATTTGGGCAACAAGGCCATTTTGGGACAAGCATTTGCGCTCTATCCCTATTTGTTGGTGCCGATTGTCAAACGCGACCATTTTCACCTGAATTATAAAATCGGAGCCGGCATCAGTTTTTTTACCAAAACGTGGAATCGCTGCGATACGCTTTCGGGCGTGAATGCTCCTACGGCCAATTCGGCCATCGGGTCGATACTGAATGTCTATTTGATAACCGGACTGAATTTTGAGTTCCCTATCAAAAACAATGTGTCGCTGACGGCCGACATCGGCTACAACCACATGAGCAACGGCAGTGTGTTGCAACCCAACAGCGGACTGAATATGCTTCACGCACAAATCGGCGCAAAATACACGTTCGAGCAGTGCCGACACTGCAAAAAACCGCTGCCGCCGGCCGAACGTTTTCCCTACAATTTCTCGTTGCTGTTCGATGTGTCGGGCTGCGTGCGCGAACTCTATTACAAAGACAATCGGCGTTATCCGGTCGGCACCGTGCAGGTGAGCCTGACGGCCAACGTGGCACGTTGGTATGCCATTGGCGGCGCAGTGCACGCTTTCTACGATGGCGCCTTCGTGCAGCAAGGCACGCGCGATGGCGTGTCGTACACGCAACACACGCATTTCGGGCGTTACTTCATTCCCGACGAAAACATCGCCAACAAATTCCGCGCAGGCGTAGCCATCAACAACGAGTTTATCATCGGTCGCCTGACCGCTTATTTGCAGTGGGGCGTTTATGTGTACGACCCGTTGCGCAATGCCAATCCCGAACCACATGCCAAACACGGCTACAATCGCCCGATGTTTTACACCTACGACATCGACAAAGAAGACGGCTGGAACTATTTCCGGCTGGGCTTGCGCTGTCGCGTGTGGGACAATCTGTTCGTGAGTGTCAATTTGAAAACGCATCTGCAAAAGGCCGAAATGCTGACTTTCGGCATCGGCTACCAGATTCCGTTCGTGCGCAACTACGAGGCCGGCGCGCGCAAACGCTACACCGTCTATCACCCCGACCGCGCCTACCGACGACCCGATAACAACAGCCAATGGCAGCCGATGGGCGGCGATACGTCCGACGACCCGCATTTCAGTATAGGAAAATAGTTGTTTGCAATAAATTAATAATCAGGTGATTATAAAATAATTTATCGAATTTCAATAAAAATATTTTGTTATTAAGAAAAAAAGATGTTACTTTGCAGCCGTAAAAATGGTTTAACAATCAAATAGAAACGTAAGATGAAAAAGATTTTTTCGGCAACCATCGTGTTGCTATGTGCAACAACGCTTTTTGCACAACAAGAGATGCAGCCTCTGCCGCTCGACCCGAATGTGCGCTATGGTCAGTTGGACAACGGGCTGACTTATTACATTCGCCACAACGAGCAGCCGAAACAACGCGCCGAGTTTCACATCGCGCAGGCGGTGGGCGCCATTCTCGAAGAAGACCACCAAAACGGTTTGGCGCACTTCCTCGAACACATGGCTTTCAACGGCACCGAGCATTTCCCCGGCAAGGGCATCATCAACTATTTCGAGTCGATTGGCGTCAATTTTGGCGGAAACATCAACGCCTACACGTCGCTCGACGAAACGGTGTATCGCTTGTCCGACGTGCCGACCTATCGCGAGGGCATCATCGACAGCGCTTTGCTCGTGATGCACGATTGGTCGTGCGCACTGTCGCTGCTGGGCGACGAGATTGATGCCGAACGCGGCGTCATTCGCGAAGAGTGGCGCACGGGTGCCACCGCCAGCCGGCGTATGTGGAAACAGACGAACGCCAACATATTCCCGGGTTCGCAATATGCCAAACGCGATGTGATTGGCGACACGGCCGTCATCAACAACTTCTCGTATCAGGCTTTGCGCGACTACTATCACAAATGGTACGGTCCCGATTTGCAGGCCATCGTCGTGGTGGGCGACATCGACGTCGATGCCATCGAAGCCAAAATCAAAGCCTTGTGGGCCGATGTGCCGGCACGCAGCAACCGCGGCGAACGTCCGGTGTACGAAGTGGCCGACAATGACCAACCCATCGTGTCGATAGTAACCGACAAAGAGGCGCAAAACACCATTTTGGAACTCACCTACAAACATGCGCCGCTGCCCGACAATTTGAAAGGCTCGATGATTCACTACCTGCAAGCTACACTCAATGGATTGATTTCGAGCATGTTGAGCGACCGCTTCGATGAATTGACGCAAGACCCCGATGCCTCGTTTGTGTATGGCAACGGCTACTATTCCGACTTGGTGAAATCGAAAGACCAATTTGCTTTTGTGGTCGTTCCGAAAGAGGGACGCGAAAAACAGGCGTTGAACGACATGCTCTTCCAAGCCGAAAAAATGAAACGCTACGGATTCACCGCATCGGAATTGGAACGTGCCAAAACTCGTCTGCTGGCCGATGTCGAAAAGTCGTACAACGAACGCGACACGCGCAAAAACATCGCACTCACACGCGAGTACATTCGCCACTACCTCGACGGCGAGTGCATTCCCGGCATCGAATGGGAATACAACACGCTGACAAGTATGTTGCCGCACATTCAGTTGGATATGCTCAACCAAGTGGCACAAAGTTACGTCATCGACACCAATATCATTGTCAGCATTAACGCGCCCGAAAAAGAGAGCGTCGTGCTGCCGACCAAGGACGAAGTGCTGCAAGCGCTGGCTGACATCAAAACGGCCGAGATAGAGGCACCGAAAGACGACGCCGTGGACAAACCGTTGGTGGCCAAAACACCGAAAGCCGGCAAAATCAAGGCAAAAGCCACGAACGCTTCGCTCGGCACGACCGAATGGACACTTGCCAACGGCATCAAAGTGGTTATCAAACCGACCGAATTCAAAAAGGACGAAATTCTGCTGACGGCCAAAAGTCGCGGCGGCTTGTCGAAGGTGGCAAACATCGACGACCTGCCATCGGCATACTTGGCTACCGATGTCGTTGTGAGCAACGGCTTGGGCGAGTTCAATGCCATCGAACTGCAAAAAGTGCTGACCGGCAAAATTGCCCGTGTGGCTCCCAAAATCAACGAGTTCTCGGAATCCCTCGACGGCAACTCGTCGGTGAAGGACTTCGAAACGATGTTGCAACTCGTTTATCTCTATTTCACCGCACCGCGTCGCGACGACAAAGCCTATCAGGCACTCGTCAATATGTACGAAACGGCACTGCGCAACCGCGACGCCAACCCGAAAACGGCTTTCTCCGACAGCATCCGTCTGACGGTGAGCGACCACAACCCGCGTACCATGATATTCAATCTGCCAATGTTGGAAAAAGTAACTCAGGACAAGGCTTTGGCCATCTACAAAGAACGTTTTGCCAATCCGGCCGACTTCACGTTTATGTTCACCGGCAACATCGACCCGAACGATGCAGCCATGCAGAAACTTATCTGCACTTGGTTGGGCGGACTGAAAACGAACAAGACGCGCGAGGACTACACCGACAACGGCGTGCGTGCCCCGAAAGGCAAGGTGCAGAATCACTTCACGCGCGACATGCAGATTAAAACCGCATCGAATCGCTTGCAATTCACGGCCGCAATGCCGTATTCGTGGGCTTCGGCACTCAATATGGAGGTCATCGGGCGCATTCTCGACATACGCTACCTCGAAAGCATTCGCGAACGCGAAGGCGGCTCGTACGGCGTGGGTGTTTATGGTTATGCCACGACATTGCCCGTCGAGCAAGCCATACTGCTCATTCAGTTCGACACCGACCCCGACAAAGATGCGCGTCTGCTCGAAGTGATTTACGAAGAAATCAATACGATTTTGGCCGACGGACCGCGTGCCGACGACCTGCACAAGGCCAAAGAGAGCATGCTGAAAGACTTCGCCGAAGATGTCGAGAAAAACGATTGGTGGGACGGCACGGCACTGCCAAGTTACTACACCGCCAAATATGCAGAGGATTATCTGCGGGATTATCGTGCTGCTGTCGAGGCCGTTACGCCCGAAACGGTGGTCAATACGCTGAAACAACTCATCGACTCGCAAAATGTGGTCGAAGTGGTAATGATGCCGGCTGCCGAATAAGCCAAAAAAGCACGGCAAATACACGAAAGCATCGGATTTTTTGTCCGATGCTTTTTGGTTTGTACATTTTTTTGTATCTTTGCAACTGATTATCAAAAACGTAAAATATGAATATTTTCGAAAAACTTACATCTAAACTACCGAAAACTGCCGAAGCCGATCCCACATTCCCGTTGCAGGAACTGACGGAGATTCTGGGCTTCGAGCCGCAACATCCCGAAGTGTATAAACTCTCGCTCATTACACGCGCCGCATTGGAAAAAGACAAAGAAGGCCGGCGCATCGATAACGAACGCCTCGAATATTTGGGTGACGCGGTACTCGAATCCATTGTCAGCGATATTTTATACAACCATTTCCCGCAATTTGCCGAAGGCTACCTCACCGTATTGCGCAGCAAAATGGTGAAACGCGACATGCTGAACACGCTGGGCGAACAAATCGGGCTGGGAAAATTGTTGCAGGGCATCAAAGGCAAAATCCATCGCAACGTCTATGGCAACGGCCTCGAAGCACTGATCGGAGCCGTCTATCTCGACCGCGGATACGACGTCTGCAAGGACTTTGTGGCCAACCGATTGTACGGGGAAAACGTCAATCTCGACAAATTGGCCGAACGCGAAGAAAACTTCAAATCGCGCCTCATGGAATGGGGACAAAAGAAACGCAAAGTCATCACTTACGAGGTGTTCGACGAGGAACCGCAACCACCAAATCAAACACAATTTTTCGCCAAAGTCTATATCGACGGCATCGAGTATGGCAGTGGCGTAGGCGTGGCCAAACGCAAAGCCGAACAGGCCGCCTCCAAACAGGCTTTGCGCCTGATAGAACTTGGCAATTAACTGCTAATCAACCGCTAAATTGTGCGCCATAGCAACATTTCGTCGATATGGCGCTCCTTTTTGTCGATAAAAATGTTAAAAAATTTGGCGGTTTAGTAATGAATATATATCTTTGCAGCCAATTTCGTGAAAATTTTTAACTAAATCAATTACAACAATGAAAAAAATTATGTATGCGCTGACCCTTGTGGCAGCCGTAGCCTTGGCTACATCGTGCGAAAAAGAAGAGGTACCGGGAAATGAAAAGCAAGGTTTTTTTACTTTTTCTGTTATTGACCTCGTGAGTGATGGTGCAACTATTGTAACAACAGCTTCCGATACAACAACGCTATTCTATTGTGATGTGTTGTCGAAAGAAGAGTACGAAACATACGAGTCTGACTCTGCTTTGGCTCAAGATTATGTTGACTACATCAATGAGTATGTTGATTTTTATCAAAGTTTCGGTTATGAAGTAAGTTTCGTTGATTTCTTGTATCATGGTGTTGATGAGTATACATATAATCTCATGGCATCTACGGATTATTATGCATTTGCATTTCGTGTAACAGAAGATGGTACTGTGATTGGTGATGTAGAAAAGAAATTATTCCGTACGGCAGATGTGGTGCCGTCGGATATTAAATTTGCCATTGCACTTGATACAATTACGGCTGATAGCATCAATTTGGTAATTACTCCGTCAAACGATGATGATTATCTTGCCTATTTGTTTAGTGAATCAGAATTGTCTGAATATGAAACAGACCAAGAAGCTTTGTTTGATGCTGAATTGAGTTATCAAGATTGGGGATATAGTTTGATCACTAACGGAGAAAGTTATTTTACATTAAACTCTTGGGTAGAAGAATCTGGTAAACAAATTCTGTTGGTTGCCGGTTATGCTGGTGGTTTCACAACAGATATTACGCGCTTTGAATTTAATTTTGATGTTGCTGATGACAGCAGCGAGGTTTCGGCAAATGGAATAATGCGCAAATCTATGCGTAAACAAACCATAGCCAAACCGATCAAACTGCGTAAATAAACAGACGCGCTTCTGAATATGGCTTGCCTTTGCGGGCAAGCCTTTTTTTTGCGTCCTGCGGCGCACATACAAGAAGATACGGACGCTTCGCAGCGCCCGTATCCCCCATTAAAAACCATTTTGTTATGAAAAAAACTTTGTGTGTACTTCGTGTGTGTGCTAAAGTACACTGCAAAGGTAGGGATAACTTTTGAAACTGACAAATATTTGGCTCTAAAAATCTACGAAATACCCTATTTTGACTACAAAAACACACTTTTGTACAAATTTGGCTGACAATACGCTTGTATTATGCGTTTAATTTGTACCTTTGCATCCGAGAATAGATACAGACCGGATATGATATTGATAGCAGACAGCGGTTCCACCAAAACCTTATGGGCAACCTGCTCTGAAGGGCGCGTGCAGACTACATACACCACGGCAGGCATCAATCCGTACTACCAAACCGACGACCAGATGCGCGCCACGATGGCCGAAGCAGCCGAATGTCTGCCTGCTGCCGACGTCGAGCGGCTCTGCTTTTACGGTGCCGGCTGCACTGCCGACAAAATTCCCCTGCTGAAGCAGTTGCTCGCGACGGTGTTTCCGCGTGCCGAGGTGCAGGTGCACTCCGACTTGATTGCAGCGGCGCGCGCTATGTTGCAACACACGCGCGGCATTGCCTGCATTTTGGGCACCGGTTCCAATTCCGGCTTGTACGATGGTACGCAAATTGTGCAAAATGTGTCGCCGCTCGGTTTTATTTTGGGCGACGAGGGCAGCGGCGCCTCTATCGGCAAACAGTTTGTGGGCGATTGTCTGAAACATCAGGCGCCCGAGACGTTGTGCAGGCTTTTCCTCGACGAATATTGCCTGACGTCTGCCGATGTTGTGGAGTGTGTCTATCGTCGTCCATTCCCGAATCGCTATTTGGCGCATTTCGTGCCGTTTTTGGCGCAGCATATCGACGAGTACGACTATATTCGCAATTTGATTTATCGCTGTTTTTGCGATTTCCTGCGGCGCAATGTGCTGCAATATCCGCAAGCTGACACGTTGCCGGTGGCATTTGTCGGGTCGGTGGCGTACCACTTCCAAGCGGTTTTGCGCACGGCTTTGTGCGACCTGCACCTGACATTGGGCGCTGTGGCGCAATCGCCCATCGAGGGGTTGGCGCAATTTCACGCATAAACTCCATTCCCTTACTACGCAAAAAAAGCATCTCCGCCGAAGGGAGATGCTTGATAATGGTGGATGTCGCAACCGTTATTGTTGTTGTTCGCCTTTTTGTTCGGGAGCAACCAATTTGTAACCGCGTCCGTGCACGTTCAGAATCTGCACATCGGGGTCGTCGGCCAATTTTTTGCGCAGTTTGGTGATGTACACATCCATGCTGCGTGCATTGAAGTAGTTGTCTTCCACCCAAATGGCTTTCAGCGCGAAGTTGCGCTCCAGCACATTGTTCATGTTTTGTGCCAACAAACCGAGCAATTCCGATTCTTTGGTGGTCAGGCGCGACGACACGCCATCGATGGTGATGGTCTGTTTTTGCGTGTCAAATTCGTAGCGACCGAATTTGTAGTTGTTGCCCACCTTGTTCTTTTTGTTGCTGGTGCGGCGCAGAATGGCTTCGATGCGGAACAGCAACTCTTCCATGCTGAAAGGTTTGGTCATGTAGTCGTCGGCGCCGATTTTGAATCCGGCCAAAACATCTTCTTTCAACGTTTTGGCTGTCAGGAAGATAATCGGTACGCGGCTGTTGAGATGGCGTATTTCCTGAGCGAGTGTGAAGCCGTCTTTTTGCGGCATCATCACGTCAAGAATACACAAATCGTAGCGATTTTCGGCGAACGCTTTCGCGCCTTCTTCGCCATCGGGCATCAAATCGACGTCGTACTCCTTGGCTTGCAGATATTCGCGGAGCAACATTCCGAGGTTTTCATCATCCTCGCACAAAAGAACTTTTACATTTGCCATAATTCAAAATTGTTAAAATTAAAATTTATAATATGTTGTTTGTTACATTTTCACGGTTGGTAGTTCGATAACAAATTTTGTGCCAATATTTACGGCACTTTCGGCGCGCACGGTGCCGTGGTGCAGTTTGACAATGCGCGCCACATAGGCCAATCCCAACCCGAATCCTTTGACGTTATGCACGTTGCCCGTGGGTACGCGGTAGAATTTGTCGAAGATGTTTTTCAGGTGGTCTTTGGCGATGCCAATGCCGTTGTCTTCGATGGATATGAGCAGGTGTCCTTTGTCGTTGTTTTCGGTCGATACGGTTAAAATCAGCGTCCCTTTGCGGTATTTTACGGCGTTGTCCATCAGGTTGTAAAAGACGTTGGTCAGGTGCATTTCGTCGGCTAACACGGTGGCTTGGGCGGCTTTGAGCTGCGATATGATTTTGCCGTTGGTGCTGCTTACTTTGAGCGAAAAGTTGCCGATGATGGTGGTCAGCAATTCGTTGACATCGATTTCCTGAAATTCCATGTCGGCATGGCCGTTTTCGAAAACGGACATTTGCAGTACGCGTTCGACCAAAAAACTGAGTCGCTTCGTTTCGTCGGTAATGACGCGCGACACTTGTGCCAAAATTTTTGGATTGGAGTTTACGGCGGTGTCGCTCAGCATTTGGCCGGCCAACGAGATAGACGAGATGGGCGTTTTCAATTCGTGCGTCATGTTGTTGACGAAGTCGGTTTTTATTTCCGAGAGCCGTTTTTGGCGGAATATGTAAACGATGACAAAGACGAACGTGATGAATATCAAAATGGTAAGCAGCAGCAGCGGCATCATCATTCTGAATGATTGCGACATGTTGTAATGTTCGCGTTCGGGAAACCACACGTCGAGGAAATAGACGCGCCCTTCGGGGTCGGCAGGGAATAGTTGCTGTCTGAAACATTTGCCGACGTACGCCTGTTTGTCGGCGGTGCTGCGATAGACCACTTTGCCGTTTTTCTCGGTTACCGTATAGACAAATGCCAAATTGATGTCGTGGTTGACGAGTTCGGTTTGCAGTGATTCGCCCAGGGCTGCAAAATTGACGCGTTCCGCAATGGGCAGTAAGGGTGCATCGTTGAGCATTTTGGCTATCACTTTGTTGACAATGTCTTTCGATTGCGATATGAACTGACGATAACGTTCGCTGTGGGCTTCGTGTACTTTCGATAGCGAGCGGTTGTCGGTGCCCATCGGCAGTACGTCGGGCATATAGCATTTCGACGATAGTTTGTGCAGCGATGTTTCCATCCGTTGCATTTCGTCGGTTTCTCCCAAAATGTAGGCTACGGTTTCGGTGTCGAGTTGTTCGTTGAACACCTTTTCTATGTAGGTAGCCACTTCGTTTTCGTTCACTTTGCTCACTACGTTCGACAGGCTGCCGGCTACCACTTTGTCGAAATGGGCGAAGTGCAACTGCAGTATCTGTTCGGTATAGCGCACCTGCACGATGAGCAGACTTGCGAATGCTATACCCATGAAACAGAGCAATATGCGAAGGTAAATTTTCTTCATGACATTTTTTCGGCAACAAAATTACTACAAAAATCGGAATTAACCAACGATTTTTTAGAAAAAATTTAATCCGCTCTCATAAAAAGCGGATTAAATTTAACAAAACAAACTATCTCTGTGGCCTTTGTTGTGAAAATGGCCGTGTGTGTGGTGCGTTACAGATTGCGCCCGTGGCAGTTTTTGTATTTTTTGCCGCTGCCGCAAGGGCACGGGTCGTTGCGCCCGACGGTTTTTTCGGCTCTGATGGGTTGTGTTACCTGCCGTTCGCGTGTGTCCTGTTTGGTGGGGTCGCCGCCGCGGAATTCGTCTTTTTGCGTGCGGTAGCGGCTGTAGTCCGAGCGGCTTTGCGCTGCGGCCTGACGCACTTGTGCCGGCTCGCGTACCGGTATTTGGCCGCGCATCAACACCGACACTACTTTGCTGTTCACATCGTTGAGCATGTTGCGGAACAGCGTGAACGATTCGAGTTTGTAGATCAACAGCGGGTCTTTTTGCTCGTACGAGGCGTTTTGTACGGCTGTCTTCAAGTCGTCGAGTTCGCGCAGGTGCTCTTTCCACGCTTCGTCGATGGTGATGAGCAACACGGCTTTTTCGAACGCTTTGACCACCTCTTTGCCTTCGGTTTCGTAGGCGGCTTTCAGGTTGACGGGAATGTTGAACATGCGTTTGCCGTCGGTTATCGGTATCAGTATGTTTTCGTACTGTTGGCCTTGGGTTTCGTACACCTGTTTGATGACAGGGTAGGCTATTTCGGCCATTTTGTCCATCTTGCGTTTGAAGGTTTGATAGGCGGCGTCGGCTACGTTTTCTATCAGCACCTTGGGGCGTTTGTTGCGCATCGTTTCTTGGTCGAAAGGTGCGTCCATGGCAAATACCGACAGCAGTTCGGCGTTCAGTCCTTCGTAATCGTCGGCTTCGGCTGCTGCGGTTACGATGTTTTCGGCTGTGTCGTACAGCGTGTTCACAATATCGACACCGATGCGTTCGCCCATCAGTGCGTGCCGGCGGCGTCCGTACACAACGTTACGTTGTGCATTCATCACGTCGTCGTATTCGAGCAGGCGTTTGCGTATGCCGAAGTTGTTTTCTTCCACTTTCTTTTGTGCGCGTTCTATCGATTTGGAAATCATGGGGTGTTCGATCATTTCGCCCTCTTCGAATCCGAGTCGGTCCATGATTTTCGAGATGCGTTCCGAGCCGAAGAGTCGCATCAGGTTGTCTTCGAGCGATACGAAGAATACGGATGATCCGGGGTCGCCCTGACGGCCGGCACGTCCGCGCAACTGCCTATCGACGCGGCGACTTTCGTGGCGTTCGGTGCCGATGATGGCCAAACCGCCGGCTTCGCGTACTTCGGGCGTCAGTTTGATGTCGGTACCACGGCCGGCCATGTTGGTGGCTATGGTTACGGTGCCTGCGCGTCCGGCTTCGGCTACGATGTCGGCCTCTTTTTGGTGCAGTTTGGCGTTGAGGACGTTGTGCTTGATCTTGCGCATGGTCAGCATGCGGCTGAGCAGTTCCGATATTTCCACCGATGTGGTGCCTACCAGCACGGGGCGCCCTTGTGCCACCATGTTCACGATTTCTTCGATGACGGCAGTGTATTTTTCGCGTTTGGTTTTGTAGATGCGGTCGTCCATGTCGGTGCGCGCCACGGGGCGGTTGGTCGGTATGACGACAACATCGAGTTTGTAGATGTCCCAAAATTCGCCTGCTTCCGTTTCGGCCGTACCGGTCATGCCTGCCAATTTGTGGTACATGCGGAAGTAGTTTTGCAGCGTGATGGTGGCAAATGTTTGCGTGGCGGCTTCCACTTTGACGCGTTCTTTGGCTTCGATGGCTTGGTGCAGACCGTCGCTGTAGCGGCGTCCTTCCATGATGCGGCCGGTTTGTTCGTCAACGATTTTCACTTTGTTGTCCTGAACCACATATTCGTTGTCTTTTTCGAACAGCGTGTATGCTTTCAGCAGTTGGTTGACGGTGTGCACGCGTTCCGATTTGACGGCGTAGTTTTGCAGAATCTCGTCTTTTTTGGCCTGTTTTTCGTCGGGCGCCAAAGGCTGTTGTTCCAATTCGGCTATTTCGGCGCCAACGTCGGGCAGTACAAAGAATTGCGGGTCTTCGGTGGAGCCGGTCAGCACATCGATGCCTTTATCGGTGAGTTCTATCGAGTTGTGCTGCTCATCAATGACAAACAGCAACGGATCGGTGGCTATGTGCATGTTTTTGTTGTTTTCCTGCATATAGAACTCTTCCGTTTTGATGAGCAGTTGTTTGACACCTTGTTCGCTCAGCAGTTTGATGAGTGGTTTGTTTTTCGGCATGGCTTTGTACGAGCGGAATAGCGCCAATGCACCTTCTTCTTGCACTTTTTTATCTTCGCTGTTGATTTTTTGTCGTGCTTCGGCCAATAGTTGCGTGGCCATGCCGGCTTGTTGTTTTACCAACATTTCGACGCGCGGCCGATACTCTTCGAAGAGTTGGTCGTCGCCTTTCGGCACGGGGCCGCTGATGATGAGCGGTGTGCGTGCGTCGTCAATCAGCACGGAGTCCACCTCATCGACGATGGCGTAGTTGTGCTGCCGCTGCACAAGGTCGAGCGGCGAGGTGGCCATGTTGTCGCGCAGGTAGTCGAAACCGAACTCGTTGTTTGTGCCGAATGTGATGTCGGCATTGTAGGCTTGGCGGCGTTCGTCGCTGTTGGGGCGGTGCTTGTCGATGCAATCGACGCTCAATCCGTGGAACATGTAGATGGGTCCCATCCATTCCGAGTCGCGCTTGGCTAGATAGTCGTTGACGGTAACGACGTGTACGCCATTGCCTGTCAGTGCGTTCAGAAAAACGGGGAGCGTGGCCACCAACGTTTTACCTTCGCCGGTTGCCATTTCGGCTATTTTGCCTTTGTGCAGCACGACGCCGCCAATCAGTTGTACATCGTAGTGTACCATCTCCCATTTGAGCATATTGCCGCCGGCTTCCCATTCGTTGTAGTAGATGGCTTTGTCGCCGTCGATTTCGACAAAGTCGTGTGTGGCGGCCAGATTGCGGTCGAAGTCGTTGGCTGTAACCACCACTTGTTCGTTTTCTTTGAAACGGCGTGCGGTGTCTTTCACTATGGCGAACGTTTCGGGCAGCACTTCGTCGAGGGTTTGCTCGAGTTTGCTGTTGATTTGTTTCTCAAGTTTGTCGATTTCGGCGTATAGTTTTTCGCGTTCGTTGATTTCGGTGTCGTCGATTTTGGCGCGAATGTCGGCTATGCGTGCGCGCTCGTCGGCCACCACGTCGCGTAGGTGTTGTTTGATGGCTGCGGTGTGAGCACGCAGTCCGTCGTTGTCCAATGCGGCGATTTGCGGATAAATGGCTTTGATTTTGTCCACTATCGGCATGATTTCTTTCAAATCGCGTTGCGACTTATTGCCGAAAATTTTGGTTAAAAATTCGTTGAAACCCATATTCAGTTCCTTGTTTTTGCGTTAAACGGTATGGTTGTGCAACCTAATACTGCACAATTTGCAAAGATACAAATTTTATGCAATATCAGCGTTATTTTTATGTTTTTTTTGCATGCAGTGTGTAAAAATAGTGTGTTTTAAGGCGACAGCCTGCCAAATCGGCAGGCTGTCGGTGGTGTAGTGCGTGGTTGTTCGGTGTTTTTTTCTATTTGAACAGCCAGCGAATGAGGTCGTTGCCGTTGGCGACGATGAGCAGTGCCAACAGCAGGAAGAATCCGATGTTGAGCAGTATGTCCATCACTTTGTCGCTGGGTTTGCGGCCGGTAATCATTTCGAAAATGATGAACAATACATAGCCGCCGTCGAGTATGGGTATGGGCAGAATGTTCATGAACGCGAGTATGACGGACAGGAAAGCGCACATCGACCAGAAGGTTGCCCAATCCCACGCTTTTGGGAACAGACTGCCGATGGTGCCGAATCCGCCAAGGTTTTTGGCGCCGTCCTTGGTGAAGACGAAGCGCAGCTGTTTGACGTAGTTGCCAAGGACGTCGGTCATCAGATTCCAGCCGGCCGGTATGGCGGCGAAGAATCCGTATTCGGTGTGTTCTGTTGTGAAGTAGGGCATGTGGTCGCGCAGCATGACGCCGATTTTGCCGTCGTCGCCGATGGTGATGCTGTCGGTGCGTGTTTGCCCTTGTCGCACATAGGTGATGGTTGCGGTTTGTCCGGCAAGGGTGTCGAGCGCTTGTACAATGTCGCTGACGGCGACGGCTTCGCTACCATTGAGTCCGATGATGCTGTCGCCTGCCTGCAATCCGGCTTGTTCGGCCGGCGAATGGCTATTGACTTGGTCGATGACGAATGGTGTTCGCAGTGTGAAGAAGCGTTGTTCTTCGGCTGCGATGAGTTGTTGTGCGAAATCTTCGGGCAGCACGATGGTGGTGTCGCGTCCTTGTCGGCGCAACAATATGTTTCGTCGTCCGTCGATGATGATTTTTTCGGTGGCGTCCGGCAGGTATTTCAAGGTGTCGTTGTCGGCTGCGATGATGATGTCGCCATTGCGGAAGCCGTTGTTTTGGGCGGTTTGGCAGAAGTCGAAACCGAGATAGGCATTTTGCAGTGGCAGTTCTTCTTTGCCGTAGTAGCCGAGTATGGCGGCGTAGATGACGAAAGCGGTGATGAAGTTCATAAGCACGCCGCCGGTGATGATGAATAGGCGTTTCCATGCCGGTTGTGCGCGGTATTCCCATGGTTTTGGTTCGGTGGCGAGTTTTCCGCTGTCGGTTGTTTCGTCCACCATGCCATCGATGCTGCAGTAGCCGCCGAGCGGAATCCACCCGATGCCCCATTCTGTGGTTTCGGGGTAGCGTCGCCAATCGTTTTCGGGCAGTTTTTCGGTGTTGATAGGCACCATTATGGGTTTGCCTTTGGCGTTGAGTTTCGGCTCGCCGCTTTCGTCGATGGCTGGCTCTTCGGTGGGCTGATTTGGCGCGAACCAGCGCACTTGCCATTTGCCGTTGATTTTTTTGAAGCGCACGATGGCGAATTTCCAATTGAAAAAGAGGTAGAATTTATTGACGCGCACATGGAACAGACGCGCAAAACCAAAGTGGCCGAGTTCGTGTACGAAGACGAGCAGCGACAGGGCTAAAATGAGTTGGAGTGTTTGTATAAGCATGATGTTAAGTATTTTGTCGTTTTAGTGTAAAGTTTTTATTTTCAACGAGTTCTTGGGCTATTTGTCGCGTTTCGGTGTCGCAGGCTACATAGTCGTCGTACGATGGTGTGGCGATGAATGCGATGCGCGCCAACGCCGTTTCGATGAGGTCGCTCATTTGCAGGAATCCGATGCGATCGTGCAGGAAAGCATCGACGGCTATCTCGTTAGCGGCATTGAGCACACAGGGCATATTGCCGCCGCGGCGCATGGCTTCGAATGCCAAAGCGAGGTTGCGGAAACGCACGGGGTCGGGCTGCTCGAACGTGAGTTGTGAGCATTTCGTAAAATCGAGGCGCTCGAAGTTGGTTTGCAGCCGTTGCGGGAACGTGAGCGCATACTCTATCGGCAGGCGCATGTCGGGCACGCCGAGTTGTGCTTTGATGCTGCCGTCGCGGTATTGCACCATCGAATGGATGATGCTTTGCGGATGTATCACTACGTCGATTTGATCGGGACGGAGGCCGAACAGCCACTTTGCCTCGATGACTTCGAACCCTTTGTTCATGAGCGATGCCGAGTCGATGGTGATTTTTGCGCCCATCTGCCATGTCGGATGGCGAAGGGCGTCTTTTGCTGTAACTGTAGCCAACTCTTCGCACGACTTATTGCGGAATGGTCCGCCCGAAGCGGTGAGGATAATTTTTTCGACTTCATCGGCATTTTCGCCCACCAAACATTGAAAAATGGCGCCGTGTTCCGAATCGACGGGCAGAATGGCGGCGTGGTATTGTTGCACCAAACCGGTGATGAGTTCGCCGGCCACCACCAATGTCTCTTTGTTGGCCAAAGCGATGCGTTTGCCGGCTTTCACGGCTTCGATGGTCGGTTTCAGGCCGGCGTAGCCCACCATGGCGGTAACTACGGTATCGACCGATGGCAGTGCGGCAACTTGTGCTACGGCGTCGCTGCCGGCGAATACTTTGATGGGCAGGTCGGCCAAGGCTTCGCGCAGCGTGTCGTAGTGCGCCTCGTTGGCTATGACAACGGCTTCGGGTTTGAACGTGCGTGCCTGCTTGATGAGCAAATCGACATTGTTGTTGGCTGTGATGGCATAGACGGCAAACAAATCGGGGTTGGCTGCTACCACGTCGAGGGTTTGCGTGCCGATGGAGCCGGTCGAACCTAATATGGCAAGATTTTGTTTTTTCATAGTGTCAATACTAAAAAATGATGTAGTCTGTCGGGTTGATGGGCGTGCCTTTTTGCCATACTTCAAAATGCAGATATGGTTTCGAAATGCGTGTCTGGCTGGCGTTGCTCACAAACCCGACGGCGTCGCCGGCAAGCACTTGGTCGCCGGTGTTTTTCAGTATGCGTTCGCAGTTTTTGTAAATGGATATGAAATCGTTGGAATGCTGAATGCTGATGGTGTAACCGTTTTCGAGCGAGTAGTCGGTGGCTACGATGGTGCCGTCGAGGGTGGCGATGACGACTTCGTCGGCTGCTGTGGCCACATCGACGCCAAAATGACGTTTCTCGGGGTCGAAGGCGCGCGTTACGACGCCTTTTACCGGTTTGATAAATACTTGTGCAGCAGACTCTTGCGGCGTAACGATAGAGCCGAGGTTGTAACGTTCCGTCTGTTCGAAACTCTCGCAAAACTCTTTTTCTTGCTGCGACTTGTCGAGCGCCAATGCTTTCCAATCGGTTATGGTCAGCGAGTCGGTGGCCATCGTGTCGATAATGATGTTTCCGGCGATAATCTCTTTAATGACAGTCAGTTGATGCTGTTGTAGCGCCAACTCTTGCGTGAGCGAATCGACCAGCAAAACCTCTTCGACCAAATCGGTGCGAATGGTGGCGTCGGTGTAGCCCGGCAGGTAGTGTTTGATGGGTGTAACAAAAATGAGCACCGACAGCAACAGAAACGAGATGACGGCGAAAACGCTGATGATGAGAAAGACCGACAAGCGCGACAAGCGCACATGGAATGTCTCGGTGAGCGTGTTCTCGTTCAGAATCGACACGCGGTAGCGGAATCGCAATTTTTGCCAAAGCGTTTTTGATGATTTTTTGTTCGCCATGCGTGTGTTTGTTTATTCTTGGTGTGTGGCCGACCGGCGTTTGTAAGTGGCAAAAGCAAATTCGAGATTGGCTTCGGCGTCGTACATGCGTTCCGACAGTTCCGTTTGTTCCCACACCGATTCGTCGATGTCGGGATAAAACGTGTCGGCCTCGAAGTCGCGATACACCCAAGTGATATAGAGCGTGTCGGCCAAAGCCATGAATTGTCGGTAGATGGAGCCTCCCCCGATAACGAAGTTCTCGTCGTCGTGCCGACAGAGCGCGCATGCCTCGTCGATGCTATGCGCCATTTCGCACCCGTCTAATTGCAGGTCGGGCTTATCGGTGATGACGATGTTGCGTCGTTTGGGCAACGGACGCACCGGCAGCGAAAAAAATGTGCGTTCGCCCATGATGACCGTGTTGCCCGACGTCAGCTGCTTGAAGTGTTTGAGGTCGGCCGGCAGATGCCACAGCAAATCGTTGTTTTTGCCGATGGCCATGTTTTGTGCTATTGCTACGATGATGGAAATCATGCTGAACAAGGTGTTAGTGGCGTTTTAGTCGCGGCGACTCGAGTAAATCAAAATGTAGTAAAACAGCGTGGCCAACGAACTCAGCGCAGCTACAACGTATGTGTATGCGGCCGACCGCAGCGCGTCTTCGGCTTGCGGGTGTGTTTCGTAGTTGGTGATGCCGGCGTTGTTGAGCCATGTGAGTGCACGGCGGCTGGCGTTGATTTCGACAGGCAGTGTTACAAAACTGAACAGCGTGGTCAGTGCAAACAGCACAATGCCGGCCAGCATCAGTTGTGGAAACGTGTTGAGCAGTAACATGCCGGCCAACAAAATCCACGACACAAATTTTGCCGAGAAATTGACAATAGGCACAAGTGCCGAGCGCAATTTCAGCGGCGCATAGCCGTAGGCGTGCTGCACAGCGTGTCCGCACTCGTGAGCGGCTACGGCTGCGGCAGCGATGCTGCACGAGTTGTACACATTTTCGCTCAAATTCACGGTCTTGTTAGTCGGGTTGTAGTGGTCGGTAAGGAAACCATTGGTGGCTTGCACCGTTACATCGGTGATGCCGTTTTCGCGGAGCATTTTGCGCGCCACATCGGCACCCGTCATGCCGTTCGGCAGCGGAATTTTCGAGTATTTTTTGAATTTTGAGTTGAGCGATATTTGCACAATCCAACTCAGTAGGGCGATGATGCCAAATAAAATCCATGCGCTTGTTGTGTTCATAATTGTCAGATTTTTGATGTTAATACTATTTTTTCGTTACAATCATTTTTTCTTTTTGAGGCATTTTTTGCAATAGCCGTACAGATAGAGTGAATAGTGTGCCGTTTGGAAAGCGTTGAATTTGCGCCCGAGAATGACGCGTCGCATTTTTTGGTCGGAAAATTCGCTCACGGCGCCACAACTGATGCAGATGCGGTGGTGGTGTGTGGCGCTGCTGGTCGATTTTTCGTATTCGGTGCGCTGCGAGTCGAATTGGTGTTTGACAACGAGCCTGCACTTGACGAACAATTCGAGCGTGTTGTACACCGTTGCCCTGCTGACGTGAAAATCGCGTGGCAGTTTTTCGACCAATTCGTCGGCGGAGAAGTGCGCCTGTTGCTCGTACACCACCTCGAGCAAACGAAAGCGTTCCTGCGTTTTGCGCAGGTGCTCGTGTTCGAGGTATTCGGTCAGAATGTCGAGTGCGTGTGCTTTCTCTTCGCTTGCAGTCATTTGGTAATCAGTGTGTTATGGGTTGTATGGCGTTTCACGCAGTATTTCGTCGGCAGTGCGCAGCAATAGTTCTTTGGGCGACACGTCGGGGTGTTCGCGCATGTATTGTTCCACAATGCGCCATCCGACAAACGCGCCGGCGCGTCCGGGCGACTCTTGCGTGAATGGTTTGGTAAACGGCGCATCGTTCAGATATTTGATGCGCAGCATGGCATCGCGGCTGAACAGATGTTTGCTACCCACCAGCACCATCCACATGTCGTGCTCGTACTTCATGCACCACGCCCATTGGTCGGCCGAGTAGCCTATGAGCAACGAGTCGGGCAGTTCGGGCAGTAGCACCGATGTGGTGTAGAGTATTTTTCCGCGATAAATCATCTCCTCGAATAGTTCGCCGGAGTGCTGCACGAACGGAAATTCGGTGGATAGCCATGCCACGATGTAGTCGGGCACCAATTTTTCGGGGCGCATGTTTTGGCGCAGATAATTATAGATTCCCACTCGTTTGTACAGCGGGTAATCGCTGCCCATATAGTTGTCGATGCTGCCCGAAATGAATCCATCGCCTACAACCATGCTCTGATTCAGCCCCGACAGGTGCGTATAGAGGCGCGGCGTCGGTTTTTCGGGAAAGAAATATTTTGCCCGTTTGAAGGCATCAGTCAGCATGTTTTCGTAGTCGCTGAGGTCGGCAAAGCGTGCTTGTGTTTCGGTGTATAGTTGCGCTACGGCTGTGTCGGCAAAGAATTTTTGCAGATTGTGTGTCGTGATGGTGTCGCCCACGGCACCAAATTCGACCACGTGTTCCAAATAGATGGGCGTGATGTCGGGGTAGGCCGAGTCGAGCCGGACGACGGCGTCGGCCAAATGGTTGCGATCCATCGTCCACAGGGCGCTGTCGAACCGCGCGATGGTGATGTGCAGGTCGATGTCGTCGATGTTGGCAGCCCGTTTGGAGCGGTTGCAGGCCGTCAGTAGGGCGCTTGCCACTATCGCGATGATGATGCCGTATTTTCCGTTGATGCCGCGCATTGGTTGCAATTTAGATTTTGTCTAAATAACAAAAATCGTGCAAAGTTACGAAAAAAGCGGGAATAAATGATGCTGTTCGGCATTTTTTTGTTTTTGTTACCGTTTTTATTTGTTTTCGTGGTGTTTGCTCGTTAACTTTGGTACAAAAAAAACATTATGGTTTATGGATATATTCGCGTAAGTTCCGACAAGCAGACGGTTGAGAATCAGCGATTTGAAATACAGAGGTTCTGCGACGAAAAACATTTGCAGGTTGATGGTTGGATAGAAGAAACCATATCGGGTACTAAGAGTTATACCAAGCGCGAGTTGGGGCGTTTGCTGCGGCGCACCAAAGCCGGCGATACGATTATTTGCAGCGAGTTGTCGCGTTTGGGGCGCAATTTGTATATGATCATGGAAATACTTGGCTTGTGTATGTCAAAAAATTGTCGTGTGTGGACGATCAAAGACGGTTACCGTCTTGGCGACGATATTCAGAGCAAGGTGTTGGCTTTTGCGTTCGGTTTGTCGGCCGAGATAGAGCGTAACCTTATTTCGCAGCGCACCAAAGAGGCGTTGGCGCGCCTGAAAGCTGAGGGACGCAAATTGGGACGTCCGGAGGGCACCTGCCTGCTGCAACGTTACTATCGCCTGTCGCGGCACGATGCGTATGTGCGTCGCTCCTTGCGTCAAGGCATGTCGCAGCGCGAGATAGCGCGCCGGCTGCATGTGTCGCGCAATACGGTGGCACGCTATATCCGTCTGTTCGTCAAAAAGAATGAAGCGCCGACCGAGGTGGCACCATCGCACTGCGATGCTGTGTAGTAACCCTGCGCACGGCTAACGGCAACCGTAATCGGCTGATACATGGCGCCGTGCCATGATGGTAACTCCCACTGTGGCCGCACAGCAGACCATTACCAGCCAAAAGAAGTTGATGTAGCCCAACCATTCTTGCAGATAGCCGGCCATCATGCCGGGGAGCATCATGCTGAGTGCCATAAAGGCTGTACACAGCGCATAGTGTGTGGTTTTGAATTCGCCTTCGGAGAAGTACATCATGTAGAGCATGTAGGCGGTGAATCCGAACCCATAGCCAAACTGTTCGATGGCAATGGCTGCGCTAATCAGCACAAGGCTTGTCGGGCGGCAGATGCTCAAATAGACGAACGTGAGACACGGCAAAGTCATGCAGGCAGCCATCGGCCAAAGCGCCCTGCGCAGCCCTACGTGCGATGCGTAGATGCCGCCGAGTATGCCGCCCACGGTCAGTGCAACGACGCCCACGGTGCCGTACGCCAAACCGACATCGGCAGTTTGCATGGCCAAGCCGCCGGACTCGCGTGCGGCCAGCAGAAATGGTTTGCACATCTTCAGCAAAAAGGCTTCGGGCAGGCGATAGAGCAGCATGAAAAGAATGGCCAACCAAACACCTTTTTTGCTAAAAAAGGTAGCGAACGTGCGCGCAAACTCTTTGATGATGAGTCGCGGAGTGGCGGTTGCGTGGTCGGCAAGATGCGGTCGGTCGTCGGCGGGCTGCGGCACAACAAAACTGTGGTACAAGGCCAATAACGTGAACCCGACGGCCGTGATGCCGAGTGTCCATTGCCAAGCCGCCGGCACGTCGAGACCGTCGCGCTGTTCCAGCCAGCCGGCCAACATGACCAAAATGCCGTTGCCGAATATGTTCGACAGACGGTAGAACATGCTGCGTATGCCGACGAACGCGGACTGATTTTTTTGAGACAAGGCCAACATATAGAAACCATCGGCCGCCACATCGTGCGTGGCCGAAGCAAAGGCTGTGATGACAAACAACACAAGTGTCAGCGAAAACAGACTGATGGGCGTTTGTGTCGTTGCAATGGTGTCGGCAGCGGGGTGTGGCAGCGTGAGTGCCAACAATACCAAAATGGCCGAAATAGAGAGTTGCATCGCCACTATCCACCAACGTTTGGTCTTGATGATGTCGATGAACGGGCTCCAAAATGGTTTGATGACCCACGGCAAATAGAGCAAACTCGTGAAAAGTGCCATCTGTCCATTGGGAACGCCTATTTTTGTAAACATCAGCACCGAAATTTCGTTGACTAAAAAATAGGGAATGCCTTCGACGAAATAGAGTGTCGGCACCCAAAGCCACGGCGATATGTTTTGCTTGTTAAATTGCTTATTCATAATGCATTATCATTTGAAACGATTGTTGAAAATCTGCCAATAGTGGTCGTCGGCGTCGGCACGCAGGTGGTGTTCGATGCGGCGCGAGGCTTTTTTGCGCAGCCAATGGCAAAATACAAGGAACAAAAGCAACAAGATGCCTTGCAAGCCCGGATTCGTTTGCTGTACGAACAACAACGCATCGAAAATGCCATGCAACAGTACCGGTATTAGCCACACGCATAGTTTTGTCCAGCCCGAAGCATCGGTGAACACTGCCAACGCATAGAAATAACCCATGGCTACGGCAAAACAAAAATGTCCAGGCACCGAGAAAATGGCGCGTGTAATGCCCACTGCCATCCACGAGTCGTAGTTGCTGAAGAGGTAAAGCACATTTTCGGCAGCGGCAAATCCCATGCCGACCATCACTGCGTACACAATGCCGTCGATGCGCTCGTCGAAATAGGGATTGCGGCGCAACAACAGCCACAGCATGATGAGTTTGGCCGTCTCTTCGGGAATGGCTGCACCAAAAAACGCACATTTCAAACTATCGATAAAATTGGTCGGGTTGGTGTCGAACCAGCCAAAGAGTTCCAACGGCTGCGACATCGCCAACGATACCACGGTGGAGAATACACCTAACACAAAGGCTTTGAGCAACATACGCCACGGCTCGGGTTGCGATTTGTCGCACCGATACACATAAAATATCAGCACAAATACCGGTGCCAAAGCCGTTGCCAAAATTAACCAAAATTCCATATCACCATAATTTTTGAAGTTCGGCGCCACGGAAATAGTGTTTCAGAATGGCGTCGTAACTATAGCCGCGGGCGCCCATCACGGCGGCGCCTATCTGGCACAAACCAACGCCATGTCCCCAGCCGGCACCGGTAAGCGTAAAGTTGCCTTGTGTATCTTTATCGACCACAAAGGCCGAACTATAAAGGTGCGACGGCGAAAGCCATTTGCGTATTTCGAGTTCTTTGCCGACAATCAGCGTGCGTTTCGTGCCAACGATTTTCAGGCGCACCAAACGGCCTGAAGCGCCGCGTTCCATAGGAATCAGGTCGGTAATGACGCCAAAATCGATGCCCGAACGGCGGTGTACCAAATCCGACAATTCGGCGGCGGAATAGGTAACCGTCCATCGGTAAAAATCGGTGGTTTCTTGGTCGTAGTTGTTCAGCACCTGCGATAAAATTTGTTTGTCGGTGGTGTTGCAGAAAGCTTCGGGAACCGAGCGAATCCAGCGTTCGGCATTGGCTTCGATGGTCAAGTCGGGTAATGGCGTGTCGGCGGCATCGCGCACGGGTTGCAGGTAACTATGCGGCGTGTCGTCCCAACAACTTTCGAATCGCTCGGAAACGCCGCCGCACGATTTCGAAAAACGTGCATCGCAAATATGCCCGTCGGCCACCAACACTTCGCCGCGCGTTGCTTCGATGGCCAATCGCACCAAGTCGGTTTTGGCGCGTGTCAGACCCTGATAGCGTTGGCAGTGGTCGTCGGCGCAAACGTCGAAATGGGTGTGCGCATCGCGTTCGTAAAATTTCCGGATTTCGGTGTCGGTGCGTACTTCGGTGACGGCGGCTTGCGGCGCTTTGTCCAAAATGGGTTTCATCAGCCAACTGCGCGATATGACGGCATGTGCCTTGAGCAGTTCGAGCGATGCGGTGGCGCTCATCTCCGAGGCGATGACACAAAACAGATAATCTTCCACTTTGATGCAGTTGATGGCCGTCAGTCGGTTGTCCTCGACAATCAATTTTAATGCGCCACGAAACGATTGATTTTCACGACGTTGCCAATGGAAGTCGATGCCGATGGTTACGTCGGCGAGTTCAAACAGCGCGTCTTGCTCGTCAATGGGTTCAAGCACAAATTCGTCGAATAGCGCATTGTCGTAGGCGATGCGGCCGTTGCACCAATAGGCTGTTTGGTTGCCGCTGTACACGTTGCCGTTGTTGGCGCAGCGGAACTGTCCCGACAATCGAAAATGAATCGTGGCGGCCGACATGATGCCGACCGTAATGTGCGGTTCGCCGGCGCGCGGCGGAAACTGTTCTTGCTCGGGGAAAGCCATCACCTGTTTTGACATGAAATCGTCGGCTGTCGGCACAAATAGTTTGTCGGCTGCTGCGGCTGTCAAAGTTTCTTTTTTGCGTTGTATGATGCCCATTTTCCTTATATTTTGCGTGTCGTTTGGGTGAAAATGTCCACAATGTCGTCGCCGGTGATGCGTTCGAAATGTTGTTGCACGGGCGTAACGAATACTCCGGCCATTTCGACCGTTGCCGGACTGATAAGTAGTTGTTTTTCAGTGTCTTCTGTATTGTACTGCCATGGGCGAAAGTTGGCTCTCGGCAGCACGAATACACGCCATTGCCCTGCATCGTACGTCGCAACAATATTCATCATCGGCTCGATGAGCGGTTCGGTCAGCAGCAGGTTGTAAAGTTTCATGAATGCAATCTGCACAGCATCGGCGCGGTGTCCTTCGATGCAGAAAACTGTGCGCAGGTAGTTGTTCAGACTGAAGGTGGTGGCCGACCCGGTGCGGTCGTAAACGATGGCGTTGGCGGCTTTCAGGTGGTCGTAGTCGTCGATGAGCGGCAGAAAATGTTTTGTGCCGGCCTGAAAGTGCATGTGGTCCGGTGCCGATGCCCCACAGCGCGGCCCGTTGTAGAACACAATCAATTCGGGCAGCAATTCGGCCAAGTGCAACATGTCGGCAAAATGCGTATCGATGTTTTGCGGCCGGTGTTCGATCAACGGTATGGTGAAATGTTGCGGAAAAATGGGGAACGGATTGACCAAAATTTCGTAGTCGCCCCACGCAACGGCTTGCTGTTCTGCCGGCCGATTGTCCCGACACAAAAAACAGGGACGTTCGGCTATCGTTTTGGCATCGACTTTGGCGCCCGACGATACCATGCGCGCCGGATTGAACTGCACGCGCACTGCAAAATCGCCGAATGGGCAGGTTTTTACTTCGATGTGATCCAAGTCGGCAAAGTTTTTTCCGGCCAACGGCCACGAACGCAGTTGCTCGTCGAAAAGTGCGTTTATTTGCTGTTGTAACGACATTGTTATTTAGACTGAATCTAATTAGTGCTGTTGGTTTAACGCTTGCCGCGCACAAATTTCGATGGTGCGCAATTTGTCTTTGTAGGCGTTGTTGGTATTTACTTTTTCGATCGACAAGGCGGCATCGCTGTTGCCTTCCCAGCGGCGGCAGAGGTAGAGCGACTCGTAGATGCGTCCGATTTGGTGGTGGCGCGAGAAACGCAGCCCGAGCGCATAGTCTTCGCCGTAACTCGTGTTTGGCACTTTCGTTTGGCGCAGCAGCGGCGTGTAGAAAGCCCGCGGCGCGCCCAATCCGTTGATACGCAGCGCGTTGTTGCGTCCGTTGTCGGGCGTCCATTCTTTGTGGTCGATGAGTCCCGGTGCTATGGGTTGCATCGTGCCGTTGGTCATGGTGTACGAGCCGATGACCATGGCGCATTTGTCGGCATAAAATTTATCGACAATGGTTTGTAGCGTGTACTCGTTTTCGTACACATCGTCGCTGTCGAGTTGCACGGCAAATTTGCCGCAGGCTGCATGTTGCACGCCTTCGTTCCAACAGCCGCCGATGCCCAAGTCGGTGCGTTCGGGCACCAGATGCACCACGCGCGCATCCTGTTGCGCAAATTGTTCGATGATGTCGCCGGTGCCGTCGTCGGAGTGGTTGTCGATGATGATGATGTTGAATTTGAAACTCGTTTTTTGTGCCAGCACCGATCGGATGGCGTCGGCAATGGTACGCGCACGGTTGCGTACGGGAATGATGACCGATGCTTCGTTCTCGAAATCGTTACAAGCCAAATCGACCGGTTCGAATTGCGGTGCAAGGTACGCTCCGATGCGTTTGAGGTGCGCCGTGCAGGCCTGTTCCATTTCGATTTGTACGGCACGGTTTTTCGGATCGACGTAGTCAAATTGTTTCTCGCCGCTGCGACGGGTGTCGAGTTCCACTTCGGTGTACAGATATTCGTTGAGGTGCAGCAGCGACGCAACTTCGCTGATGCGCAAGCGCACATCGTACAATCCGGCGAAACGATATTCGGTGTCGCACTCGGCTACGGCGGCTTTGAGGCGTGCAGCATCAAGCAGCAGCAGCGACCCGAAGTTGAAATCGTCGCGCACGCTGCCCAACTGATAATCGATGGTCGGGTTTTTACTCAAAGTGCCGTCTTTTTCGGCATAGTAGTCGGCGTAAACCATGCCGGCAGCCGTGTCCGAAGCCACTTGCACCAAGCGTTCGAGTGCAAACTGCCCGAGTACGAGCGGTGTCGTTTTGGTGTAGAGCAGCGTGTAGGCAGCGTCGCTGTGGGCGGCTATCGACAATAGCGTCGCTGTGCTTGTCGGGCAGTCGATAGGCAGCGTTTCGCAGCCGTTGATTGTTATGGCGTTTGCCGACAGCAAAAAGATGCGCGCCACCACCGGCGATTGTTGCAGTTGATGGACTGTGGCGGCTGTGGCTTCGATGTCGTTGGCCACCAGAAAACAATTTATCTGTTTCATGTGTTCGATAGATTATTCGGTCAAAAATTGCATTATTTGGCGCATAAGTTCGTTGCGTTGTGCATCGCTTGTGAGTGCTTCCAACGGGAAACCGCACACAAACGTGCGATAGATGCCGCTGTAAGCCACCGCGGCCGATATGTTGTTGCGACTATAGCGCATGGCCGTGAAGGCTTTTGCGTCGGCAGGCTCGATGCCGTCGGGCGATTCTACGGCATATTGCTCGCTGTTTAGCCGGTTACAGAAGTTGTAGTTGCCCGAAAATGTGCCTTTGGGCGTGGCTACGCACTTCACGCAGCCGTCTTGTGCGGCGTGGTCGGTGCGCCATTGGTATTTCAGAATGGTTTTGGCAAATGCGCGGTCGGCGTCCGAGGTGTCGCCGCATTTCCACAGGTCGGTGCCGACATACGCACCGCTGACCAACAATGCGCCACCTTGCAGACAAAAATCGGTGATTTGACGTTGTTGCTTGGCCGAAAAGGTTCTGAATTCCCAACGGGTGGTGTCGGTACCAAACCGGCAGCGTTTTTGTTCGCCCAAAATCCAATCGACTGCCCGATAGTCGGACAAGACGACACTGCCATTTTCGATGGCGCGCCCACTGCACGAAACAAACGAATAACCGGCGTTGCGCAGTGCGCGTCCGTGTACAATCGGAAAATCGAATGTGTTGCCGGCAACGATGTCGGCGTCATAGTCGCTGTTGCTGGCGCCCCAACCGGGTGCGTCGTCGTCGGTCCAAGGCTCGCTGCGTCGGAATTCGTGCTGCGCGCCCACATACGAAATGTCGCTGATGTAGGGCACTGCATCGTCCAAAAAGTCGGGAAAACCGGCAAATTCGCCGCCGTCGAAACCTTCTGGTGCCGATATGCGCTCAAAACCATTGACTATCAGCACGGTATGCTTGGCGGACGAGTTGCGGCACACCGACAAAATCTCGGACGGGAACGATGCACCGCCGGCATTGACGGCCACCACTTTGTAACTATAAATTTTGTCGGCCTCGATGGGCAGGCGGCATACGGTGTCGCACACCACGATGCCGTTGTCGAAACCGCTGTCGTCGATGCGTGTATAGACGATGTAGGCGTCGGCGTGTGCGGTGGGCTCGAGCGTGTCGGGCGCGGCACTCCACGATAACTGTACGGTGTCGGCAAATAATTGTGCCGCAAAAGCCGTAACGGGCAGTGGCTGAACCACATAACGGCTACCGTGCTGCACCGACAAAAAACGCAACAAGCCTTTGTACACGGCGCGACTTGCCATAAACCTGAAACGTGGGTCGAGAGCAAAACGCATATCGACAAAACTTTGATGCGAAAATAGTTCGAGCAGCAGGGCCGGCACTTCGGGGCGGCGTGTCTCGCCATACTGCTTGTCCCACAGTCCGCGAAACGACCAATCGGTGTAGCCGGCACGGCGCATGTCATCGACCAGCGACAGGGTAACATAATCGGCCAAATCGCGACAAACCGCGCGCGACTGCCCGTTTGGAAATTTGGTTTGCCGACCATCGGCCGACGAGTAGATGCCCAACGTGCCAATGATGGTGTCGTTTTTGCAACCGGCATCGCTGTGCAAACCAAGTGCCACATCGATGGGAACGCGTAACCCGTTGGTTGTGGGCGCATTGTCGGAACCGCCGTTCAACCAATTGACCCACAAACCGCGTGCCGAAATGTCGTCGGTATAGTCTTTGTCGCTTTCCGAAAAATGGTAAACCGTTTCGGGCGCGCCTGCCCACTGCAACCAATAGGTGGCGGCTTCCATGCAGCGCGGCCGGCCGCTTGTGCGACAAAAAGCGTCGGGCGATACACTGCGAGCCACATTGCCCATGCCACCGCCGAAACGCACCACATCGGCCGCCACTACGCCGCTGTGACGGCTCCGGTTGGACAATACCACTCTGGCCGAATCGGCATTCAGCCCTTGTTTGAAATGAAAACAGCCCAAATAAACCCAAGTGCCGCATGCCATGGTTTGATTCACCTGAAATTCGGTGCGCCCGCCGGCATGATAAATTGTGTAATGTGCATCGGATACGTTATTCTCTGTAAACGGATAGGCCACCGAAACCATATAGTCGCCATCGGCCGGAATGTCGGGCACCCACTCGACAAAGGCTTCTTCGGCGAGCGATGTTTTCAGCAGGCGTGCTGTGCCTTCGGTAAACGGATTTTCGCCTTGACGGTAGGGCGTCGTGCGCTGGCGGAAGCCCGTGCCGTTGGCGCCGGATGCAAAATAGTGTTCGGCACCCGTTTCGCAGTAGAGCGACCCGAAATTGATGTTGTCGTTGTCGTTATCGACAATCACTTCGTGCGGTTGCACATCGCGCTCTTGGGGCAGAAAGACGTTGGCTCCGGCATTTTCGAGCATCGGCAGCAAAAACGGCAACACGTACGATGCCGTCAGTTTGTCCTCGACCGTTTCGAAGTAGCGGGCGCGCTGCCAATGCCAGCGGTCGGTCTGCGTGTCGAAGTACCAACCGTGGCTGTGCCATAATGCTATGTTTCTGTCTGTCAGTGCATTGTCGGGCGTGTGCGGGCGCGACAACGATGTAACAACCGGTCGCGCTGTTGGTCGCGTCGTTTGCCCGCCGGATGAGCGTGCCGGTTGGTACCACGCAGGAATGAGTGTACCGATGTTTTTGCCGTCGGCGTAAATCACCACCCGATAGTTCGGGTAGTCGTCGGCAACGACGGCTGCGGCTTCGCGCTGCATCTGCGCCACCAAATCAGGCCGAAACGGCAGTGTGCCGACTATAAAATTGGTGTAGATCGAAATGGTTTTCGTCTTGGTGTCCACGTTCAACTTTTTGATGCGCGCCGTTTGCAAATCCAGATAGTCGTTGCAGTACGATTGCAGCCACTCCGTCAGACGCGTTTTGGCATCGGTCGGCTCGGCTATCGCGCTGCACGTTACGGCTGTCGCGGCCATGAGCATCAGTATGCGCACCCATTTGGTCATCGATTGATGGTGATTTGAGGTCGAAATAGTTGGCAAAATTACAAAAAAAAGCCGAAAACAGATGCTTTTCGACTTAAAAATCGGCAAAATCGACCGGAAACTTCAGCCAACGATTATTTCAGATTGAAACGCAAACCGGCAGTCAGACTTAAATTGTAGGGGTGTACGGTGCGCGAATTGACGGGTTGCGGAAATTTTTCGGCGGGAATGTACCATGTGAAACCGGGTTCAAAGTAGATGCCCATACCTTTGAAAAACATGACTGCCAAACCGACGTTGGCCGTGAGCGACCCCTGAATGCCTTTGATGTATTCGTAGTTGGTTTGGCTCGACAGCAGTGCATCGTCCAAGTCGAACGTTTGCCGGTGTTGTGTGGCAATCAGACCTTTTTCGCACGCGCCGCCTGCCGACACATAAAATTTGATGATGCGCCTATCGACGATGCGAAACGACAACATCAGCGGCACGCCCAAGTAGTGCAGTTGCTGGTTGCGTTCGGAATAGGTGCCTTGCAGCCGGTTGGTGGACGTAAATCGCGAGTGTGCATACGAATAGTTGATGCCGGTTTGCAAATCGAGGCGTTTGCACAGCGGAATGCCTACCGACAAGCCTACCGAGAACGGCAGGTCGTGGCGGTCGTTGTTGTTGGTGGTGCCGCGCAATGCTATCTGGCTGCCTGCTATTGTGGTCGAGGGTGTATAAGCAAATTCGCTCACGTTGGGCGACAGCGACGCCAATATGCCAAAATTGATACTCTCGCGCGGCGTGCGTTCGTCTGTGCCGGCGGTGTCGGTGGCTGCTATGGCTGCTTGTTGTTCGCGCATCAGGCGGGCGGCCTCTTCGATGCTGATGTTTGGCGTGTCGTCGGCCGGCAGGATTGTCGTCGGTGTGTCGTCGGTGTGTGCCAATGTGGCCGGCGCGGCTTCAACCATGGTTTCTGAAGGCTGTGTGGCGTCGGGGACGTTGTCGGTAGTGCTCTCTGTTGTGTTGTGGCTGTGTGCTGTGTTGCGCGTTGTTTGTGCCGACCGTTTTGTGGTCGGAGTCGATGGCGTGTCGGCAGTGACTGGTGCGGCGGTTGGTGTTTGTGCCGGTGCCGCAGCGACGACGGTTGTTTCGCCCGTGTTGGTGTTGGCGGCCAACAGCGGCGTTTGTTCGGTTGCCGATGGCGGAAATGCCGCAGGCACCAGCAGCAACAAAGCGACAGCAGCTGCAGCCGACAATCCGACGGTATAGCGCACCCATAGCGGTACGGCGCGTCGTTTGCGGAGTGTCGGCAGGCGCCCCAACATGTTGTCGTGCCAATCGTTTTCGGGCAGCGGCGTGGTGTACGATGCCATTTTTTTGCGCAACAAACCGCGCCAATGGTCGTCGTCGGACGTGGCAGTGCTCGGCAATCGGTCGGCTATCGCTTGCCAATCGCCTTTCGGGACGGGTGCTTCATAATTTTGCAGTTTGTCCCGTAGCAGTTGTCGTAGTTGTTTGTCCTTCACTATGCGCTGTTGTTTCGTCTGATTTTTTCTTGCAATACAGCCCTTGCCCGCGAGAATTGCGACCGCGACGAGGCTTCGTTGATGCCCAACTGTTTGGCAATTTCGGCATGGCTGTAACCTTCGATGGCGTACATGTTGAATACCGTCCTGAAACCTGCCGGCAGTTCGTTTATCAGTTTCACTATCTCGTCGGCCGACATTTTTTCGATGATTGTTTCGGTGTCGTCGGTTAACTGAATTTGCATGTCGCTCACGTCGTCGCAGTTGCGCAGTGCATCGTTTTTGCGCAGATATTCGAGCGATACGTTTACGAATACCTTTCGCATCCAGCCTTCGAATGCGCCTTCGCCGCTGTATTGTTTCAGGTTGGCGAATACTTTGATGAAACCATCGTGCATCAGGTCGAGTGCCGTCTCTTTGTCGCCCACGTAGCGCAGACAGATACCGGTCATGCGTGCGGCATACAATTCGTACAGACGTTGTTGGGCGATCCGTTCATTGCGCACACAGCCATCGATTATGTCGCGCAGAGACGTATATTTCGCACTCCCTAATAGCATGTCCTTTCAATTAAATGATGCCAAAAACGGGTTAAACGTTGCATGTGTTGTTATGTGTCAACAACTTGACGATTTTTTGTGCGGTGCGATCGGCGGCGCCGGCACCCCCAAGCCGTTGGGCGAGGGCAGCATAGTCGGCCTGCATGTGGCGGTAGTAATCGGTGTCGGTGAGCAGGCGCGTGAGTTCGGCACGCACGTTGTCGGTTGTGAATTCGTGTGCTACGAGTTCGCGTACAACCGCTTTTTCGGCCACCAAATTGACGAGCGACACAAATTTTGTTTTGATCAACACCTGTTTCAGCCAAGTGCCTATGCGCCCGCCTGGCACATAGTAAACGACCACTTGTGGTACGCCGAACAGGCCGGTTTCGAGCGTCGCCGTTCCGCTGTTTACGATGGCGGCGTGAGCGTGTGTGAGCAGGTCGTAGGTGCAGTCGCGCACCATTTTGACGTTGTCCGACAGGTAGGGCTGATAGAGTTTTGTGTCGGCGCTTGGCGCGGCGGCCAACACAAATTGCACATCGGGAAATTGTGCGGCCAACGGCATCACGGTGGGCAGCGTGGTAACAATCTCCTGCCGACGACTGCCGGCCAGAACGGCCACTATCGGGCGCGCATCGAGGTGGTGTGTGGCACGAAAATCGCCGGCGTGCGGCCGTGCGCGGTATGTGGCAATGGCATCGACGGTCGGGTTGCCGACGTATTCGACGGCATAATCGAATTGCGCATAAAACGCCGTTTCGAACGGAAAAATCGTAAACATTTTGTCGATGTATCTCTTTATCGACTTGATGCGATAGGTTTTCCATGCCCATAATTTTGGCGAAATGTAGTAATAGATCGGCGTGTCGAAGTGCGTTTTGACATATTTGGCTATTTGCAGATTGAAACTCGGATAGTCAATCAGAATGACCACGTCGGGACGGAATTGCGCAATAGCCCGCCGCGTGTCGCGCATGTTGCGCAGCACGGTTGGCAGATGGCGCACCACAGCGGTGATGCCCATAAAAGCCATGTCGCGATAGTGCTTGACCTGACGACCGCCTTGGGCAGCCATCAAGTCGCCGCCCAGAAAACAGAATTGGGCTGCTGCGTCATGTTGTTTCAGTGCCGCCATCAGATTCGAGCCGTGCAAATCGCCCGATGCTTCGCCTGCTATGATGAAGTATTTCATTGATTTTCAGTTTTTTATATAAAAAACATGGCAGCGGCCAAATAGACCAACACCGACACGACCATGCCGCGGCACGCACGCCACCACTGTGCGTGGTAACACGCAAATACACCAAACAAATTCGGTGCCAACGACACCAATATCAGTTTGCTGATCAACGACGGCGCACGTTCGATGTAGAGCAGCGGCGCATCGGTCAGTGTCAAATCGCCCCGATAGAACACCGCAAAAAACAGCAATCCGAACGCCACCGGCACAAGCAGTCCGACGGCTGCGGCTATCCAAAAATTATCGAATCGTTTCATAATCGGCAAACGTGGATAGGGCATCGTGCGCCGTCATATCGACACGCGTAGGCACTACCGACACAAATCCGGAATCGATGGCGTGAATGTCGGTGTCGGCAGCGGCCGGTTCGCGACAAACGAAATAGCCGGTTGTCCAGCCGTAGTGCTTGCCCATGGGCGATACGCCAAATTCAAACTCTTTGTCCCAATAGCCGTCGGCTTGGCGGCAGATGCGTACGCCGTTCAAGGCGCCTCGCGGGGCATTCGCGTTCAAGCAGACGCCCTGCGGCAGACCTTCGGCCATCACTTTGCGGGCTATCTGCTCGAACAAGGGCAGGCAGGCCGAAAAATCGGCATCGGCGTGGTGGTCGCACAGCGAAAAACCTACCGACGGCACACGCCGCACGCAGCCCTCAAACACGGCGCCCATCGTGCCCGAATAGATGACGTTGATGGCCGTGTTTGGCCCGTGATTGATGCCCGAAAAGAAAAAATCGGGGTGGCGATCGCCGATATAAAAGGCCAATTTGGCGCAATCGGTGGGCGTGCCGCTGCACGAGTAGATGGTCAAACCGGGTTCTTGGCGTTGCAGCGTATAGACGACGGGATTTTCCATCGACAGCGCATTCGAGTTGCCTGAACGCGGACCATCGGGGGCTATCACCAACAAGTCGCCCAGCGGGCGCAGCATTTCTATCAGATGCCCGATGCCTTTGGCACGAATGCCATCGTCGTTGGTAATGAAAATGAGCGGTTTATTCATAGATTGTATTTTATGCGTAATGTTTTTGTAATCAAATAGTTATCTCTTGCGCGCCACGACCATTTTGGCAGCAACCAGAAAAATGAATGTCAGCAAAATCATGTACAGCACATCGCGACTGTCGAGCACGCCGCGGCTCATCGAACGGTAGTGCGCATCGATGCCTAAATTTTTGAGATAGAGCATCAGCGAACCGCTTTCGAACAGCGACCCGACCAGGTCGAAACCGTACAACAGGCCGAAACATATCAGCGCCGACACCACAAACGCCGAAATCTGGTTGCCCGCCACCGACGAACCGAACACCCCGATGGCCGAATAGACCGCTGCCAGCAACACCAGCCCGACAAACGATCCCCAAAAGGCGCCCGCATCGACATTGCCTATCGGCTCGGCCATGATGTACACGGCGCCGAACCACAGCAGTGCCGGCACCAAGGCCAACGCTATCACACACCACGAGGCCAAAAATTTGCCGGCCACCAACTGCCATGCCGACAGCGGCCGTGTCAGCAGCAACTCGAGGGTGCCCTGCTGACGCTCCTCGGCGATGGTGCGCATGGTTACCGCCGGACACAAAAACAGAAACAGCCACGGCGCCAGCACAAACAAACCATCGATGTTGGCATAGCCGTTGTCGAGCACATTGTACTCGCCGGGGAACACCCACAGAAACAGCGCCGCACCCACAAAAAACACGGCCAACACAATGTAGCCGGTCGGCGTAGTGAAAAAACTCCGAACCTCTTTGCCGAAAATGTTCAAAACAGGATATGTCATAATCTGTCGGTTTTGGCACACCGCTGCCGATGTGCTGCATGTAATAAATTTGCAAAGATACATTTTTTTGCCGACATTTCGCCGCATTCTCCGCAAGAATTGCTGATGCAAGATTATAAATATTTAATAATCAACACGTTACTTTTTTTGATCCGCGTTTGTTTGTTATGTAGTTTTAACCCTACCCGGCTGCGCCGTACTCCCCTTAAAAAGGGGAGAACATGCGATAAAGTAGTTTCAACGAAAAAACTTGCATAGGCTGCGAGCCGAAAAATC
>JBJECE010000016.1:0-54317 GCA_051870755.1 Paludibacteraceae bacterium | reverse complement strand
GTAAAAAAATAGGAGGAACAAACTATGGCAACTAAAACAGCAACAAGAACTACCATCAAAAGTAGTAGTAAGCCGAAAAGATTATCGAAAATTGGTGAATATTGGGCAAAAACAGGCAAAAATATCATTGAAGGTGTTACCATTATAGATATGAGAGCCGTGCTTAAATAACTTATGCGTTATTATTTAGACACTAATATTTTGATTTTTCTACTGACAGATAAAGATTCTATCAGTAATGAGGTGAAGCATATCCTATCGAATTACGAGAATATGTTTTTTACATCTTCTGTTTGCATAATGGAAACTATTCATTTGTTTCAGACAAAAAAACTGCAAAAAAAAGGCCATTGACATAAGAAGTGTTATTCAGAAAATAGAAGACTTTAATATAACCATCAAACCTATTCAAAAACAACATCTGCAAACGCTTACCGAATTACCTCTGTATACCAACCACACCGACCCGAACGACCGCCTTATTATAGCACAAGCCATATCAGACAAATTGCCGCTGATAAGTTCTGACCTTAAATTTGCACTATACACCAAAAACAAATTGGATTTTATAAAAAATAAACGCTGACCAACAGCCTTTTATAATTTTTCAATACAAAAAAAACGCCGAAAACATTTGGCGGTTTCATTTTGTAGTTCGGCACAAAGTTTGTATCTTTGCCGATGAAATCACTTAACTTTCAAAACTATGGCAACTATCACACTGGAGTACGACGCACGGAATGCGTTTGCAAAAAAAACTATAGACTATATTTTGTCTTTAGGCATTTTTTCAACTAACTGCAAGCATCAAACAAGTTTTGAAAAATCGCAAGAAGATATAAAACATGGTCGTGTCTTTACCGCAAAGAATGGTAAAGATTTAGTTAATCAGTGTTTGAAATGAAATACACTATCACATTTACCAACAACTTCAAAAAAGATTTAAGAAAGTGTATCAGTAGAGGGCGTGATGTGTCTATTTTGGAGAAAGTGGTTGATATACTTGCCGAAACGGGTACATTGCCGGCCAAATATAAACCCCACAAACTGACAGGCAAATACAAAGGTCATTGGGAATGCCATTTACAGCCTGATTGGTTGCTCGTATGGCAGCAAAACGATACTGAACTGATTTTACTATTCACCAACACCGGCACACACGCCGATTTATTCAAATAAAATCACTTAACTTTCAAAACTATGGCAACTATCACATTGGAGTACGACGCAAGGAATGCAATAATAAATAAACTCATTGATGTTTTAATTGGTTTGGGTGCAAAAGCATCAACGCAGCCAAAAATGAAAAAATGCGGCTTGGACGAATCATTGGAAGATATAAAAGCCGGTCGGGTATATCATGCAAAAGATGTTGATGATATGTTTAAGAAATTAGAAATGGCTTGCAAATGAAATACACTATCACATATAGCAAGCATTTTGAAAAAGATTATGCACGGTGCAAGAAAAGAGGATATAACTTATCCCTTTTACAACAAGTTGTATCATTACTTGCTGAAACGGGTACTTTGCCGGCCAAATATAAACCCCACAAACTGACAGGCAAATACAAGGGTCTTTGGGAATGCCACTTACAGCCTGATTGGTTGCTCGTATGGCAGCAAAACGATACTGAACTGATTTTACTATTCACCAACACCGGCACACACGCCGATTTATTCAAATAAAATCACTTAACTTTCAAAACTATGGCAACTATCACATTGGAGTACGACGCACGGAGCAACACCATCAAAAAGGCATTGGAGTTGATTGTGTCTCTTGGTGCAAAAGTAGTAATACCAAAAAAAGAAAAAAAACTGACAGATGTTGAAATATCTATGCAAGAAGCCCGAGATGGCAAAATCAATACTTATAAAACCCCAAATGACTTGTTCAAAAAATTAGGCATCTAAACATGTATCAAATTACCACTACTAATCGTTTTGAAAAAAACGTTGAACAATGCAAGAAAAGAGGTTACAATATGGAATTGTTGCGAAAAGCGATCTCTTTACTTGCCGAAACGGGTACATTGCCGGCCAAATACAAGCCTCACAAACTGACAGGTAATTACAAAGGTCATTGGGAATGCCATTTACAGCCTGATTGGTTGCTCGTATGGCAGCAAAACGATACTGAACTGATTTTACTATTCACCAACACCGGAACACACTCTGATTTATTCAAATAGACTTAACTTTTACAACTATGGCAACAATCACTAGTAAAGTGGGAAAGAACACCACAAACAAAAAAGCAGGCAAAATGACGACACACAAAAGAAAATTTTCTAAAACGTGGGAGGCTGCAATGAAATTAAAAGGTAGTATTATTGTAAACGATCCAGCATTGTTATTATAAGATGCGCTATTTAATTGATACAAACATATTTGTTTATTTGGCGGTTGACCCTGAATTATTAAGTAAAGATGTTGTGTCTATCATTAAAGATGCTGACACTATTTTATGCATAAGCACAGAAAGCGTCAAAGAACTTGTTTTGGCTTATAAAAACAAGGGGTTATGTGCTAAACGATGGAAAACTCCTTTTGAACTTATAAAAGCCATAGAGAATGAATATTTCATTACAATATTACCACTAAAACAAGAGCACATACAAACATACTCAAAATTAGTAACAGATGATGCACATGGCCATAAAGATCCTTCAGACCATATAATCATATCACACGCAATAACCGAACATCTACCATTGATCTCGAGTGATAGACGCTTCAATTTTTATACAAAACAAGGGCTTGATTTTATTTTCAACGAAAAATAACTGCTAAATTATTAAATAATTATATCACCATACACAACGAAAGCCGCCAAAAACCTTTGGCGGTTATTTGTTTTACGAAAAATACAGGTCGGCTTCGGCTTGACGGCGACGGGTCAGACCGGCAAGGGCAATGCCGCCGGCTTTGTTCCAACGCAGAAACTCGTCGGCAATGGTGGCATCGTTCGGGTCGGCTTTCACTTTGCGCAGAAGGGTCGATGAGCGCAGGTTTCCGGTGCCGATGTTGTAACACAACGACACCAATGCATCGAATTGGTTTTGACTGATGGTGAGCCCTTCGGCGTTGATGCACGCCTCGAACTGTGCCAAATCGTTACGCAGAAGCGCTTCGGCTTCGGACTGTGTGATGCTTTGGCCGGCTTGTACGTCGGCACCATAGTGGCCGTAACCGATGGTGTAGTACTGCTCGGTCGGCACGGGTTTGTAGGCTGTCAGACGGCAACCCTCGAACTGCTTGATGAGTGCCACGCCGGCACTGCCTGTTGTCTTATTTCCCATAGTTTGTTTGCTGTTTAATTGTTTGCGTATGACAAAGACGATGGCCATCACCATGGCCTTTAGTATATTCAGTGCGTACATAATCCCGCAAATTTTTGCGTTCTATAATGCGCACGCTCGGGATAATATGTTGTTTGTATTTGCTCATGAGCGGTTACAGTCCGAGGCTTTCCATCTTCTCTTTGAACGCAAAGGCCGTCGGCACCGCTGTCGATTGTCCGCGCCATGCCGTGCGCCTCTACCGCATGCCCTCCACCTCGCGTGCCTATCCGTTGGCACTCGAACGTAAAGCCGCCTTTTACGCTACCCTATTCCGCGCTGCCGGTTTGTTGGCGTAATGTAAAAAATTTTACATTTTTTCACACCTTTCTATTATACATATTCAAAAAAAAGTATTATCTTTGCCACGTTATTCACCGCAGAAGTCCGAAATTTTAGCAGATTTTATTATCAATTTTCAAAATATAAAAAAAATTAAATTATAGAATAATGGAGAATTTAGCAAAAACAGAAAATGCTAATAATTTATTATAATTGGTTTATGGTTAATTATGTAACTTATGGTTCATTAGGGCTTATTATTGCCGCTTTTGTTGCGGCATGGGTATATGTATTGTATTGCGACAAGAAACAACACCTTATTGAGAAACGCCGTTGGATAGAGCAACTTCCCTCCCTTATTTCCACTCTCGGTGTGCTCGGCACATTCCTCGGCATTACCATCGGCTTGCTGAATTTCAATTCGAAAGATTTGGACGCAAGTATTCCGCTACTCCTCGATGGACTGAAAACTGCCTTTTTCACCTCTCTTGCCGGTATGGTCGGCTCGCTGTTCCTTTCACGTACAGTCAGCCGTCTCTATGATAATCTTGATAAAGGCACTTCCGACATCAACATCGCAGCAGGGCAGATTACCCAAGCCGTCAATCAAATGTGCCAAACCATAGTGCAACACACGCAACAGCAGACCAACGTGCAATCGGCTTTTTACAACACCGTCAATCAAACCATGGCGCAACTGGTGCAAGCACAGACGCTGGTGCAGAACAACACCACGCAGTTGCTGACCCTGCAAACCTCTCTCAATACCGACACACAGGCTATCAACGGTTCTATCTCGCAGTTACTGACTTTGCAGTCCTCGCAAACATCCGATGTCAGTGCCATTGTCAAGGCTAACCAAAAGGCTAATGAATTGCTGGAGACTACCAATGAGCATTTGGGCACGCTCACTGACTCCGCCAAGGAAACGAATGAGTTACTGACTGAAACCAAAAATAATGTCAGCACCATCACAGAGGCTGCTGGTGAGACTAATCGCAATGTCGGTGAGATTGCGGGTATCTCCGAGGGGCTTGCGTCTGTTCAAAACGAGATTGCAGATGAGGTCAAGAGTTTCGCCGGCAAACTGCATGGTGAGGTGATTGAGATTGAGGAAAGTATGGAGAAGACCAACAACCTCCTCACCAAGAAGTTTGATGAGTTCTCCAAACTCCTCGAAAAGAGCAACACGGAAGCCCTTGTTGAGGTGATGAAGAAAGTTACCGAGGAGTTCAACCGTCAGATGAGCGAACTTATCAATAAACTGGTGCAAGAGAACTTTGAGCAACTCAATAAGTCCGTCGAACAACTCAACACATGGCAGCACGAGAACAAGGAGATGATACAGTCGCTTACCGAACAATACAGGGCGATGGAGAAAGACTTTGAAGCCACATCAACCACCTTGGTTAATGTGGGTGAAGATACCAAAGCCCTTGTCTCCGATGGCAGCAAACTCCAGCAGATTATTGCTGCCCTCAATGCCGTTATGGTGGAAGATAAACGCTTCGTGGAAATGGTTAGCAACCTCAATGCCGCTGCCGAACTCAACAAGACCAGCATGACAGAGTTTAAGGACGCACAGTCCTCGCTCAATGATTGGGTAAAGAAACAGCGTAATTTTGTGGATGCCGTGCAAACACTGATTAAGCAATTGGAAGATATTTCCAAAATCAATGATTATTCCGAAGAATTTTGGAAGCAGACGCGCAGCGGCATGAACGATAGTTTGCAAATCATAAAGAATGGTTCTCGTAGTCTTATGGAGCAGATACAAGACCTTGATGGGCATTTCTATAACCGCTTGAACGCTACGCTGGCTAACCTTGACCAGTGCATACAAAGAATGATTGATAACGACTAATCGCCATGGCAAGTAAACATAATGTTTGGATGTCGGTATCGGACTTAATGACAGGTCTGATGATTATTTTCTTGTTCATTGCCATTGCCTATATGAGACAGGTGCAGGAAAATCAAACCGTCCTCACTGACTATGTGGAAACGCGCTCCAAATTGCACGACAAATTGCAAAGTGAATTTAAGGACAGACCCGATGATTGGCAGTTAGTCATAGGTAAAGACCTCTCCATGAAATTCAATAATCCCGAAGTCCTCTTTGCTACGGGTAGTGCCGAACTGACCCCAAAATTCAAGCAAATTCTTGACGAGTTTCTCCCTAAATATATTGACATACTGATTAACGATAGTTTATGCTCGCGTATCAAAGAAATTCGTATTGAAGGGCATACGGACGATGTCAAATTTGCAGGACGCAATAGCGACCCCTTTATTGACAACGCCCGTCTATCGCAGCAACGTTCTTTGGCTGTCCTCATGTATCTACGCGGTATGCCGGCACTACAAAAATACACCCCCGAACAACAGAAACGGCTGGAATACTGGTTTACTGCTAACGGCTTGTCTTATGGAAAAGCCTTGGATAGTGATGGTGAATATACGTTCATTTCCGGAAAACCCATTGACAAAAATCTATCTCGCCGCGTTGAGTTCCGTATCGTAACAAATGGTGATGAGATACTTGAAAACTTTGTGAACAAAAACAAATAAGTATGCCCACTTCAGACGACCCGATATATGACTTCCCACTTGTCAAGGCTGCATTAAAACGCAGGGGAATAGATGTGGAATATACAGGCGGATATAAAATTGTTCGCCCTGCCGATGTTATTTTTGAGAACGGACACGGAAATGTTGAGTTCCAAAACGACCAAGGTAAGCGAGGTATTTTTATCAAAGACAACGCTGATCATTACCATCAAGTCTTTATGTACAAGCGCGACTATAATTTAAGTAGATTTGGCTCGCCCAAATATCATATTTGTCAGTGTAAAGTCATACAAGATTTTATGGATAGTGGGACATTCCGAGACCATTACCGATATGCCAATACCAATGAAGTCGTTGTTCAAGATACTAGTAATTGCCGTCAAGAGGTAACAGTAAGCGACCTTGGCTTGTGTGGATATTGTGCAGGGCTTTTGAATGACAGATACAGCATGAATATGCCCTTGGAAAAGTTCGTAAACATTTTGAGAGAAGCAGGAGAAGCAGACCCTGACGAGGAAGAGAAAGAGGTGGATATGCTTGGATATGTGAGAGATTGGCAGAACTTTTCTCAAGCAAAGCGAGAATTAGAAAACTATACTTGCGAGCAATGTGGTTTTAAGGCTGAAACTATTTTCGACCGCCGTTTTATCCATGTTCACCACATAGACGGCAATAAACTCAACAACAGACAAGAAAATCTCAAATGTTTGTGCATACGTTGCCACGCCAATGTGGACGACCATCACAGGGAAAATTTCAGCAAGGGAGATATTCATCTACAATTAGAAGAATTCAACTCTAAATTTGATTCAAGAACATTTACACAACACAAACAATAAACATAACATTGATTTTATTGTGACTATAATTTGGTTTAGAAATATTAACGACACAACAGAGTCTAAAGAAAATAGAGTGATTACCAAATATATTAACGTAATAATTAAAAATCAAATATGTTAACCAAACAAGATGATATTAGTCAGTTGTATGAACTTGCTAAACAGTGTTATGAACAAGATAAATCAAATCGCGATAAAGCAAGAGATTTCCGTGATTGTTTAGATGTGTTGTTTGGAGTTGATAGTAAAGTTTTATTGAGATCGAGAGCTAATACTTTTTTTAAGGAACACCCTGAAAGAGCTTCTTGTAAATATTCATTATTCAATCTTATAGAATCCTTAAATCCATATCATCATGGGATGACTATAGATAAGCAGCCAACAAATGAGGAGATCAAGAAATTTTATCTATGCTTGCTGAAAATTATAGAGTCTATTACCGGGGAAAGAATACCACATGATGAAATTAAAAGTTTTAATCAAATTGATTATCTAGGTTCTTTAACTGACGAACAAAGAACGGCGGTAAAAGACCATTCTAAAATTATTTATGTAGAGGCTGGTCCAGGAACTGGGAAAACATATTTACTTGTAACTAAAATTATAAACTATATAATTGAAGCTAATAAACCAAACTTTCTCGAACATATTGTAGCATTATCGTACACTAATACTGCAGCTAACGAATTGGGTAAGAAGTTTGGACAGGTATTTTGGCAGTTAACATTGAATGGACATCAGTTTGATTTTTCGGCGAGTACCATACATTCATTTTGTTATGGATGCATGAAACGTTATGCGGCATATACAAAATCCTCTGAATTAGACTATGTGATTATTGATGACTCTGATATAGATGATTTGGCAGATGAAATTGCAAATGAGTTGGGAGGTTTATATGACATAGAGGATATAAAAAAAATTCTACAGCATAAAGTCGTCATCAATAAAGAACTAATTTCAAAGGTGATTGAGATTAAGAATAGATATAAAATCATATCTGTAGATGAAATCTTAACTAAATTTCAGGAACAATTTGAAGATAATGACGATTTTCAGGTGTGGAGGAGAAAACAGCTCACCATGCTTCTGATTGACGAAGCACAAGATTTAACGAAACGGACTTTCGACATTATAGAAATGTTATACAAAGAGATCCCTGCACTAAAGATTTTTATAGTTGAAGACCCAAGACAAAATATATTCACATTTAGGGGAGGTTCAGAACATAACTTACTTGAGTTTCTTGACGCCCATAAGGATTTAGTTTCAAAACATCACTTAACGCGAAGTTTTCGTTGTCCTCAAAAAATTCTTGATTATGTAAATACTCTTGTTTTTAGAGATGTAGATAATACCTCATTATATTCAAAAAATAACGTTAGTGATGCTATTGTCGATGTGCAAAAATATAAAACAGAAAGCGATGAGGTTAAGAACATTACACAACTTATTAAGAATATCGCCGTACATGATGGTAATGTTGATGTAGTTAAGTGTAAGACAATAGCCGTTTTAACTGGTAGACTTAAAAATTTAATTGAATTAGCAAATTCTCTAAATAATGAGAATATTCCATTTAAGTCTTTTGGCGGAAGAACTTTTATTAAGAACCATATTAAAATTCTCATACACATTTTAAGGGTAATTAAAACCGATAATCCTTATAGTAAAAATCAACTGCTAAAATGGCAGGAGAAAAAGGGACACTTTTCTGATACGGAGAAAAAGGGACACTTTTCTGATACAAAGATTGGCAAAACTATTGCACATTGGAAAACGCAATATACAAATCAAGAGTTATCACTTAAGAAATTGATTACTGATATAACAAACACCCTTGATGAAATTAAAAAGTTTGGGGAAGATTTCCAAAAAATGCAAGAAATTGCTGAGTCGTATGATAACATATCAAACTACTTATTCGCTCTAATTGTTAACAGAAACGAATATAGATTTATGTACGAGCGTGAATTTGATATTGAAAGCAAATTTTCAACTGAGGATGGATATATTACCTTATCCACTATCCATTCTGCTAAAGGATTAGAATGGGAAACTGTCATTGTACCTCGTATGAGTGATGATGCATTCCCTAATCCATGGAGATGTGATGGGGGAAGAGACAAATTGTCATTTGAGGGACGAGTTAACAACTATAATGAACAAGTAAAGTTATTATATGTTGCAGCTACTCGCTCTAAACAAAGACTATATTTCACATATCCTTCAATAACTCAATATCGCAGTGGAAGACAATACCCATCAAGATACCTATTCCCACTTCTATCTGATGATGATCGTAGGGAATTATATGCTAAACGATTTATCAACAAAAGGAGTAAGCAATTCAGGAGAAAGAGAAGAAAAGCTAATTGAAGAGCAGATTGCATTACCTTTCTTCAATCCCGATCAGCGTGAAGTGGGGACGCTCAAACAAGTCGGATTTATAGATCCAAAATATTTAGAACAACTTAAATCCTTAAACAATAAAAAATAGAATATAAAAAATCTTTTTTGGAAAAACTAAGAAACTTGAAATATATGGAAACGATAGGAGAAATATATTACAGTCGACGTGGGGCAATATGTGCCAAAAGTGATGATGGTTTGTGTTTCTATGTGGGTTCTAAAGAACAAAATATTGGTCTAAAGAAAGGTGACAAGATTTCAATGAACCTTTCTAAACAAGGCACGATTATCAATTTCATTAAGCTTACGTGAGTTCGATAAATTTAATAAGATAAAAGTGATTATTTTTGAAACCTACAAGAATACTCTTAAACACTTTGTCTGTATTCTTTGGTTGTTGCAAGAGCGAAATCTAAACTAGCCTGCCATCCACAAAATAGTTCAAAATTATAGTAAAGAAACAAAGAGTATTTTTTCAAAAACGCAAAACGCAACTTTTCGTTGACAAACCACTGACAACAAAAACAGCGAAACAACTGAAAATCAATCATTTCGCTGCATAAATCGTGATTCCGCCGGGATTCGAACCCGGGGCCCTCAGCTTAGAAGGCTGATGCTCTATCCAACTGAGCTACGGAACCCCCTTTTTACTCTTATGAAAAATTACTATCCGGCTGCAAAAGTAATGCTTTTTTGGCGAAAATACAACTTTTTGCGGAAAAATTCCTCACCGCACTACACAATTCAACTATTTTTACTAATTTTGTAGGTTGAAACACAGAGCAAATGCGCCTATGAAACGGATACAAAAATTGTGGTTATTGGCATGCGCCCTATGTGCACTGACCGCTTGCGAAAGTTCGCAAAACTACTCCAAACAGTTGGAAAGCGAGCAAAACAAAATCGACGCATGGTTGCAACGCCATGGCTATGTCGTTCAGACAGTTTGCCCGCCCGACTCGGCGTTCGTCATCGGGCAATGGTACCACCTTGGCAGCGAAGAGATCTATTTCTGCATCGACTCGATAGGCAGCAATGTGCGCATCAAAAACGGCGACGAACTCATCGTTCGCTACATCGAAAGCACGCTCGACGAACCGCCTATCGTGCATAGTTATTGGACAACGCTCGACAAGCCCAATCCCGACGTCATCACCAAAGGCTCGACCACCAACAGTTGCGAAGGCTGGGACAACGCATTCGACGTGATGCGCTACTCGGGCAGCATCGCACAAGTCATCGTCCCCTCGAAAAAAGGATTCTCGGCAGCCACTTCATCCGTAGTGCCCTACCACTACAAATTGTTGATACGCAAAATAGCCAAATAATCCAGCATTATCGACCTAAACAACTGACACTCTGACAAATATGACACTCATTAAAAGCATTTCAGGCATACGCGGCACCATTGGCGGTGCGGCAGGCGATGGACTTTCGCCCATTGACGTGGTCAAATTTTCGGCGGCTTACGCCACTTGGCTCAAATCGTATCGCAACAAACAGCGTTGCAAAGTGGTTGTCGGGCGCGACGCACGCATCTCCGGCGAGATGGTCAATCAATTGGTTGTCGGCACACTGCTCGGCTGCGGTTGCGACGTTGTCAACATCGGATTGGCATCGACACCGACCACCGAACTCGCCGTAACGATGGAGCAGGCCGACGGCGGCATCATACTCACCGCCAGCCACAATCCCAAACAATGGAACGCCTTGAAACTGCTGAACGAACGCGGCGAATTTCTGAACAAAGCCGAAGGCGAAGCCATGCTCGCCATTGCCGAACGCGGCGACATCACCTATGCCGACGTGGACGAAATCGGCACACTCACCACGCGCGACGACCTCACCACGCGCCACATCGAGAGCGTGCTGAAACTCGATTTGGTCGATGTGGAAGCCATTCGCAAAGCCAACTTCCGCGTGGCGTGCGACTGCGTAAACTCTGTGGGTGGCATTGCCATTCCGCAACTGCTCAAAGCACTCGGCGTGAAGCAGATAGAGCCGCTCTACTGCGAGCCGAACGGACATTTTCCGCACAACCCCGAGCCGCTGCCCGAACATTTGGGCGACATAGCGCAACTCATCAAAGAGAAAAAAGCCGATGTCGGTTTTGTGGTTGACCCCGACGTTGATCGTTTGGCCATCATCTGCGAAAACGGCGAGATGTTCGGCGAAGAATATACGCTCGTGTCCGTGGCCGACTATGTGCTGCAACACACCAAAGGCAACACCGTTTCGAACCTGAGTTCGACCCGCGCACTGAGCGACGTAACCGCAAAATACGGCTGCCAATACAACGCCGCCGCCGTAGGCGAGGTGAACGTGGTGGCCAAAATGAAAGCCACCAACGCCGTGATTGGCGGCGAAGGCAACGGCGGTGTCATCTACCCTGCCTCGCACTACGGACGCGATGCGCTCGTGGGCATTGCCCTGTTCCTCACGCACTTGGCCAAATCGGGCAAAACCGTGTCCGAACTGCGCGCCTCGTACCCGAACTATTTTATCTCGAAAAACAAGATACAACTGACGCCCGCCATCGATGTGGACGGCGTGCTGTGCGTGATAAAAGGCTGCTACAAACAGTTCAAAATAAACGATGAGGACGGCGTGAAGATTGATTTTCCGCAAGGTTGGGTGCATCTGCGCAAGTCGAACACCGAACCCATCATCCGCATCTACAGCGAGGCGCCCACACGCGAGCAGGCCGACCGCTTTGCTCACGCCATCATGGACGAGATACGGCGCATTGCAAATATTTAAGAGAAAAAAGCCCCATGATGCCCTCCCTTAATGCCATTAGTCTTTTTTCGTCATCAGGAATTGGTGATTTAGGATTAGCTGCCAATAATATCAAAACTATTATTGCTTGCGAATTATTATCAGAAAGGGCACAACTTTTTACACACAATTTCCCTGACACAAAAATGTTTCAAGGAGATATTTGGCAATTATCCGATGATATTATAACATATTACAAAAACAATTTCAAGCAGGCCCCTTTTTTAATTATTGCGACCCCACCTTGTCAAGGTATGTCATCCAATGGTATGGGAACAATATTGCGTAATTTTAGGAATGGAACACGTCCCAAATTAGATGAACGAAATAGATTAATTATTCCTACTCTCAAAATTATAAAAGAACTGCTGCCAGAATGGGTCATTTTTGAAAATGTACCAAATATGCAAAATACTCTAATTATGGACGAAAATGACCATCTTGTTAATATTATTGATTTTATAAAACTGCAATTAGGAGAAATTTATATTGGGGAACCTACTATTGTAGATGCGGCCAATTATGGTATTCCACAACACAGAAAAAGATTAATTAGTATTTTTACACGCACACAGAAAGGGCAACAATATTTTAAAACCCATCACTCTTTTCTACCAGATATTACCAACTCTGACACACAACAATTATTCACAAAAAAATTTTTGACTCTGAAAGATGTTATAGGGGACTTGCCTATATTGGAAGCCACTGCTGGTAAAAACACATGTAATGAACTACCACTACATCGAGTACCAATTTTAGATGACATCAAACTTTCTTGGATTCGTCACACTCCAGAAGGGCAAACTGCTTTAAACAATCAGTGTATTAATCCTAATTGCCTATTTCAAAATAATCCTACACATGGTTGTCAACGAGATGAGAGCGGAATAAATCGTTCCAAAGACAATACGCCTATTTATTGTATAAAATGTGGTGCTATTTTACCACGTCCATACACGAAAGATAAAAAAACAGGAGAAATTCGTGTTATGAAAGCATTTACAAGTGCATATAAACGTATGAAATGGAATGAACCTGCAAGTACATTAACTCAAAATTTTCAATATGCATGTTCCGATAATAAACTCCATCCCACACAAAATAGGGTATTATCTTTGTGGGAAGGGCTAATTATACAAACAATTGCTAACTACAATTATTCTTTCTGCATTAATGGCAAATATGTTGCAGATAGCATCATTCGAGACACAATTGGCGAAAGTGTTCCTCCCAAATTAATAGATCAGATTTGTGCAAAAATAAAAAATATTGAATTAAACTAACATAATTTAGCAAAAGGGACCGAATCGACGCAATAGCCAATCCATTTTGATAAAGATAATTTCTTTATATATTTATTATCATTAATAACAGCAATCCAATTATTACACATTTTTTTTATACCTTTGGCTCCCATAATTGACACACTTGTGGTTCTGCCTCCATTTTCTTTTGGTTGTACAATCTTACCCCAATCATCGGGTGTTAATGCATTTTGATAAAATGCGGCAACTATAAATGGATAACCATCAATAAAATCCCACAAGACAGCTAATAGATTATTAGTATTGCGATGATGTGCTTTCCAATCAAAGGACGTTATCAACTGAATCCGTTGTTCTCCGATCAATGGTTTTGGAGTAATTGTAGCAGACGGAGTACTACCACAACATGCTTTTATTTCAATACCCCCATATTTATATGGACTAAACGACGCCTTATCTTTAGGGTATTTACGGCCATTTTTTTCTATATAAAGAGTAGTAAAATATCTACGTTTTTCCATCGTATTAGTCAACAATAAATCAGGATATCCATCTTGGTGAAGATTAACCTGCAAATTCCCTTTTGATACTCTCATAATACAACGCGAAAAATATTCTCCGACTAAACCACTTAAGTTTCGCATACATAAAGTTTCAAAAATATTGATTTCAAATTCTTTAGTACTTTCATTGAGATTATGTAGTGCCTTATTTGCCATCTTTATAGCTGCTACCACATCTGTACTTGTTAAAAGAGTACTCCGTTGATAAACAACAGCCATTTTACTATTAATAATGTACCTTTTATTCATAATTAAACAATTCTGTTAATGTTATATTAAATCCTTTTGCCAATTTATCAATCGTGTTTATTGTTGCAGATTTCTCCCCCCTTTCAATACAACCAATATAAGTTCTATCAAAACCACAATGAAACGCAAGTTGTTCTTGCGACAACCCCATCCGTTTCCTTAAACAAGCGACTCGCTGACCAAATAAAATATTTGCTTGTGTTTTCATAATTATTTTGTTTTATATAATTTAAAAATTATTTCATCACAAATCAACCGCCTATAGATAGCACATAAGCGCTATTTTTTGTTTTTCCGCAAATTTGTTGTACTTTTGTGAAACTTTTTCGGCCGAAATGAACAAACAACCACGCACATTCGATACCTGTTTTTTTGAGCGGTACGCCAAAATATCGCTCGAGACGTTGCTCGGCGGGCCGTACGCTTCGCTCGTCAATGCCGACCGCCCCGACCTGCAGTCGCCCGACGGCAGTATCGGCATCGAGGTTACGCGCGCCATTCGCGAGGACAAAAACGTGGCACACGCCCTGATTAACGAAATAGCTGGCAAGCCAATAACCGACGTGGAGAGTGAGGATTTTCGCGACATACGCCGCAACGGCTACGCCTACGGCCTCGACAACGAAGGCTGGGTAGGCTCGTTGGAGTACAACTATTGGGCGCTGGCACACCCCATGCGCCGCATCATCAGCAGCAAAGTGGGCAAAGTTACCAGCGGTTTTTACGGCGAGTTTGCCGAATTCGGACTTTATATTTTCACCAAGGAAGCAATCAGCGATGTGGACATGACGAACGCCATCGACCAAATTGCCGAACTGCAATACGGTAAGCGTCTGCGTTACAGCAAGTTATTCGTGTCGCAAATACAGTCGATGTATGTGTGCGACCTCACCACGCAACATTATCAAAACATCGACATCGACAAGGCACTTCGGCGCCAATTTTACAACGAAGCCCTACTCTGCCGCGATATGCCACAACACTGACACACACATTCTACTGCTTGTCGCGTTCGATGAGTGCAAGCAGCCGTTCGACAGCCTCGTCGGCCGGAATATTTTTTTCGACACACACTTTGCGGCGATAAAGACTCACCTTGCCACGACCGGCACCCACATAGCCGTAGTCGGCATCGGCCATTTCGCCGGGGCCATTCACGATGCAGCCCATTACAGCGATTTTCAGATTGGTGAGATGCGCCGTAGCGGCTTTAATTTCGGCCACCGTTTTTTGCAAATCGAACATGGTGCGACCACAGCCCGGGCACGAGATGTATTCGGTGCGGCTGACACGCCGACGTGCCGCTTGCAAAATGCCGAATGCCAACGAATTAACCTCTTCGACAGGAATTTGTTCGTTGATATTGCGCAGCAAAATGCCATCGCCGAAACCATCGAGCAGCAGCGCGCCAAGGTCGGCGGCCGCTTTTATCTGCAAATCTTCGATGTCGGATTCGGCGTAAGCGCGCTCAATAACGACCGGCACACGACAATCGGCATTCATCAAACGATGGAAGAAAGCGCGCATCTCGCCAACGGGATTGACGTGTTCGGAATGCAACAACACAAGTTGCGGATGCGTTTTCAAGGTCTGCAACATTTCGTCGGTCAGTTCTCCATACGTCAGCCGACACATTGCGGGCGCATTAACGCCCAACACAAAGTCGGGTTGCAACGTGCCAAAAGCACCACTTTGCGCCGCCACAACCACCGGCGCAGCATCGCCACCAACACCGGCGACACAACACGTCGAACGGCGCGCATAGACAAACGGGTTGAAATCGGGCGCGGCTTGTCCATCGATAGGTTCGTGTTTGGCGCGACAGGTGATATAATCGACCAACTTGCGTGCAACGGGAATTTCGGCTTCGGGGGCTTCGCTCAACGACACACGCACCGTATCGCCGATGCCATCGGCCAGCAGCGCGCCTATGCCCACGGCCGATTTGATGCGCCCATCTTCGCCGGCGCCGGCTTCGGTAACGCCCAAATGCAGTGGATAGTTCATGCCGGCTTGCGTCATTTGATGTACCAAAAGCCGCACCGCCTGCACCATAACCAACGTATTCGACGCTTTGACCGAAAGCACAATATCGTGAAAATGTTCCGCCTCGCACAGCCGCAAAAATTCCATGCACGATGCGGCCAGTCCTTCGGGCGTATCGCCATATTTATTCATAATGCGCGGCGAAAGCGATCCGTGGTTCACCCCGATACGCAACGCCGTGTGATGCTGCTTGCAGATGTCAATCAGCGGGTGGAGTTTTGCCCGAATATTCTCCAATTCGGCGGCCTCGTCGTCGGCAGAATAATCGCCTTGTTTGCCGGCCACGAAATTGCCCGGATTGATGCGCACCTTTTCGACCACGGCCGCCGCCACCTCGGCCACATACGGATTGAAATGTACGTCGGCCACAAGCGGCACCCGACATCCGGCAGAGCGCAATGCCTGATGGATAGCACCCAGACTTTGCGCCTCGCGCACGCCCTGCGTCGTGAAACGCACCAATTCGCCACCCACAGCCGCAATGCGTTCGGCCTGCGCTACCGATTGTTCCACATCGTTGGTGTCGGTGTTGGCCATCGACTGCACACGAACGGGCGCATCGGCACCCAACTCCACTTGCCCGATGCGGACAGCGCGCGTCCGACGGCGCGCATAATTAAACAACGAATCTACATACATAACTTATAAGGTCTTACACATGCAACGGATTGAACAATTCGCCGGTCTTTTCGGTCGATATAGTCTGACGCGGGAATATGAGAGCGAAATTATTCTGTGCAAAATATTTGGTCAAATAATAGGGCAATTTTTCAAATAACGGATTGTACGACAGCGTGCCTTTGCGTGCCGTAACAATCATCACCGAATCGTGCGGACGCACCGCTTTCGTTACTATCAGGAAGTCTTCCCAACTTGCCAATTCGTTGTACTTGACATTCAGATTTTTGAATCGGGCGCATTGTGTTTTCAGCGCTGCTGTCGTGTCGGCATTCGCAAAAAACAGCAACGGCACACCCAAGTTGAGCACAATATTTTTCACGCGGTCGAACCACAGCGCAAACCCTTCTTCGAGTTCGGCCTTGTCGGGCACCACCACAACCAAGCGTTTGATGGTATTGACCGGATTTTGCGAACTGCACACAAAAATATTTTGTCGGCTCTCGTGCAACAGGCGCTCGATTTTGTTGCCCAAAAACGTATCGACAAAACTCGTTTTTTTGTGGATATTGACCAGCACATCGCTAATGTCGTATTCGGCAATACATTCGGCAAGCGTATTCGCCACATTGACACCGGTTTTGCTGATCAACGTCAGTTTGTTGTCGGAGGCGGCCGCCAACGCAGCAGCACGTTCGAGCAAACGTTGTCCCGACGCGCCATCGGTGTCCTCGCCATGCACATTGACGGCAAAAAGTGCATTTTTATTGTGCGGCGATTTCAGCAGATTGGCCACATCTATCAGTTGCGGCATCGTTTCGGCATACGACATCGGTATCAAGATGCGCTCGCCGGCGGCATCGTGCGCCACATTTTCGGCAGAGAGTTCATCGGCCGCCAAACGGCGTGCGGCGCGTTCGGTTACCAGCGAGCTGATGGTGCATGTAACGAGAATCATCACAATGGTGCCATTCAACACATCGTCGTTGAGCAGCCCGAGGTTGTAACCAATCATCACGGCCGCCAGCGTAGCCGCTGCTTGTCCGTTGCTCAGTCCGAACAGCAAGCGTCCTTCGGTGCGACCAAGGCGGCAGGTGCGCTCCGTAAGCCACGCCGCCAACCATTTCGAAAACGTGGCCACCACACTCATGACCGCAGCCACCAACAACGCCTGCGGGCTGACAAAAAAGGCCTGCACATCGATGAGCATGCCGATGCTTATCAGAAAGAACGGAATAAAAATGGCATTACCCACAAACTCGATGCGATTCATCAGCGGCGATACGCCGGGTATCAACCGATTGAGGACCAAACCGGCAAAAAACGCACCCAATATGCCTTCCATGCCCACCACATCGGCCAGTAGCGACGCCACAAACACCATGGCCAGCACAAAAATATATTGTGCAACGCTATCGCCAAAACGTCCCAAAAACCAACGCGCGACCTTGGGAAAAATGCCAAAAATGACCGCACCAACCAACAAATTGGCCACGCCGAAACGCACCCAATACCACACGCCCGAACTGCCATTGTGCCAAGCGACAATAACCGCCAAAATGAACAACGAGGCCGTAACGGTAACAATGGTGCCGGCCACGGCAATGCTGACAGACCGACTTTTGGCCACACCCATTTTGCTGACGATAGGATAGGCTATCAGCGTATGCGACGCATACATACTTGCCAGCAACACCGACGTAACCCAATCGAAATGAAGCAGATACACGCCAGAAAGCGTTCCCGAAAGCATCGGAATGGCAAACGTATAAAGCCCGAACACAAAGCCTTTGGTCGAATTGCGACGAAACGTGTTAAGGTCGATTTCGAGGCCGGCCAAAAACATGATATACAAGATGCCGACCTTGCCAAACAAGTCAAAACTTGCATCGTTGGCCAGCACATTCAACCCATTGGGCCCCAGCACGATGCCTGCCAAAATCAGTCCCACGATATGCGGTATGCGAACACGATTGAGCAGCGGCGCGCACAAAATAATCAACAATACCAACAGAAAAATCGGTATCGGGTCGGTCAAAGGCAGTGTAGGCAGCCAACACAACATCGCAAGGCATTTTTTAGATTCGTTATTTCGGACTCAACGTTACAAGCGGCACCAGCATCTCTTCCATCGAAATGCCGCCGTGCTGAAATGTATCGCTATAGTAACTGACGTAATAATTGTAGTTGTTCGGATAGGCAAAAAAGTCGCTGCCCGTAGCAAAAATATACGCCGAACTCACATTCGGACTCGGCAAACCGAATTTCGCCGGATTCAAAATCTCGAACACCTCTTTTTTGTTGTAACTCAGCATTTTACCAACCTTGTAGCGCAAATTGGTATTCGTATTTTTATCGCCGACAACCTTAATCGGTTTATCGACATGAATAGTGCCGTGGTCGGTGGTGATGACCACTTTGAAACCTTGGCGCGCCATTTCGCGAAACAGCGCCAACGCACTCGAATGTTTGAACCACGACAACGTCAGCGAGCGATAGGCCGAATCGGAATTGGCCAATTCGCGCACCATTTTGCTGTCGGTACGCGCGTGCGAAAGCATATCGACAAAGTTCAACACGCACACATTCAGCGGATTGACACGATACTGCTTGATTTTGGCTATCACCTTATCGCCATACGACGATTCGTTGATTTTGTTGTATGTAAATGTAAGGTCTTTGCGCCGAAACCGATCGAGTTGAGTCTGAATTAACTCTTTTTCATTCAAGTTTTTACCCTCATCTTCGTCCTCATCGACCCACAAATCGGGGAACATCTGCTGAATTTGCAGCGGCATCAGTCCCGAAAAAATGGCGTTACGCGCATATTGCGTGGCCGTCGGCAAAATGGTGTAGTACATATCTTCGCAATCGACGGTAAAAAACTCCGACAACACTTCGCGTATCACCAACCATTGGTCGAGCCGGAAGTTGTCGATGACCACAAAAAAGACTTTTTCGCCTTGGTCAATGAGCGGAAACAGATATTTTTTGAACAAATCGGGACTCATGGTCGGGCGCGTATCGGGCTGCTCGAACCACAACGGATAATTTTTGCGTATAAATTTGGCAAATACGCCGTTAGCCTCGTTTTTTTGCAGCAGCAACATCTCGCGCAAGCCTTCGTCGGCATCGTTCAGTTCCAACTCCCAATAGACCAGTTTGCGATAGAGTTCCGCCCACGCTTCCGGCGACAAATTTTCGCTGATTTGCGCCCCTATCTGCATAAATTCGGCGCGATAATTCGACGCCACCTGCTCGGCAATCAACTCCTTCTGATGCACATGTTTTTTCAGCGTCAGCAATATCTGATTCGGATTGACCGGTTTGATGAGATAGTCGGCAATTTTGTTGCCCACAGCCATATCCATGATGTTTTCCTCTTCGCTCTTGGTAATCATCACCACAGGCACGGCCGGCTGAATTTGTTTGATTTGCGCCAACGTTTCGAGGCCGCTGATGCCCGGCATATTTTCGTCCAGAAACACGATGTCGAACGCCTGCCGGCGACACAATTCCACCGCATCGCGACCATTGGTGGCCGTAGTCGTGCGATAACCTTTTTCTTCCAAAAAAATAATATACGGACGCAATAAATCTATTTCGTCGTCAGCCCACAATATACTCATAATCAACTTATTTTTTTAGTCTTACACAAACAAAACCTCAAGCGTTCGACACGCGTCGCTGCCGCAGCACACTCGCCGGATAGGCCGCCAACACAAATCCCAACGCCAACACGGTAACAAACACCAACACCACATCGCCCGCACGCAACGCCACCGGATAATTTTCGACCATATAGCCCGCGCCCATTTTGATGATGCCGACATGCTGTTGCAGCAAGCACAGCACCACGCCCACCACAATGCCGACTACAGCGCCATACACAGCAATCATCCACCCTTCGAGCAGAAAGAGCCGGCGAACGGTCGAATTGCGTGCGCCAAGCGCATAGAACAAATCGATGTCGGCGCGTTTGTTAATCATCAGCATCGACAGCGACCCGATGATGTTGCACGTGGCAATCAGCACAATAAAGGTCAAAATCAGAAACGTGATCCACTTTTCGATTTGCAGAATGCGGTAGAAATCGGCTTGCTGTTCATACCGATTTTGCACCACAAACTCATCGCCCAAGCAGCGGGTTATGGCGTTTTGCACCTTATCAACATTGGCTGCCGGCGCGAGTTTCAGTTCCACGGACGACACCTCGTTATACGCGTAATCGAACAAATTTTGTGCCAAAGCCAACGGTACTATCAGCGTAGCATCGTCGTATTGTTGCTGCCCTGTGGCAAACACGCCGGCCAAAAACACCTCGTGTTGCCTGAAAGCATTGTCGGGGCGCGCCAAATTGACATTCGCCAGCCGTTTCGGCACATAGAGCGTCAGCGGGACATCGTAAGCGGCGTTCAGCGTATTGACCAGCCCGATGCCGATCATGACCCGTTCATCAATAGCAAAATCGCCATCGACCACCAACTGCCGGATGTCGTTCAGTTCGGCATAATTGGGCGATACGCCACGCACCTGCACCGGTGTCTGGCGGTCGTTGCAAGCCAGCAACGCATTCGAGGCGCAGACCTCGGCAAAGACAGCCACATCGTCCATGGCGCGCACTTGTGCGAAAGCCGGTGTCGCCACATCGAAAGTGCGCCCCTCGCAGGCGGTGATGCGCAAATCGGGGTCGAATGCTGTGAACGAATTGCTCACCAGATTTTCAAAACCATTCAGCACCGACAGCACACACAGCAACGCCATAGTGCCCACCGCCACACCACACATCGACACCAACGTGATGACATTGATGGCATTGTGCGTTTTTTTCGAGAACAAATAGCGCTGCGCCACAAACCACGGCCACGCACTGATATGTTTAGCACCTAACACGTTATGGAACAAATCGTTATTGTTTCAACAATTCGTCGATATGTTCGAGCTTATCCATCGATTCGTCGAGCCGGAACTCCAATTCGGGCACGATGCGCAACTGATGACGCACGCGATTGCCAAGTTCGAAACGAAAATTTTTGCTGTTGGCTTGCACCAACTGCATCAGTTCGGTTTGCCGATTAGTGGGAAAAATGCTCAAAAAGACACGTGCCAAACTCAGGTCGGCGGTTACACGCACCTCGGTAACGGTAACCAACACGCCTTGCCGATGGCGCGCAAAGAGCATAAACAATTCGCCCAACTCCTTTTGCAGCAAACGCGAAACTTTGTCTTGTCTTGTTGTTTCCATACTTACATTTTTTGAAATTGACAAAGTTACAAAAAATCAGCAAATGCCACAAACTTTTTTACAAAAAAGTAGCATTAGGCAGTTTGGCGGCGCCGACAGCGGCAGTGTTGGAAGTTATTCGGCCTCGGGTTTCGCCGGCCAACTGTTGCGCACAATGCCGGCCATACGCTCCATCGTGCGGTGTGCCTGTTCGCGCAAACGATCGATTTCCTGACCGCGCGGATTGGTTTTATCGGGCAGAATCGGTTCGCCGATTTCGACCTGCAAAAGCGGAACATTTTTGGGTGCAAACAGGCGATAGATGCCGGTACGTTCGCGGTACGTTATCACGCACGGCAGCAGTGGCATATTGTATTTGTAAGCCATGGAGAACGCTCCTTTTTGGAATGGGCGCAGCGGTTTGTAGAAGTCCCAGCGGGCGGCTTCGGGAAAGATATGGAACCAATAGCCCCGCCGATGAAACTCGTCGAATGCTTCGTTGAATCGTTTCAGAGCGGCCATGCCGGCCTCTTTTTGAGGAATCGGTATGCCGCCGACGACACGCAGAAAGAAGTTGTCTTTGGTCGAAAAATTGGGAGCAAACATAGGCGTGCGTGTCGTGTGGCGCGCTTTCACGGCCAGCAGCACACACGGGCAATCCAAGCGATACATGTGGTTGGCGATGGTGATAGCCCCGCCACTCAGCACATCACGATATTTTTTCAAATTTTCACGACCTTTGTAGCGCAAGCCCATCTGCACACGCAGTTTGATGCGCAAACCGCACTGCAACAGCAGTTTCCACATCGACCAATTCAGAAATCGGTATTTGAGCGATTGGTCGAGATACGGATAGTGTTCATCGACTATCACTTGGCGGTCGTACACCGGTTGGTACAGACGTTCGTACGGATTATCCTCCGGATAATCGATGCCCACATCGGGAATATAAACCTGCGATTCGGTTTCGAGTGCGGTATAACGTTTGTTTTGCATAGGCTATTTTGACGAAGTTTGATGATTTTCTATCAGGTAAAATTCAGCACCGACAGCGTGCGCACTTGCGCCATCGGTATCGTCGCGGTCGCCAACGAACAGGCAGTTTTCGGCAGGCACATGCAGCATTTCGACTACTCGGGCGGCACTTTCGGCAGCGGGTTTCAGGCCGCCCAACTCGGGTGCCGACACCGCCACATCGAACATATCGGCGCGCAAGCCCAGCGCCGCAAGTTTTTCGGGTACACAGCCATAGTCGGAATAGACAGCCATGCGAATGTGGCGTTCGCGACACGCCGCCATCAGCGGTTCGACCCACGCATTCAGGCGATAGCGACAGCCAATGATGCGCACCATCGACGGCATATACACCTTGAAATACCACCACCGAGCCACGCGCGCTGTGTAGAGATGCGCGTGCGACATCTGTCGAAAAAAATGGTCGTAGAATGCCGCTTCGGAACCAAAATTTTTGCCTTTCAGTTGTTTGCGCGCATTTTGTTCGGCAGCCAACAACGACAGGGAACACAAGTGTCGCAGCACCAAGCGGCGCGCGAGGTGCCGTTTGTCGTAGAGCGTGCCATCGAGGTCGAGCACAACCGCTTGCACCGTTTCTGTCAAGACATGATTGATAGATGCAGTCATATTCCCGTTCATTTATGAATTTCGGCGTTTATTGCGACGCTCTTGGCGACGTTTTTGTCGTGCCAATCGGCGCTGTTCGCGGCGCGCGCGGCGTTTCGTTATGCGTTCGTCTATCTCGTCGGCACGTTCGATGATGTGCGAAGCGATGCGATCGTAACCTGTTTCGAGCCGTTCTATCAGGCTGAATTTTTTGCGCCGTTTGTCGTCCTGCATCAGCAGATTGAATTTGAACTGTCCGTCGCGGAAACCATCTTGCAGACAAGCCGCTTTGAAGCGTGCATACGCATTGCTGAGCAGAATGTGTGCTTTGGGTTCGTGCAGTCGGAACGAGGCGCGTTTCGACTCGTACTCCATGTTGATGGCGCAAAGTTTAGCATCGACCACTTGCGTGAAATGGTCAGCCTCCGCCTGCCCGATCCGTTCGTCTTTGAACTCGTAGTAGAAGTGGTAGCACGACTCGCGGACGTCGGCAAACCCGACAAAAAATTTGGTCTGTATGCCGGTCTCTTTTTCGGCCTCGTGCACCGCCTCGATAAATTGCGGTTCGTAGAGTTTTTCGCCCGTCATCGACACGATACCATTCACCTTCGACACCATGTGTACCGTGGGCGTATTGTAGTACTTTCCGCCCACCTCAACAAGGTCGTTCATGTTGTATCGAAACAAACCCGAATAGGTCGTTACATAGGCGCAATAGCGTTTGCCTTGTTCCAACTCGTAGAGTTGCAGAAAATGTTTATCGGGGCTGTCCAACTCGTCTTCGGCCACAAACTCGTAGTAGTGGAACTGTGGGAACAGTACCGATTCGTTGGTATCGTCGAGTGCGAATCCGAAGCGACATTCGGTGGCAATGTAGCCCAATTCCTGATAGAACGTTTTGTCCCAATCGAATGCGTCAAGGTATTTCTCCATATAGATTTTGGTGTTGCCGCATTTCCAAGTGGAGAGATATTGCAACCACGGCCAATAGTATTTTGGCAGCAGTTTGCCATGTTGTTGCAGAATCTGCCGCAACTCGTCGGCGCGCTCCGGCCGTGGAGCCATGTAGGCAGCCAATTCGTCGCGAATCGGCTGCGGAATATCGAACTCGGCATCCAATGTACCACGTTCGATGTCTGTTATCAGTCGGTCGGCATACTCTTCCACCGTGCGCATCAGTTCGAGTATGGTCGATGGGTTGGCCGTAGCCCACAGCGTTACATCGCGATGTTGCAGTGCGAGCCGCATCAGCGTATAGTTGCGGGCGGCATAATCGCCAATCGACATCACCGAGGCCGGCGCCGTATAGTGTTTCTTGATGATAGACGGAATATCGCGCACCAAAACGCCGCTCACCGACCCAAACAAAGTGCCGTCGGGCGCGTAGCCTTCGACCTCTTTGCCCACAATCGGGAAAATGTGTCCGCCAAAGATGCGGTTGCGGTGGCGCACAAAATTCCACGTCCAAATGTGCGACATTTTGCCGTACACATCTTTGAGGTATTTGTGCGTCATCGGTATCCACTTGGGTTCGGAGGTTGTGCCGCTCGTTGTGGCGTACATATCGGGCTTGCCGGGGAAGAGCACATTTTCTTCGCCGTTTTTGTGGCGTTCGACATACGGGCGCAGTGTTTCAAAACTGTCATTCACAGGCACATACTGTCGATAGAGGCGAAACAGATCGTCGGCATTGGTAGCCGAAAGAATGACATCGAAATGATGTTCACGCCCATAAACCGTATCGCGCGAAATATCCAAAATGTCGCGCAAGGTTTTCTCGGCAGCGTGCCGCGGATGCTTGCTCCAAAAATTCAAGCGAATGGTTTGCGAACCGCCTACCATGCACAACATTGCGTTAATCAGATACGGATATGGCAACGCCTTTCCGTTCGCATCGACAGAGGGTTTTGAGGAAGACATATTGCTTATTTTATATTTTTTTGCGTTATGTTAATTATTCCCGTTTTTATGGCTTCACCGATGTCATTTTCCTGCACCATTTATCACTCGACGACCAACGTCTTGAATTTTGCATGGCGTTTTTCGTCCTGCAGCAGCAGATTCATTTTGAACTGTCCATCGCGTGCGCCTTCGGCAATGCAGGCTGCTTTGAATTTTTCGAACGATTGCTCGACAAGGCGATGCGTAATCGGGTCTTTCACGCGGAACGACGCGCGTTTGGCATCGTACTCGATGTTCATTTTTTTCAGATTTTCATCGACCACCGCCGTGAACGCTTCGGCCTCGGCCTGCGTGGTTTGCTGGTCGGCAAATTCGTAATAGAAATGGTAAGCCGATTTCTCGAGATCGGCAAATCCAACGAAAAATTTGGTCGGGCGACCGGTAGCCTCTTCGGCGGCCTTCACGGCGGCAATAAATTGGCGTTCGTGCAGTTTTTCGCCTGTCATGGTTACGATGCCGTTGATTTTCTGAATCAGGAACACGCGCGGTGTGTTCAAAAACGGCGTGCCAACTTCCACCAAATCGTTCATGTTGTAGCGATACAAACCGGCAAAGGTCGTTACATACGGGCAATAGCGTTTGCCTTGTTCGAGTTCGTGCAGTTGCAGGAAATGCGGATTTTCGCTCTCGATTTCGTCTTCGGCCACAAATTCATAGTAGTGATAGTGCGGGAACATCACCGTGTAGTTGGTATCGTCGAGCACCAAACCGAAACGGCATTCGGTGGAGAAATAGCCAAACTCCTGATGCAACATGCCCTCGGGGAACGAATCCTTGAATTTATCGAGATAAACCTGCGTATTGCCACACTTCCATGTGTTCAGAATCTGCATATTCGGCCAATAATGTTTCGGCAGCACGGTGCCGTATTTGGCTTTCAGCGCGCGCAATTCGGCAGCGCGTTCGGGGTTTGGTTTCAGATACGGCACCAACGCTTGGCGCACATCGTCGGGAATGTTCACTTTGTCCGACATGGTGCCATGTTCAATGTCGTTGCAATAGTCGTCAAAATATTCGTTCACGTTGTTCTGCATCTCGACAATGGTCGATGGATTGGCCGTTACCACCAAATGCGTGTCGTGTTCGATGCCAAGGCGCATAATGGCGTAGTAGCGCGCATGATAGTCGGCGATGGTGAACACATCGGCCGGTGCGGTGTAAAGTTTTTTGACAAACTTCGGACAGTCGCGCTGCGTTACGCCCGACACCGATCCAAACACCGTGCCGTCGGGTGCGTAGCCTTCGATAACCTTGCCAACGATGCTCACAATCGGTCCGTAGAACACATGCGGGCGGTTTTTGATGAAGTTATAGAGCCACACTTTAGTCATTTTGCCGTACACGTTTTTCAAATAAACGTCGGTTATCGGCACCCATTTCGGCTCGGAGGTTGTGCCGCTCGTTGTGGCATACATATAGGGTTTGCCTTTGACCAGCACATCGGTTTCGCCGTTTTTATGGCGTTCGATAAATGGTCGAAAATCCTCGTAGTCGGACACTTTCACCTTTTCGGCATACCGACGATAGAGTTCGACATCGTCCTTGGCTGCCAAAATGTAGTCGAAATCGTGCAAACGACCATATTCCGTGTCCTTACCGTTGCGCAAAATACGGCGCAGTGTCTGTTCGCTCGCCTTGCGCGGATTGCGCGATGCTTTTTTCAGTTTACCATATTGAATACTGCCGGCAATCGACAAAAGCGCCGTTGCCAAATACGAATTAAAAGATGGTTTTTCTTTCATAAGATTATGTTTTAGGTACAAAAAACTGCTTGAAAAAACCGTGTGCCGATGTCGGACACAATTTTTACAAAAAACGTTGCAAAGTTAACGATTTTATTTGTACTTTTGCGTGCGATTTCAAAATTAGGTATAAAAAGCATACAAAAAACGCGAAATGGACGACCAAATCGAGCACGAAGGTATCGTAGTCAGCATCGATGGCAGGCGCGTGCAGGTGCGCATCACGCAGCAATCGGCGTGTGCTGCATGCCATGCCAAAGGTCTGTGTACGGCATCGGAGGCTGTTGATAAAATTATCGATGCCGAGACTTCGGGTGGCGAGCCGTTGGCCGTTGGCGATGCCGTATATGTTACCGGCAAAACGTCTTTGGGTTTCAAAGCCGTCGGGTTGGCATTCATTGTGCCGTTTTGTTTGGTGTTGGCGGTGCTCGTCGCTGTGCAATACGCCACGCACAACGAATTGACGGCAGGAGCCATCGCTTTGGCTGCACTGATACCCTATTATATTATGTTAGCCGCCTTCCGCCATAAAATGGCCACCATTTTTCGATTTTCGGTACACAAAAAGTAAAAAAAACGAACACAAATAACAGCAAAAACTTATGAATACCATTATCATTTCACTCGCAGTGCTTGGCGGAATCGGCTGTTTGGCAGCCATTATTCTCTACGCCGTGGCACAAACATTCAAAGTGGACGAAGACCCGCGCATCGACCAGATAGAAGCCGTTCTGCCCGGCGCCAACTGCGGCGGTTGCGGCAAACCCGGCTGTCGTGGTTTTGCCGAAGCGTGTGTCAAAGCCGGCAATTTGGACGGACTGCGTTGCCCCGTGGGCGGCGACGCCACCATGTCGCAAGTTGGCACAATTCTCGGCATCGAAGTGGCAGCAGGCGACGCCTTGGTGGCCGTAGTGCGCTGCAACGGCTCATGCACCAATCGACCGAAAACATCGCAATACAACGGCACACGCTCATGCATCATCATGAACAATCTGTATGCCGGCGAAACCGCGTGTCGCTACGGTTGTCTCGGTTGCGGCGACTGCGTGGCTGCTTGTCAGTTCGGAGCCATACACATGAATCCCGAAACCGGTCTGCCCGAAGTCGATGACGACAAGTGCACAGCCTGCGGCGCCTGTGCAAAAGCCTGTCCGAAAAACATCATTGAACTGCGCAAAAAAGGCCCGAAAAATCGTCGCATATTCGTATCGTGCGTCAACAAAGACAAGGGCGGCGTGGCGCGCAAAGCCTGCAAAGCAGCCTGCATCGGTTGCGGCAAATGCGTCAAAGAGTGCGCTTTCGATGCCATTGTCGTCGAAAACAATGTGGCCTACATCGACTACACGAAATGTCGTTTGTGCCGCAAATGCGAAGCCGCATGCCCGACGGGAACGATATACGCACCAAACTTTCCGCCACGCAAACCGGTCGATGCACAACCCGCAGCGACCCCTCAACCCGAAACTTCACAAGCCTAAAACCGACTGAAACAATATGAAAACATTTAGAATAGGTGGAGTTCATCCACACGACAACAAATTGTCGGCCGGCAATGCCATCGAAACATTGCCGCTGCCCAAACAAGCCATTGTGCCGCTGAGCCAACATATCGGTGCGCCCGCACAGCCCATCGTCGAGAAAGGCGATCGTGTAAAAGTGGGACAACTGATTGCGCAAGCCGCCTCGTTCATGTCGGCCAACGTGCATGCGCCCATATCGGGCGTAGTAACCAAAATCGACACCGCCACTGATGCGTGGGGCATGCCTATGCCGGCCATCTACATTGATGCCGAAGGCGACGGCAACGAATGGCTCGAAACCATCGACTGCACACCCGACATCAACCGCATCTGCAAACTCGAGCCGGAACAAATCATCAAAAAAATCAAAGACGCCGGCATTGTCGGTTTGGGCGGCGCTTGTTTCCCCACGCACGTCAAACTGATGCCGCCTCCGGGCTGCAAAGCCGAAGTGCTGATAGTGAACGCCGTAGAATGCGAACCGTATCTGACGTGCGACCACCGGTTGATGTTGGAACATGCCGAAGAGATATTCATCGGCATATCGCTGCTGAAACGGGCGCTGAAAATAGAGCGCGCCATCATTGGCATCGAAAACAACAAACGGGACGCCATCGAACTATTCCAAAAAATGGCCGACCGCCACTTCGGCATCGAAGTATGCCCGCTGAAACTGCGCTATCCGCAAGGCGGCGAAAAACAACTGATCGACGCCACCATCGGCCGACAGGTGCCAAGCGGCGCACTGCCCATATCGGTTGGCGCTGTGGTGGATAACGTTGCCACCGTGTTTGCCGTGTACGAAGCCGTGCAAAAAAACAAACCGCTCGTCGAACGCGTGATGACCGTAACAGGCAAAGAGGTGAAACACCCCGGCAACTATTTGGTACGTTTCGGTACACCGTTGCAGGACGTTATCGATGCGGCCGGCGGCATTCCCGAAGGCACCGGCAAAATCGTGGCCGGCGGCCCGATGATGGGACGCGCCATGCAAAACACCAACATGCCGGCACACAAACGCACATCGGGCTTGCTGATGATTCCGGCAGCCGAGTCGGTGCGTCGCGAACCGCAAAACTGCATGCGTTGCGGCCAATGCGTCGATGCCTGCCCGATGGGTTTGGAACCCTATCTGCTGATACGGTTGGCCGAGCAAAAACGCTGGGACGAGATGGAACGCAACCAAATAATGGACTGCATCGAATGCGGCTGCTGCCTATTCTCGTGTCCCAGTTACCAACCGTTGCTCGACTATGTACGTTTGGGCAAAGCCACCGTCGGCGGTATCATCCGCGCACGCAATGCAAAAAAATAAGTTTACGCAAAAAATCACACTGAAATATGAGTAATTTAATAGTTTCTCCCGCACCGCACGCGCACAAAGCGAACTCCGTGCAAAAGACCATGGCGCATGTGCTCATTGCGCTCGCTCCCGCCTATTTGGCATCACTCTACTATTTCGGACTCGGCGCACTCATCGTCAGCCTTACGTCGGTGGCATCGTGCGTGCTGTTCGAGTATCTGATTCAGCGTTTTCTGCTGAAAGGCAAAACCACCATTTGCGACCTGTCGGCCGTGGTTACAGGCCTGCTGTTGGCATTCAACCTGCCGTCGAACCTGCCATTGTGGATGGTTATCATCGGCGCATTGGTTGCCATCGGCATCGGCAAAATGTCGTTTGGCGGTTTGGGCAACAACCCGTTCAACCCCGCATTGGTCGGCCGCGTCTTTCTATTGATTTCGTTCCCCGTAGAGATGACCACATGGCCGCGTCCGTTAGGTCATTGGGGACTCTCGGCTTCGTACATCGATGCCGAAACCGCCGCCACGCCGCTGGCTTTGCTCAAAGGGCACTTTGGCGAACTGCCGCAGACGCTCGACCTGCTGACAGGCTACATCGGCGGCTCGATGGGCGAAGTGTGTGCCATTGCTCTACTGATAGGCGGCATCTATCTGTTGGCCACCAAAACCATTTCGTGGCACATTCCGATCAGCATACTCGGCACCGTAGCCGCCTTCACGGCCATTCTGCACGCCATCAATCCCGACGTGTACGCTTCGTGCGAAATTCATCTGCTGACCGGCGGTTTGCTGCTTGGTGCCATCTTTATGGCCACCGACTACGCCACCTCGCCCATGAATCCGCGTTCGCAACTTATATATGGTGTCTGCATCGGCTTGCTCACCGTGATTATTCGCACATGGGGCGCATATCCCGAAGGCATGTCGTTTGCCATTCTGATAATGAATGCCGTAACACCGTTACTCAACCATTATATCAAGCCGAAACGTTTTGGCGAAAAAGTTAAAGTGAAGAAACAATAATATGATACGACTGAATCCATTTGCCGTTATCAATCACACATGAGGAACAAAATCTTTTGCTTGTGGTTTTACCTTGAAGTAATAACTATCGGATATTCCATTGCACAATCGCACGTTCCGACAATAAATCTCACAACTTACAGCGGTACATGGATATACAAAACCGATAGCACCATGTTTCAAATATACTTGAAACAAGGTACTTTCGAACTTGAAAAATATCACGGAGAGTGCCTGATAGGAGATTACGCTTATATGCGAAATGGAAGTTATTTAGATAATTATAACGCAACCAATATTCCTGCCATTTATACGAAAAATAATTTTGACTCTATAGTCATTCATGCTGTTAATCAACGAAATGCAGATAATGAACCACAACCAAATTGCTTAAATATAATGTTTTACGATAAGCGTATGGGAAAAAGAAGTTTGGGACACATTACACGATTATCCTCCACACAAATACATTTGTTATTATTTGATGTAGAAGGAGAATATGATAACGAACAAGATATACCTATCGAAGGATTCTCAATACCAAATAACATAACACTAACAAAAACACGCAAAATATTATCAAAAACACCAAAATAATCATGGAACGATTGAAATCTAATTTTTTGAACATGGCACTGTCGCTGACGGTGATTGCATTGGTAGCAGCCGGTGCGCTGGCTTGGGTGTACACCATCACCAAAGAGCCCATCAGCCTCGCCAAAGAGCAAAAGAAGGAACAGGCCATTAAAGACGTGCTGCCCGACTATACCCGCACCGATGCACCCGACACCATCAATGGGTTGAGTGTCGTACGCGCTTACAACAACGACACCTTTGTCGGAGCGGCTGTCGAAACGGCCGGCAACGGCTTCGGCGGCACCATCCGACTGATGGTCGGGTTCGATGCCGATGGCAACATCTGCAACTACTCGGTACTCGAACAGTCCGAAACACCGGGACTCGGCACCAAAATGGTCGATTGGTTCAAAACCGCCAAAAACAAGCAGGACATTCGCGGCCTGAATCCGTCGAAAGGCAACTTCGCCGTGAGCAAAGACGGCGGCGACATCGATGCCATAACGGCAGCCACCATCAGTTCGCGCGCATTTTTGTTGGCTGTCAGAAACGCCTACGACGCTTACGCCGAAAATCCGCAAGCCGACGGGCTGTCGGGCGCATCGCAGCAGATACACACGGCCGACACCATCGCAGCCGACTCGGTTGAAACTGTCGCTGTCATTGAGGCGGAGCCCGTGGCAACTACCCCGGAGACAGCCATCGTAGCACCAACGCCAAAACGCAAACCGGCTCCGGCACCGCAACACGATTCGGTACACTGCCCTGCACACGACACCACCATTGTTGAACCCGAAAAATGCGACACACTATGAAAAATCTGAAAATATTCCTCAACGGCATCATCAAAGAGAATCCGACTTTCGTGCTATTGTTGGGCATGTGCCCCACACTCGGCACCACCACATCGGCCATCAACGGCATGAGCATGGGTTTGGCTACCATGTTTGTGCTGATTTGCTCCAACGTCGTTATTTCATTGCTGAAAAAACTGATTCCCGACAAAGTGCATATTCCGGCCTACATCGTTGTGATAGCCACGTTCGTAACCATTCTGCAAATGTGCATGGAGGCCTATCTGCCCGCATTGTTCGAAAGTTTAGGTTTGTTCATTCCGCTGATTGTGGTCAATTGCATCGTGCTTGGCCGCGCCGAAGCCTTTGCCGCCAAAAACAATCCGTGGGCATCATTTCTCGATGGTGCCGGCATCGGTTTGGGCTTTACATTGGCACTGACACTGCTTGGTGCCGTGCGCGAACTGCTCGGCACAGGCAAATTGTTCGGTGCGACGCTCTACCCCGAAAACTACGGCATGTTGGTATTTGTGCTGGCTCCGGGTGCATTCATTGCATTGGGCTACCTGATTGCTATTATCAACAAACTGCGCACCAAATAAATTAAACACTTGATAACTAACATATTAACTTATGGCATACGTTTTAATCATCATCTCGGCTATATTGGTAAACAATATCGTGTTTACGCAATTTTTAGGCATCTGTCCGTTCTTGGGCGTATCGAAAAAAATCGACACCGCACTCGGTATGGGCGCAGCCGTTACCTTTGTACTGACATTGGCCACTATCGTTACCTACCTGATTAACCTATTATTAGTCAAATTCGGGCTCGGCTTTCTGCAAACCATCGTTTTCATTTTGGTTATTGCAGCATTGGTGCAGATGGTCGAAATAATTCTAAAAAAGATTTCACCCGCATTGTATCAAGCTTTAGGCGTATTTTTACCGCTCATCACCACCAACTGTTGCATTCTCGGCGTAGCCATTCTTGTAGCGCAAGGCAACTACAAAACATTCGGCGCAGAAACCGGCCTGCTCTCGGGAACCGTATTCGCTTTTGCCACCGCAGTCGGCTTTGCATTGGCTTTGGTACTGTTCGCCGGCATACGCGAGCAACTATCGCTGGTTAAACTGCCCAAAGCGATGGAAGGCACGCCTATCGCATTGATAGTAGCCGGCCTGCTGGCTATGGCTTTTATGGGATTTTCAGGCGTAGTAGGGTAATATGACCATATTCACCCAAAATAGCGCCGCGACATTGGCCGATTTACTGCCGACCAATCCCGATGAGTCAATATTCATACTCACCGACACGGTAACACAACAACTATGCCTGCCTGCGTTGCAAACCGACACACGCTTGCAGCATGCCCAAGTCATCAACATACCAAACGGCGACGACAACAAAACGCTGAACACGCTCACCGATGTTTGGGAATTTCTATCCGACAACGGAGCGACACGCCACTCGCTACTCATCAATTTGGGTGGCGGTATGGTTACCGACTTGGGCGGATTTGCTGCCGCTACATTCAAACGCGGCATCGACTGTATCAATATCCCGACTACGTTGCTCGGCGCCATCGACGCATCGTCGGGCGGAAAAACCGGTATCAACTTTCTCGGGCTGAAAAACGAGATTGGTGCTTTTCACACACCCAAAGCTGTACTTATCGACATCAATTTCTTCCGCACACTCGACACACCGAACCTGCTGTCGGGATTTGCCGAAATGATTAAACACGCCCTCATCGGCAACAACACGCTACTAAACCAAACCCTGACTTTCGATTTCGAGCATATCGACTACGACCTATTGGAAACGTTGGTACGCAAAAACATCGACATCAAAGAACGTATCGTTGCCCAAGATCCGCACGAACACGGCCTGCGCAAAGCTCTCAACTTCGGGCACACCATCGGGCACGCGTTCGAAACACTATCGCACAAAATTGATGAGCCTTTGCTGCACGGATATGCAGTGATGTGGGGATTGTTATGCGAACTCTATCTGTCGCACATACAACATCATTTCCCGACAAACACACTGACCACACTACTCTACTTCGCCAAAGAACATTACGGCGCATTCCCGTTCACTTGTAAACAGTACGAAACGTTGTTCGACCTAATGAAACACGACAAGAAAAACGAAGCGCAAACCATCAACTTCACGTTGTTAGCCGACGTTGGCGAAGTACGCATCGACCAAACGGCCACAAAAGAACAAATTTTCGAAGCATTGGACTTCGTCAGAGAAAATTAAACAACTACTCTTTATGAAATTAGCACTCATCGGATACGGCAAAATGGGCAAAACCATCGAACAAGTGGCGTTGCAACGCGGACACGAAATCGTCTGCATCATCGATGCCGACAACCAACACGATTTTCAGTCGCCGCAATTTGCACAAGCCGACGTCGCCATCGAATTTACAATGCCGGCTGCCGCTATCGACAACTACCGCCGCGCATGGCAAATGGGCATACCTGTCGTATCGGGCACAACCGGCTGGACAGCACAACTGCCCGACCTGAAAAAAGAGATCGACGCAAACGGCTATACGTTGTTTTGGGCATCAAATTTTAGCCTTGGCGTAAATATTTTCATGGAACTGAACCGCCATTTGGCAAAACTGATGAACGCGTTCCCCAACTATGAACCGACAATGACCGAAATACACCACACCGAAAAGAAAGACGCGCCAAGCGGCACTGCCATCACGCTAGCCGAAGACCTGATCGCACAACTCGACCGCAAAACAACATGGTGTTTGGGACACGCCACACGCCACGACGAACTATCGATTGCAGCCATACGCGAAGGACAAGTGCCCGGCACACACACCATCCGCTACGACAGCCCCGAAGACACCATCACCATCACACACGAAGCCAAAAACCGACAAGGGTTTGCACTTGGCGCCGTGCTGGCCGCCGAATTTACCATGGGCAAAAAAGGTTTTTTCACCATGCACGACCTGCTGCAATTCTGACAAAACAAATGCAATAAATGACAAAACGACACGTTATATAATAAAGGTGTAACTATCATGAAAATCGACTACAAAAAACGCTTGCAACAACCACGCAAACAATACATCAAAGCCGCCATCTGGAGTCTTGTTTACATCCTATTCATCGCATGGGTCGGCAATTTTTGGTGGCTGCTGTTGCTGCCATTCATATTCGATGCATTTGTAACCAAATTCATTCCCTACGATTGGTGGAAAAAATACAAAGACACCAACAAAACGCTCTACACCATCTGCAGTTGGGTGGACGCCATCGTATTCGCTTTGGTAGCCGTCTATTTCATCAATCTGTACCTGTTTCAGAACTACCAAATTCCAACCTCGTCATTAGAAAAAAGTCTGCTCGTAGGCGACTATCTGTTCGTCAGCAAAGCCTCCTACGGACCGCGCGTTCCCAACACACCACTCTCATTCCCGCTGGTACAACACACGTTTCCCGAATGGTTGGGCGGCGGCAAATCCTATATCGAAAAGCCACAATGGGAATACAAACGCCTGAAAGGCTGGGACACCGTCGAAAAAGGCGACATCGTCGTGTTCAATTTCCCCGCAGGCGACACCGTCTGCCTGAAAATGCAAAATCCCGACTACTACACACTGTGCCACTACCTCGGACGCAACTATTTGACAGCCAACCGCGCCACATTCGGCGACATCGTTTGGCGGCCGGTCGATCGACGCGAAAACTATGTGAAACGCTGTGTAGCCACACCCGGCGACACACTCGAAATACGCGATAACATCATCTATATCAACGGCATAGCCGAAGAACCACGCGCCGGCATACAACTCAACTACTTTGTACAGACCACCGGCGGCATGCTCTCCGACAAACAGTTCGAAAAACTCGGCATCAGCAACGACGACCGCCAGCGCATCAATCCCTACAACCCCGACGATGCCCACATGCTCGACGAAGCAGGTTTCGACATGACAAAACCCATCTACCACCTACCGCTGACGACCGAAGCGCGGCAACAACTCGAGCAACAAAACAATGTCGCTAAACTGATGGTCGAACCGGAACAACGTGGCGGACGCGTATTCCCACTCGCTGCCGCCTACGGCTGGACACGCGACAACTTCGGACCACTCTACATGCCCAAACGCAACGACACCATCCGCCTCACGTTGGACAATCTGCCCATATACGAACGCATCATCACCGCCTACGAACACCATACACTGCAAGTGGCCGACTCTGTCATCATCATCGACGGCCAACCGACCGACCGCTACATCGTGGGCATGGACTACTATTGGATGATGGGCGACAACCGCCACAACTCGGCCGACTCGCGCTATTGGGGCTTTGTGCCCGAGGACCACATCGTAGGCCGACCCGTATTCGTGTGGCTCTCCATCGACAAAGACAAAGCACTCTTCGACGGCAAAATACGCTGGCGCCGCCTATTCAAAGACGCATCGAAATAAATATTTAATCAAAATTACAACCAAATATCATATTACAAATGAATTAAATAATCTTTTACATAACAATACATTAGCTATTATTCGCATTCACAAAAAAAAAGCCTAGCAACTGATTTTTCTGAATATTCGAATAAACAGATACGCACCGAGTGTTTAGCACTTGTTTCCTCCGTACTACTAATGTTCACCCTCTCATGGGGTGTGAACTTTCTTGGAGGAAACGAGGTTCTTGCTAGGCTCCTCGTGAATGCGATAGAATAGTTCACACTTTTTTGTTTATTCGTAAATGATTGATAGTTGATGTGCTAACAATCATTTTTTATGCAAAATTTAATGAACCGCAAGCAACAAATGAACGGACTTGATTTGTTGCAACAAATTCCAAAAGAATCGCTCCGAGTCGTTTTCTTCGACCCACAGTACAGGGGCATTTTAGACAAACTATCGTATGGCAATGAAGGCAAAAGCCGTGGCAGAGAGCGCAGCAATTTAGCTCAAATGTCTGAAGAACTGATTACAGAGTTCATTGGACTTATCGAAACCACACTTGTACCCAATGGTTATTTATTTCTTTGGATAGATAAATACCATTTAGTCAACGGCATACAAAATTGGTTAGCACACACACCAACATTGCAGACTGTAGATATGATTGTTTGGAATAAAAACAAATTAGGCATGGGATATCGTACGCGCAGAATAAGCGAATATTTAATTATAATTCAAAAAGAACCACGCCAAGCGAAAAAATCATGGACACTACACAATATACCGGACGTTTGGACAGAGAAAATTACCAATAAAATCCATATACACCAAAAACCCATAGGCCTGCAAATGCAATTGATTTTAGCGACAACCTCCCCGAACGATCTTGTCTGTGACCCTGCTGCCGGTAGTTATTCCGTCTTTACTTGTTGCAAAAGTACAGGTCGAAACTTCATTGGATGTGATATAAAATTTGGGGAGGAACAATTATGAAAATTGAAAACATGAAACCGAAAACCACATCAGGAGCCTATGAACGTGTTTTCGGAAATAAGGAAGTTGGTGATTTAATCACACAAATTCAAGCAACAGTCATCTCAAATGGTACAGAATTGGAACGTATGATTTTAAGCCATTGTACACAAATAGATGACGTTGATTCTTTCATTACATCGGTTACTCATGCTGAACAAGCAAACGGCATTTATGTAGCAACAAAAAAAGTCATAAAAAAATCTGTCCATACTGTACCGGGAATAGAACCTGATATTATAATTTTTATTGTTGAACAAAATCGGATCTGCAAAATAATTGAATTAAAAGATGGATATATGTTTGATACCAAAAAAGTCAAAGGCGAAAAACAAAATTTAGAACTTTTCACTGAAAAATTTGGTAGTAAAATTCCTTTTGTTGCCGAATGGTATATTTGTTGTTTTAATGAAAATGACAAAGCTATTATCAGAGAAGGCCTGAAAAATGAATTTGACGAAACACATATCTTAACCGGTCGCGAATTTTGCAGCATCTTGCAGATTGATTATGATGAAATCATCAGGCAACGACACGCAGATTGTAAACAAAACTTACAATATTTTATAAAAGAACTAATGACAATTGATGAAGTAGCTGAATTGGCATCCACATATACAAGAAAACGAGGTTTATTTTGAGTATATACAAAAAAGAGAGATAAAATCTCTCTTTTTTTGTGGGCCCACTTGGACTTGAACCAAGGACCTGCGGGTTATGAGTCCGATGCTCTAACCGACTGAGCTATAGGCCCGATGCGAAAACGTCAAAAAAAACATTCGTCGCAAATCGACTGCAAAAGTACAACTTTTTTTGCAACAAACCAAAAAATTTTCGTAAATTTGTCCGCAAAAATGCGTTTTTTATGATTACAACACTCATTTTCGACTTCGGAGGCGTGCTCATCAACCTCGACCGACAACGCTGCATCGACGCTTTCGTACAACTCGGACTGCGCGACATCGACCGCCTCATCGACAACTACGCACAAGCCGGCATTTTCGCACAACTCGAAAACGGCGACATCACCACCGACGAATTTCACAACGGCGTACGACAAATCGTTGGCAAACCAATCGACGACCACGACATCGACGCCGCACTCAATGCCTTTCTGCTCGACATCCCCAACGCAAAATTGGCACTCTTGCGCGACTTGCATCGGCACTTCCGCATACTGCTGCTCAGCAACACCAACGCCATACACTTTCCGCACAGCGTGCAGACCCAAATTGCCGCCAAAGGCTATCAACTCGGCCAACTCATCGACAAATGCTACCTCTCGTACGAACTGCACCTGTCGAAACCACAACCGGAAATATTCCGTTTTCTGCTCGACAGCGAGCAACTAACGCCCGACGAATGCCTCTTTTTAGACGATAGCGCACGCAACATCGACACGGCCAAAGCATTGGGATTCAACACCATTCTGGTGCCGCCCCAAGCCGATGCCGATTTTGTCAGAAAAAATATCGACAAACAGTTGCACAGGTGAGAAAAAAGCGCTAACTTTGCAATCATTGAAAAATTACAATCGACGAAAAACATGATAAATGAGTCATTCACGGCCGAAACCTATTTGAAATCCGCCGGCATCATACCGACAATACAACGCACCATTGTACTGAATGATTTGTACCACCATCGCACGCACGCCACCATCGACGAAATATGCGAACGCGTGCGCGTTCATTATCCGAAATTCACGCAACGCACCGTTTACAACACGCTCAATCTGTTCGTTTCCAAAGGATTAGTCGCAGAACTCACCATCGATGAGAAATGCACGCGCTACGATTTCGACACCACATTTCACGCCCATTTTCTGTGTACGAATTGTGGTACAATATTTGATGTACATAAAGCAAAAATGCGATACAGATTGCCGCGCAACTACACCGTTCAGACTGCCCATTCCTACATCTACGGCATCTGCGCTGCATGCAACAAAGCACAAAAACGACAAGCAACTTATTTTATAAACAACTAATAATAAACAAATTACCACTATGAAAAAATTTATTTGCCCCATCTGCGGCTATGTACACGAAGGCAACGAAGCACCCGAACGCTGCCCACAATGCAAACAATTGGTTGAATGGAAAGTGCTCGACGAATCGGCCGCTCTCAACTTTGTAACCGAACACGTCATCGGCATTGCCAAAGACACCGACGACGAGATGAAAAAAGACTTGAACGCCCACTTCCTCGGCGAAGCCACCGAAGTAGGTATGTACCTTGCCATGTCGCGCCAAGCCGACCGCGAAGGCTATCCCGAAGTGGCCGAAGCTTTCAAACGTTATGCGTGGGAAGAGGCCGAACACTGCGCCAAATTTGCCGAACTGCTCGGCGAAGTGGTTTGGGACACCAAAACCAACCTCGAAAAACGCATGAATGCCGAAGCCGGCGCCTGCGAGGACAAAATGCGCATAGCCAAACGCGCCAAAGAGTTGAATTTGGACGCCATTCACGACACCGTACACGAAATGGCCAAAGACGAAGCACGCCACGGCAAAGGATTCGAAGGATTGTACAATCGCTATTTCAAAAAATAAGGCGATTGCCACAAACAAACTCGTCGAGAACGCGCGCTATGGTGTGCGTTCTCGCTTTTTTTTGCCCAACGCACGACAAAGACACAAATACGTTTTGAACAGTCCGCTTTTTTTTGTACATTTGCACGAATAAAATAAAACGCATCGTTGCACGTTATACATACACAACAGCAAGCACCGCCTTGAGCCGACATTGGACGACATATTTAATATCGATAATTTGCATAACAATCGCAATATCAGGCTGTTCCACCAAAAAAAACACGGCGGCAACGCGGTCGTTCCACTATGTTACGTCGAAATACAACATCAACTTCAACGCACAAAGCAACTACGACAAAGGCATTGCACAGATGCAAAAGTCGATGACAGACGACTACTCGAAAGTGCTGCCCATGTATCCGATTTCGGTACACGAAAACGGCGCTGCCATCAGCGGCACCATGGATGTGGTGGTGGAAAAATGCCGCAAAACAATCAAACTGCACAGCATCACTAAAAAACCGCAAAAAAATCCCAAAAAGTCGAAAGATCCCGACTATCAGCATTGGTACAACCAAAAGGAGTTCAATCCGCAAGTTGTCAGAGCGTGGCTGTTGCTGGGTCAGGCGGAATTTAGCAAAGCCGATTTCATTGGCGCCGTGGGCACGTTCACTTACATCACCAAACACTACGCCACCGAGCCGGCAGCCGTTACCGAAGCGCGTATATGGCTGGCACGCGCCTACGCCGAAATGCAGTGGTACTACGAAGCCGAAGAGGTGCTGGGCAAAATAAACGAAAACGATGTACCATCGGAATTGAACGGCTTGTTTGCCGCCACCAAAGCCGACCTTTTGCTCAAAGAACAAAAGGAGATGGAAGCCCTGCCGTTTTTGCAGATAGCCTGCGACGCCGAAAAAAATCGCTATCAACGCGTCCGTTTTCACTACATACTCGGCCAACTGCTGCTTAAAAAAGGCGATCGCCGGCAAGCCAACGAACATTTCCGTTATGTGGCAAAACATGCGCCCAACTACACGGTGGAATTCAACGCCCGCATGCAGATGCTGACCTCTGAAACCGAGAATTTGCCCAAAGCCATCAAGACGCTCGAGAAGATGAGCCGCAACCCCAACAACAAAGACTACCTCGACCAAGTGTACTACGCATTTGGAAACATCTATCTGTATGATAATCAAGAACCTAAAGCCATCGAAGCCTACAAGCAAGCCATCGAAGCAAGCACGCGCAACGGCATCGAAAAAGCAGTCGTTCTGTTGAAATTAGGCGGCATCTACTACCACAACAAGCAATATCTCGAAGCGCATCCGTGCTACGAAGAGGCTGCCACCATCGTTCCCGCCACACACGAGGAGTACGCACAAACACTCAAATTGGCCGAAACATTGGGCGAATTGGCGCAAAACAACAACATCGTCGTTCTGCAAGATAGTTTGCAGCGCCTGTCGCAACTATCGGAAGCTGAGCAACGCGCCATTGTCGATAAAATCATTGCGCAAATCATCGCCGAAGAGGAGGAAGCGCGCCAGCGTGCCGCCGACGAAGAAGCCATGGCCGGCTCGATGACCGACGATGTGCCCGGCATGGGCTTTGGAATGCAGGCCGCAGGCACCACCGGCGAATGGTATTTCTACAACCAACAACTCATTACCAGCGGACGCGCGCAATTCACCAAACGTTGGGGACAACGCAAATTGGAAGACAACTGGCGGCGTCTGAACAAGTCGGCAATGATAGTGGACGACAACGACACCGACGACGACACCGACGAAACGCCCGACAGCCTCAAAACAGCTATCGACGACAATAAAAATCCGGCGTTTTATCTATCGCAAATCCCAAAAACGTCCGAACAAATAGCACAATCGAACGCCGAAATAGCCGAAGCCTTGCTCAACATGGCCGACATCTACGAAACCAAGTTGGAAGACCTCGAAGCCGCCGAAAACACGCTCAAAGAGTACGAACGGCGTTTCCCCGACGGCGAACGCCTGCTCGATTGTTATTATGCCCTCTATCGCATCTACGGACACCGGCAACAAACAGCCGAGCAAAACGCCGTACGACAACGCATTATAGCCGATTTCCCCGACAGCAAACAAGCCATCATTCTGTCGCAGCCCGACTACGCCGAACGCGTTGCAAAAATGTATGCCTTGCAGGATTCGCTCTACAACGCCACCTATGCCGACTACAATCAAAACAATTTTGCCGCGGTGGCCGCCAACTACAACTACATACAGCAAAATTATCCGCTCTCGCCCCTGATGCCGAAATTTGCATTTCTGCACGCTTTGAGCATCGGCAAAACAGCACCGCAAGAGCAATTCCGCACCGCATTGGAAACACTTGTGGCGCAATATCCGCAAAGCGACGTCGCCAGCATGAGCAAAGATATTCTGGCACTGATATCGCAAGGCAAAGAGGCACAACAAGGCACCACCGGCAGTCTGGCCGCACTCCGCCAACAAGAATTGCAAACCGACATCGATGAGCCTATTACCGACAAGACCTATTCGCCGGAACGCAAAACGCCATTTACGCTCATACTGCAACCGGCCGACGACAACGATCACAACCAACTGCTATTTGACCTTGCTGCCTACAACTTCTCGAAATTTTTGGTCAAAGATTACGACTTCGCACAGCGCGTACTCGATGGTCGCAAAGTGATACTCGTTGCAGGATTTGAAAATCTCGACGAAACGCGTTGGTACACCAATCTGGCCATCACCGACGAAAATCTGGCACACATATTCGCACGCTGCGCCAACGTGCTACCCATCTCCGACGAAAATTTAGCACTCGTCAATCTGCTGGGACTCGACGAATACACTCGCTTTTACAATGAAAACATCCGATAAAACAGCCACTTACGAGCAGATGATATTCAAGGCATCGGCCTACTGCGCCACAGCCGAGCATTGCGAAACCGACGTGCGCGAAAAACTACGCACATGGGCATGCGCGCCCGAACATATCGACAAAATCATCGACTATTTGAAACAAGAAAACTTTTTGAACGCACAACGCTACTGCAACGCGTTCGTACGCGATAAATTTCGATTCAATCAGTGGGGAAAAACAAAAATCGCCATCATGCTGCGCGCCAAAGGACTCGCCGACGCCTATATCGACGAAGCACTTGCACAGATAGACGACACCGCCTACGCCGCCACATTGGCCAACCTGCTCGACACCAAACAACGCGGACTAAAATACCGCGACGACTACGACCGCAAGGCTAAACTCATACGCTTTGCTCAAGGACGCGGCTTTGAATACAACATCGTCGCAGCCTGCATCGACCAATTGCGCTAACGGTCAAAATTGCCAAGTATTACTTACTTCACAACGACTTTCGAAACGCCGGTACCACTTTTGACCACATAGATACCCCGTGACATCGGCACAACAATCTGTGTACAATCGGTCTGACGCGCCACACAACGACCCAACAAATCGTACACCGAAATTTCGGAAGCAACATTCTGGTTAACAACAATTTGTCCATCAACCACATAAATTGTTGGCGCTGCACTGACCTGTGGCAAGGCATCCACATCGGCATCGGTGCAAACATTCGACAAAGTATAATTGCCGCCGCTTTCGGTGAACGCCTGTAACGTGATGCCAAAGGCCTGTCCTTGATGCCGATTGCCCTCGTCATCGACTACATCATAAGAAACATTATACTTGCCACTCGGCGTACAACTAATTGACAATGAGCCGCTTTCGATATATGCGCTCGCACAAACGCCACGTCCGCACACATGCCACTGCGAGATACCACCCGGCGCCAAACCGCCAACTTTGTCGGTGCCAATCGCGGTAGAATAGGAACCAATAAACGAATGAGCATCGTCCGAAAAGAGATCAAACGACACATAAGTGCCTGTTCCTTCGATAGTTTCCTCGCCATTGACCGATCCAAAATAGATGCCGTCCGAATAAAATTCGACACCGAAATTGCTGCATCCTGCAGTCGTTCCCCAGTAGATCGCACGACCTTGCGTCAGCGGATATTCCTTGGTCAAATCGGGCGTATCGTCGTCATCGGCTCCGCTGCCATCGGTTACAATGCGAATGGCCGTGAAACAGAGTTGTCCTTTCTCCTTTTGTTTACTGCCATACGTATTATTACCGATTGTAAACGTTACCGTTTGAGCATTACCATCCCACACAGCCGAATAATCGGGATCGTTGGTAACGGTGGCAACACCATTATCCACCGACAATTCAGGCAAGCGTTCTTTTCCTTGCGATGACAAAATAAACTCAACATGTGTAATATGCGGATCGGTGGTAGTTACCTTGAGTGTAGCACCAAACTGCACACGCATATCACCAGCAGTTGCATAATAGCCGGACTTTGCGCCATACGTCCCCTTGCTTGCGGTCAACGTAATTCCTTTTGCAGCATCCGATACGACAAACGGACTATTTTCTGTATCTGTTGTAAAATAATCCGACATTGTCAATTTGACAGTGCGCGCCGGCACAGCACTTACAAGCGCAAAAAATGCGCATAAAACGACTATCTTTTTCATATTTAACAAACTTTTGCACAGAATTTGTTGCAAAGTTACAAAAAAAATATTTAACTACGCACATTAAAACCTCAAGATTATGAAAATTGCATTAGTAGCACACGACGCCCGCAAACAAGAATTGATTGAGTGGGTGAAATTTAACCGTCAGGAGTTGTCGAAACATACGCTCTACGCCACCGGCACCACCGGCAAACTCATCGCCGAAGTCGAAGTGCCGGACGACGAAACCACCACCGGCAGCGCCGCACACTTGGGAGTAACACGTTTGCTGTCGGGGCCGCTCGGCGGCGACCAGCAAATCGGCGCCATGATTGCCGAAGGCAAAATCGACTGTCTGATATTCTTTTGCGACAACCTGATTACGCAAGGCCACCAACAAGACGTCGGCGCGCTGAGTCGTTTGGCATCGCTCTACAACATAGCATTTGCCACCAACCGCACCACTGCCGACATGATACTGACAAGCCCGCTATGGAAAGATTCTGATTATCAGCCCATTTTGCCGGAATGCATCAACAACTACAAGAACCGCCAATTGCAATAATCGCGTTTACCGAACGACGAATTTGGCGACGCACGAAATAGATGCGCCATCGGTCGTTACAGCATTCAGTCGTCCGACGAAAACACCGGCCGGCAATGTGCAGGATTGACTATGTACACCGGCTTCGGGTGTTACATCAACCACAGCTACAGTACGCCCGCTGAGGTCGCAAATAGTAACCGACGCCGTGCGACACGCCACAGGCAACGTATAGCAAAGCAGTTGCGCACGCGCATCATAATCAAGAACAAGTTGATAATCAAGCACTTCCGGCGATAAATTTGTCAAGTCGGTATTGACCGCAATACGTACTTCGGTGTCGTCCAAACGCACCTTAATATATAGGGTGTTATCGTCATCGCAAAAATAGCCGGTTGCCGCCTGTTCCAAATCGGCACTCGTAGTGTGCCGTTCGAGCAACATGTTATCAACATCAACGCTCGTTACTGCTGATTTATAGCATGGTATAACGAATGTGAATGTACGCGTTTGCGGCATATCGGGATAGCCGTCGCCTGCGGTGGCATACTCGATAATCTCCTGCGTGGACGTGGAGTAACCGCGTAACATTGTCAGACTATACTTGCCATCAGCCGGCGAAGTAGTCGAAGTGTGGTCGTCATCGAAAATGAGAGCCGCAGCCTCGGCATTGCCACTCGGAAAATAGGTAACCGATAGTTGCGACATATCGACATCGGCTGTCGAGGTCATCTCCGTCTGTGTCAAAGTGGTAATGAACGACCCCTTGCGCGCAAAAAGCGGCAGCACATCGAGCGGTGCCGAATAGGAGATGGTCGTTCCGGCCGAATAACTATTTTTCGGATTGTTCATATCGACCCATTCGCCGTCGGGGAAGGTGATGCTGCGCGCAGCATCGGCCGTCATCACCGGCGCCACCAGCAAATCTTTGCCCCACAAATATTCATCGATACAGTTGTCGAGCAAGCCTGTGGCATCGCCGTAGAAATTGACCGGTCGTGCCAATGGTGTTCCGGCAGTGGCATTTTCGTAAGCCAACGTATAGTTATACGGCAAATACCGATAGCGCATGTGAATATATCGGCTCACCTGCGGAAACACATCGGCATAACACTCATTATAAGGTTCGGGCAACAACGGACTATGTGTGCGCAACATAGGCGAGAAAGTCGCAAACTGCACCCATCGGAGATAGAGTTCGGCATCGGTGCCGGTAGCCGCAAACCCGCCGACATCGCTTCCCATATAGGCTACTCCCGACATACCGGCACAGAGCAACGTGGGAATCTGCGCCTGCAATCCCTGCCACGACCGGCTGATGTCGCCCGACCATGGAAATGCGCTGTAACGCTGCATACCCGATGTGCCAGCTCGCGGCATTAAGAAACGGCGTTGATGGGGAAAATCCTCTTTCAAACCGCGATAGACGCGCTCCAACCACAGGTTGCCAAACTCGTTATGCACCTGTTCCACCGTGCCGCCTTGATGTTGGCTATCGTCGTCGTGCTGTTCGGGTTCGCCGAGGTCAAGCCACCAACCGGCCACGCCCTCTGCCGTTCGGGCTTTGTAGAACTGCCACATCCAATCCATCGCCTTCGGATTGGTAGCATCGATCAGTCCCACCTTGTCGGCACCCAACCAACCCATGTAACTCACGTTGTCGTCGGCAAAAAAGCCGGCCTGCTGCAACGATGCATAATTCGCAGTCTGCGATGTAACAAACGGTTCGGTAATGCAAATCGTTTTCACGTCCTGTGCGGCAAAGTCCACCAACATTTTGGTCGGCTCGGGGAAATTTGGTGCGTACCAAGTGAGATTGCCCATGCCGTCAGGCGCAGCGCCCTGCCAATAGAGGTCGAATACCAACGCATCAAGCGGCAAACCGACCGCCTTAATTTTTGCGATAACATCCGCTGCTTCGTCGGCCGAGTGATAGCCATAGCGCGACGTCATATACCCCAATGCCCAATAGGGCGGCAATTCCTGTCGGCCGGTCAGAAACGTATAATTTTCGAGTACCGATGCCAACGACCCATCGCCTCCGACGAAATAATAAGCAATCGGCGTAGGGCTATAGGTTTCGTACGTTGTGCCTTGACTCGACGGCGTAAACGATGCTCCCCGATAATGATCGTCGAAAAGCACGCCATACCCATTGGTCGAAACATAGAACGGAATGCAGATATTATGCGGTGCACTCCACGTATTGTCCCAACCGCCGGTTTGCGTGTTATTCATAATGTTTTTGATATTGTTCAGATTGACATATCGGCCATTGTAGCCGCCACCATAAAACGCGCGATCGCCCATGGCCGCGAATGTACAGCGACGTGGCACAGCGGCATTGCCGAGCCCTGCGGCTTCGGTCAGTATTGCGACATCGCCTTTGACAAACGAAATGGTAGAAAATTGTTTTCGGACAACGGCCTGCATTTCGGCCGTGGCGATGATGCACGAATCGTCGGTTTCGGTGACGGTGTAGTCCACCGACGGGGTCGCACAGACCGTAATGCTCGGACGCTCGTCGGCGCTAACACCATCGGGGCGCGTGGTTACTTTGAACGTATAATCGTTGTAAGGCGTGATGATCAGCCGACCATTTTCGGAAACGAGCACCACATTCGTCCCATCATTGCTGACGCTGATCACCCTACCGAGTTCGCTGTACGTTTGTGTTTGCACTCCAAATCGGACAATAATATCGGTGGCGCCGTTATCTTTTCCGATCGCCGTGCCGTCCTCATTACGGAACACAAATGCCAAACTGCTGATTGTTTCACCATCGTCGAGTGCGAAATAGGTCGCCGGTGTCATGGTCAACGAATAGAGATTCGGATTGTCGGCCGAACGCTGCATCAGGTATTTGGTGCTATTGTCGCACCACTGCGGCGCATGTTTCCAATCGGAAGCAGAGGTACTCGCGTTGGTGATTACGCCTGCGTGCGCATACACCTCACCGGCATAATCTTTCAGCCCGGCTGTACCCAACGTCGCGTCATACCACACGGTGATTTCGTCGGTTTGCGATGCATCGGCCGGCTCGTACCAGCAGATTGGACCGGCCCATGCCATCGGCACGACCATCAATAAACAAAGTGTACAAAAATAGGCTTTCATGCGGCACCTCCCATTGTTGAATGTTTCCTTGTCTGCAAAGATACGAAAAATTCGGATAGGGTGTAACGCAGCGGTACAAAACCAAAAGAGAGGATAGAACTTCTACCCTTCTCTTCTGAGCCAATTCCCGGACTCGAACCGGGGACCTACGCATTACGAATGCGTTGCTCTACCAACTGAGCCAAATTGGCAACACGTTTTCGAAATCGCTGCAAAGTTACGACTTTTTGCCGAAACTACCAAATATGCAATCATTTTTTTGCAAAAAAAGATGCAACACCTACCGTTTGCGGGCGCGATCCATCTCGCGCTGGTCGTCCTTGGCGCGCAACGCATCGCGTTTGTCGTACATTTTTTTGCCACGCGCCAAGGCAATATCCATTTTTGCAAAGCCTTTGTCGTTGATGAACAGCGCCGTCGGCACGATGGTGAGGCCGCTCTCTTTGACAGCGCGCTGCAATTTGCGCAATTCGCGTTTTGTCAGCAGCAACTTGCGTTCGCGCATCGCGTCGTGATTGAAAAATGTGCCAAGACGATATTCGCTGATGTGCATATTGCGCACCCACAATTCGCCATCGGCAAAAAAGCAAAACGTATCGACCAGACTTGCTTTGCCTTCGCGAATAGACTTGATTTCGGTACCATGCAGCACCAAACCGGCCGTGTAACGCTCCAACAATTCATAATCGAACGAGGCACGCTTGTTTTTTATGTTCACTTTACCATTCATTGCAGTTTGCAAAGATACAATTTTTTCTGTATTTAACAGACATAATCTTGCAAATATCGCAAAATAAATATATTTTTGTAGGCTAAAACAAACCTAAGTCCCATGAAACGCACAAAATTCATCCTGTTATCGGCGGTGCTATGCGCTTTGATGCCAAGTTACGCCCAAACCGACTACCGCATATACAACCTTCCGCAGAGCGGTGGAAACCAATCCGTCCAAGCGATGCAGAGCGGCGTTGCGCCCTTGTACATACGCACCACCGGCGTTGTCACGGCGTTATCGGGCAACGGTTTCTTCATCCAAGATAAAATTGGCGACAACGACCGCACGACATGCGATGCCGTTTTCGTCAAGGCCGACACCACCGGCATCCGCCACGGCGACGAACTGCAAATAGTCGGCACATACACCACCGGCGGCATTGCCGACATCGAAACATTAACGAAAATAGCCGTCGGACAAGCGCCGACCGTTACCAAATTGCGCTGGCCGGACGATGCCTCGTACCTATCGGCCCATATCGGCGAAATGGTGGAATTCGACCAAACGTTGGTGGTAACGAGCAACTATAGTTGGGCAAGCGGTTATGTTATCGTATCGTCGCACCGGCTGATGGGCGGCACCGAAATCTGCAATCCCGGCAGCAGCGAATACACCGCTCTGAAATCAGCCAATGCCAAAGACAAACTCTACGTCAGCAGCAATCCGAAAACCGCATATCCGTTTGCCGATGCCGATGGCACGCTGCGCACCGGTTCGCGCGTCGATAATCTGCAAGGCGCCATCACCAGCAGCAACCAAGTAGCAGTAACGTACACGCCCACATTCTACGGCAACGCGCGCCCGACCGAGCCAACCGATTTGGGCGATTACAACCTGAAAGTGTGCTCGTTCAATATGGAATACTACATCGCCGAAGAGTTCGACGCCACCGGCACATACGGCCCGAAAGACGCCACCGAAGCCGCCAAGCAGCACAGCAAACTGATGCAGGCGCTGCTGGCCATCGACGCCGACATCTACGGGCTGCTCGAAATACAGCAAGGACAAAGCGCACTCTCGAAAATAGTCGATGCGCTGAATGAGGCCAAAGGCGGCAACTACTACGCCTACATCAACGACGGCACCTCCATTTACGGCACATTTACTAAAGTCGGTTTTGTCTATCGCAAGGACAGGGTGAAGCCAACCGGTTCGTTGCGGCAGAACAATCTCAAAACCTATTATCGCAAGATGATACAGGCGTTCACACTGCTCGAAAACTATGAAACGTTTGTTTTTTCGCTCAATCACCTTAAATCCAAGTCGGGCGCATCGAGCGCCACCGGATCCGACAAAGATCAGAACGACGGGCAAGGTGCCTACAACGCCACACGCGTCAGCGAGGCCAATTCGGTCGTCAGCGCCTGCAAATCGGCCGCAAGTACCGACGCCGACATCCTCATCATGGGCGATATGAATGCCTATTCGCGCGAAGACCCGTTGAAAGTGTTCGAAAACGCCGGCTACATCAACATGTTGCGCCACTTCAACGGCGCCGAAGCCTATTCGTATTCGTACAACGGCGAAGCCGGCATACTCGACCACATTTTTGCCAATCGTTCGCTGGCAGCGCAAATCACCGGCGCCTGCGCATTCCACATCAACGCCGACGAGCACCGCAAATTTGAATACACGCAGGCCACCTGCACCGACGATATGTATCGTTGTTCCGACCACGACGCCGTGATTGTCGGGCTCAAATTGGGCGACTATTCGCACGAGGGCGATTTCGACGCCATTGCCACCATCGGTGCCGACGAATTGCCATTCATCACCAACACCGGCGATGGTACATTTATCATTCATCGCGCCGAAAATCAGCGCATTACGATTATCGACCTCACGGGACGCACCCGTTACGAAGGCGTATTGTCAGCGAGCGACAACACCCAATTTTCGGCAGCGACATTAGGTTTACAAAGCGGCATGTACCTTGTGCGCCTATGCGCCGACAACCACGCTAAACCGACCGTACTCAAACTACTGATACACTAATGCAACCGCTTGACATCATCAAAAAATACTACACGCCCGACACACCGCTGTACGACACGCTGGTGCGCCACAGCACTGCCGTCAGGGACAAAGCCCTTGCGCTGGCGGCCCGCCATTCCGAGTTGCACATCGACACCGCTTTTGTAGCCGAAGCCGCCATGCTGCACGACATCGGCATATTCGAGACCAATGCGCCGGGCATTTTTTGCTACGGCACGCACGCCTACATTGAGCATGGTTACTTGGGGGCAGAACTTCTGCGATGCGAGCACCTGCCGCGCCACGCACTTGTGTGCGAACGCCACACCGGCACAGGTCTCACATTAGAACAAATCATAAACCAGCAACTACCTGTACCACAGCGCGATATGCGCCCTGTATCGATAGAAGAGCAACTCATTTGCTACGCAGACAAATTTTTCTCGAAAACCCATTTAGACGACGAAACTCCACCTGCCGTCATTCGTGCCAAATTAGCCAAATTCGGCGCAGCTTCCGTCCGGCAATTCGACCTTTGGCAGCAGTTGTTCGAGTAGCGTTACCTATCCAACGCGGTAATCCGACAAAACTTTTATAATCATATTATATGTTATATCGTCATGCCGCAATAATGCATTTATCCGTTCGTTCAGATACGCACTCAAATCATACTCCAAACTACTACATTGTTTAGAAATTGGTTGAATAAATGCAATATAATCTCCAATAATACAACATTTTTTAAAAAATTTTATTGACAATGAGTTTCTATTTCCAAAAGGTGGATTGCCTATGCATAATCTACCTTTTTTATATTCAATTGGTTCTTTTAAAAAATCACATTTTATTATGTTTTCATCTTCAGGCTCAATATCATATGCAGTACAATTAATTTGATTACTGAATGAGCCACTACCTGCTGATGGTTCAATTATATCTGTAATTGAATATCCTTCATTAGTTAAAACTTCAAAAGTTATATCAATAAGTTCTTTTGCAAGTTTTTTGGAGGTATAGTATTTATCGTTTAAAATTTTCATAATGTATTTTATATGTTTAATTTATGAATTTCTAATAATTGCATATCATTTAACAAATATTCGCAATATTGTATATAATCGTTTATTGTTTGGTTTTTATTTGTACATTTTTTTAAAACATCTAAACTATCAATCAATGCTTTATGCCATGATGGAATCAGTTCATTAAATCCATCTTCTTCATGTGCTCTATATATATTTTCTATTATATATATAGATTGTTTAATTGTATATCCATTAGAATTTTCATTTATCTTATTAATTTCTTTCATAAAAGATGCATAATTTTTAACTTCATTTATGGCTTTTTGAAATATTTCTTCACTTTTAATTCCAAATATCATTTTAGTGAAAATTTCACGATGTACACCAATTGGACGATCATAATGTACAAAATCTTTAGATAAAACTAATTCATTTTCGTTTATGTTTAAAATTTCACTTGCAAGAGTATTTGGCATTGGATAACCATTATGTTTTTTAAAATAATGCTCTATTGCTCCACTAACTTCAGCCCAATAATGTAAATCAGAATGATCAATGTTGTTCTTAATAATATATTGTAAAGCATTTTTGCCATCAATAGATTGATTACATCCACAAGCAACCATTTTTAAACTACTTTCTATTCTTCTATATGTAGCACAAGCTAATAACATATTATTATCATCCAAAACTATCTCAATAATATGTCTTTTATTTATGAAATCAGAAAAATTTCTATAAGTTTTTAAACCTTCATTATTTTCATATGATAAAACTAGCATAGTCCAAACTAAATTTGACCACTTATTAAAACTATCATCATCTTTAATTGTTATAATGCTATAATCATTTTCATTATTAGAAATTTTTAAATTTCCATGCATATTTGAATTAATGTTATCTAATGTTTCTCTTATTATTTCTTTTAATATTTTTTTATTTAAAATTTTCATAATGTATTTTTTCTTATTATTTTATTTTTTGACCACCCTGTTTTATTAGAAATTAAATTGATTATATATTGTCCTATTTCTGATTTATTAATTGTTTCACCTAAAAAAATAACACGTTTATTTTTAATATTTTTTTCTCGTAATTTATTATATAATCTAACAGAATCAGATTCATTTTTACATACGACAAAATTTATTTGATCATCATCATATCTAAAAACAATTTTATTATAATAATAATAAATTCGAATTATTAAATAATTATCACTTTCCAAATATTTATTTACAAATTCATCTAATATCCATAAAAAACTTTTCTTATCTGTTCTTGGATTATATCCGTATGCCCAATATTTTTCTTCAATCTTATGAGGAATTTTATCAACAATTCTCCATTTCTCATTGGTTGAAATATTATCAACTAATTTACCATATTCATTTCTTAATCGTGTTATATTATCAGAATTATCACGTATTTTCTCTAAAATAAGATATTCACATTTAAAATCAATTATCTTTTTATTTTTTTCATGTGGAATAAATGTTTTTTATCTAATTATTATCGCCAAAAAGAAAAATACAATTTTGTAAAAAGAAACGTACAATTTTGGC
>JBJECE010000015.1:0-12715 GCA_051870755.1 Paludibacteraceae bacterium | reverse complement strand
GGCTACCGGACTGCTGGGCGATGTGCTCTCGTATGTGCGTCTCTACGCGCTGGGATTGGCAGGTGGAATGCTCGGCGGCGCATTCAACAACCTCGGTCTGATGGTATTAGGAACCGACCCCACATGGCAGTGGCTGCCGTTTGTGCTGATTCTGCTGCTGGGGCATGTGCTGAATATCGCGATGTCGGCGCTGGGCGCGTTTGTGCATCCGTTGCGTCTGACTTTTGTGGAGTACTTCAAAAACTCCGGCTACGAAGGGAAAGGTATTGCATATCAACCGTTTAAGAAATAACAGAACAAAAACAACAAAAACAACAAAAACAACGAAAACAACGAAAACTACGAAAACTACGTGAAACTAATAAACAACATTATTAAATTAAATAATCAATTATCATTATGGAATTTTTAGGTTTTTTGGGTTGGGCGTTGATGCTCGGCCTCGCAGGTATCGGTTCGGCTTACGGAACCACTATCGCTGCTAACGCCGCTGAAGGCGCATTGAAGAAGAACAAAGAGAAATCGTCGTCGTACATGATTCTCTCGGCGCTACCCGCTACACAGGGTTTGTATGGCTTCGTGGCTTTCCTGATGTGGGACAAGGCGGCTATCGCTGCTAATCCTGCGCTGTATTTCGGTGTGGGTCTGGCTGTTGGTTTGGTTTGCCTCTTCTCGGCTATCCGTCAGGGTATGGTTTGCGCCAACGGTATCGCAGGTATTGCAGCCGGACACGACGTACAAACCAACACGATGATTTACGCCGCTCTGCCGGAGTTCTACGCCATTCTTGCCCTTGTAGGCGCGCTGATGGCATAATAAAGGCGGTTACTTTCTGCGAAGAGGCTGTGTAACATGTTGATTGTTACACGGTTTCTTCGTGTCTGATAGTACGTCGATTTTGCGGCGCGCGCTATTTTCAACTTTTAAAAACTGTTGTAAATGTGAAAAAATCTCGCGTGTTTTGATGCTTGTTTGAAAAAAATTCGTATCTTTGCAGCGTAGAAACTATGTTTGACTGTAATATAAACAAAATAATACTTATTTACATGGCAACAGCAATTAAGGCAATACCAACCCTCTACGGGGAAGACGCTATCCGCTTCAGAGAGGAAATGGAAGCCAACGAAAGGGCTTTCTTGGCTCGCGAACCCAAAGATCGAAACAAAGACCCATTCATCATTGAAATGCGTAAAATGTTGGAGCGGTCTGGATTAAGATGAGAACAAGAATACAGAGTATATGTACTCTTGAAGTACTCAACAAGGAAATCCTTGATGAGTGCGAATGTTTCTCATGCGGAGATGACGATATGGACGAGTTCTTCTACAATGATGCACTCAGCTATACACGTTTTCGTATGGGCAAGTCTTATTGTTTCCGTTTGATAGATAATCCAAAGATAATTGTTGCATTTTTTACCGTATCAAATGACAGTATCCGAAATTCGACCTTGGCAGTTCAAAGAAGAACCGCATGTGGAAAGAGATATCCAATCGTGAAAAACGTTTGAGCAGATATCCTGGAATACTCATAGGCAGATTGGCCATTTCAAAGAATTACGCTAATCAAGGGTTCGGGTCAGATGTAGTACGATTTGTTAAAGAATGGTTTGTGGACAATGATAACAAGTCCGGTTGCCGACTTGCCATTGTTGATGCAAAGAACAGCAAGAATGTAATTTCGTTTTATGAGAAGAACGGATTTAAATGTCTATTCAATACCGAGGCAGACGAATACAAATACATGCACATGCATGAGAAAGAGAAAGAAACAGAAGTTGCAGAAGAGCTAAAAACTCGCCTAATGTATTGTGACCTACTTTCAGAATAAATATTATTAAAGTACATGAAGACAATGAAACGTACAACAAAGACTGGATGTAACCGACGGAACAGCGAGAGCAGAATCGTCAAGCTTTGCTTGAACGTTATGCCGAGTCGTGACGGAGGAAGACGATTAGTCAATCCCCTGAACCTTAGAGATTTAGGGGGGGGTATCGGCTTTCTTGGACAAGCCAAGCGGCAGAGCCGAGCGGCCGTAACGTCTTCATTCATATATAGATACAGAGCCTTCCGCAGGTGTCAGACAATGGCACAGGCGGAAGGCTCTCTGCGTTATTCATCATCGATAAACATGAATATATAAATCAAAAACAAAATAATATTATGGCATTTAAAATGAAAACTAAACGATTCAAATGGCTCGCCGCGCTGCTCCTGCTCGTGGCGGCAATGGTAATGCCCGCCACTGCGTGGGCAGAGATTACTCCTGTAAAACCTTCAACAGGTGATGGAACAGCGAGTAATCCTTATCAGATTGGCAATAAAGAAGAGCTTTATTGGTTTGCAGGACTGGTGAATGGTGCTGCAAGCGTGTGCAACTATGATGAGAACACCAATCCAACAGGAACACAGCAAAACAAAGCCGCCTGTGCAGTGCTCACGGCAAATATAGTTGTGAACAGTGGTCTTGCAGAAGGTGAAACTATGTTAGAGTCATTGGTGTATGATGCTTCTGGCAAAGTGACAAACGGCAGTAATTTCGTCGCTTGGACACCAATTGGTTTCAATTATCAAAACTACACTGGTACATTTGATGGAAAGGGATACACCGTCAGCGGATTGTATTTCAATGATACAAACAAAGAAAAGGTTGGCTTGTTCGGCCGTGTAGATAGCGGTGGCAAGATTTCCAACGTAGGAGTGTTGGATTCCTATTTCGAGTTCAGAATGCAGGGTGGCGGTATATGCGGTCTAAATTACGGAGAAATCAACAACTGCACTAACGGCGGAACTGTCATTGGCAACAGCACAGGAAGTGGAGCTGGCGGTGTATGTGGAATGAATTACGGCACCGTCAAAGATTGCAAAAATACTGGTTCTGTCAGTGGGACTGTAACTTGTATCGGCGGTGTGTGTGGAGCTTTGTACTCTGGCGGCTCTATAGAAAACTGCCTTAATGAAGGCACGGTCAGCGGAACTGGCGACACTTCAAATTCTGCATACGGAGGAGTATGCGGACGGGCTTCTGGAGGTGTCATCAAATTGAGCAGTAATACAGCTTCTGTCAGCGGAAATAATGCGGTCGGCGGTGTATGCGGACAGAATGCCGGTGCCGCATTAGAAGACTGCTATAATACAGGTAATGTTGGCGGATCTAAATTTGTCGGTGGCGTGTGCGGAGATTATAGTTCGGGATATACAATCAAAAACTGCTATAACACGGGTGCTGTCAGTGGACAAAATAATGTAGGTGGAGTGTGTGGAAATAATATCGGCACAATAACAAATTGCTATTACCTTAGCGGCACAGCTACAGGCGGTATAAATGGTGCGGATGCGGCTGGCTCGGCTGAGGGTAAGTCCTTAACGCAGTTTGCAAGCGGCGAGGTAGCATATCTTCTTTCACAGGGCGAAAACGGCTCTGTATGGGGACAGACCCTCTCCGGCACAGGCAAACAGGATTATCCCGTGCTTGGTGGAATGCCGGTATATTATAGAGCAGAGGTTTATGCCAATACCTATGGCATTCTGACCGAAGGTGCTCAAACAATTACCGCATCGAGCAACCCCAATGTGTGGTACGAGTTTACACCAGAGGCTGACGGCACCTATTTATTTGTTGCTTCTATTAGTGTAGTTTTAGTCAGCGAGGACATAAGTGGAGTCGCTACAGGATCACCGTGCATTGCTAAAGAATTGGTGGCAGAAACAACGTACTATGTATGTATTCTCGGTGCACCAACCCCGCAGGCTGATTTGACCATTAAGCGAATCGAGGCATCAGACACGCTATTGAAGGTAGGCGCTAATACAGCCTATATTACATCGCCGGATGCTCTATGGTACGCGTTTAAACCGGCAGAAACCGGATACTATCAATTTAGCAGTACTGATATAAAGGGAAGTATCTGTGTCAATACGGAAAAGACAAATAACATCATGCAAGGTATGATGAACTCGCCTATCTATAGGTTGATCGCAAAAACCACCTATTATGTTTGTTTCAGCTATGCCCCGGGCGAGTACGACCTGACGATTGCAAAACTTAATACAACTCTGCAATTAGGTGCTGACAATGCTATAATGGTACCTGTTTCAACTTCAGAGCCTATATGGTACGAGTTCACCCCTGCAGAAACCGGCACCTATCAGTTTAGCAGTGCTGATATAAAAGGAAGTATCTGTGTCAATACGAAAAAGACTGATGATGACCAGCAAAATATAACAACCTCTCCTACATATTCGTTAAGCGCAGGAACCACCTATTATGTTTATGTGAATTACGCTCCGGGCGAGTATAAATTGACGATTACACAACTTAGCACAACCACTGCGCTCGAGGCTGTTGTAGTGCCGCAAATCTATGCCGTCGATGGCCGCATCGTGTGCGCCGGCGAGTTCCGCATCTACGACCTGCTCGGCCGCGACGTAACGCGCCTAAACGGCTCACTGTGTGGCGTTTATGTTGTCAAAGTTGGCGAGGCTGCCGTTAAAGTGGTGGTAAAATAAAGCCCCCCAGCCCCCTGCCTACCGGCAGGCAGGCCTGAAGGGGGTGTGGACGCACTGCGTGCGTCCGAAATATAGATTTTAGAACCAAGAACATAGAGTAGGGACGTGGCGCGCAAGCCCCCCAACCCCCTAAAAGGGGGTGAAGAATTAGGAATGCGGAGTGAGGAATTTGTTCCTTGCTCCGCAGTCTCCCAAACCCTCCCTGCCTGCCGGTAGGGGCGACGAGGATCGAAGCAACGGGTGGGGTTCAAATAATTAGCAATGAGCAATGAGTAGTGAGTAGTATCAACGGGCAAGGTTCAAACGCAAAATACGCAAAATACGCAAAATACGAAAACAACGAAAACAACCTTAAACCTTGAACTCTTAAACATTAAACTTTTCAACGCTTTTGCACTCTTCTTAATCGCAAATGACGCGTATGTCGGTGTCGGCGATGCTTTGCTGGCGATGGCCGCGCAGTACGCGGTTGCTGGGCGTTACCTTGGCCACAGCGTTGATGTTGCGTATCATACCATTTTTGCGGTGTTCAATCAGCAGATTCATCAACTTTTTTAAGGCCTCTTTCGATGCTTTGAACACGCATTTGTCGCTTGCCGAGGAACTATTCATTTCAAGCGTTTGTCGTGTCAGGTTGATGCATAATAGTTCGTCCATGTTGATAATCAGGCTTTTACCGACACGCACAAAACTATGATTTGTGTAAGCAAGTTGCTCCTTAATCATGCTTTCGAGGTAGCCTAACTGAAAAGAGAGTAAATAGACGTTGCCGTTGTCAAGATACAGATTGCAATAGTTGCCGTCGGCTTCGATGCAGACGATGTGCGCCGGCTGAAAACTATACGCTTCGGTCGAGGTATGTACCAATAGTTTCTCGTTCATGATTGTTGCGTGTTTTTAAGTTCTGTTAATATAGTTTCGATCACATATTCGGGACGTTCAAACCAATCGAGTGTCCAAATGCGTTTGATTTTCCAATCGAGTGATGTCAGCATGGCCGGATGTACGATTTCGCGGTCGCTCATGGTCGGAATGCTGTAGTATATCTCGTCGTCGAGCAATATGCCTAATAGATAGCGATTTGGGTCGTTTGGGTCGATGATGGCGATGTTGATTTTGAAACGCGATTTTCCGACGAATGTGCAGACTTTCAGGCCGTTATCCTCGAGCCGTTTGGCTATCTGCTGCGTGATGATTTTTTCGATGGGTTGTTGTTTGTCGAAACGGACATTTTCCACCAACGTGCCATTTTCGGCATAGTCGAGAAAGCGGTGCAGTCCTTCTACGCCTTTGGCTTGCGATCGGCGCAGGTCGATGTCGCGTGCGTGTAGCGACGAGAACACCATCATTTCGTGTCGCGAACGTGTAACAGCCACGTTCAGGCGCCGTTCGCCACCGGCCAAGTTCAGCGGTCCGAAATTCATCGAAATTTTACCGTTTTTGTCGGGTCCGTAGCCCACCGAGAACAAGATGACATCGCGTTCGTCGCCCTGCACATTCTCCAGATTTTTGACAAAAATCGGTTCGCCGCTTTCTTCCGCCCACATTTTCAGTTGTTTGTTGGCTTCCAGACGTGCTTCCAACAGGTCTTCTATCAGATATTGTTGCTGCACGTTGAAACTGATGACGCCCATCGACAACTTGCGCAGGTGCGGATCGTTCAGCCGGCGTTCAATTTCGTTGACGATGGTCATCGCTTCGTGGCGATTGCTGCGGTTGCCGCCTTTCTGATAGATGCCTTTGACGGGGACATATACCACGCGTCGTTCGCGGTCGTCGATGGTTGGAAAGGTATGCAGCCGATTTTCGTAATACTCGTTGTTGCTGAAACTGATGAGGCTCTCGTGTCGGCTGCGGTAGTGCCACGCCAACAGCAACGACGGCATGTTTAGCGCTTGACAATCTTCGAGAATGCTGTCCAAGTCGTCCACGTCGAATTCTTCGTCGGCCGTCTTGTTGGTGCTGAAAAATGTGGTCGGCGGCATCTGTTTGGCATCGCCTACAATCACCACGGCTTTGCCGCGCGCAATGGCACCAACTGCCTCGTGTGTAGGAATTTGCGATGCTTCGTCGAAAATGACCAAGTCGAACATGTCGCGTTTCATTTGCAGAAATTGCGCCACCGACATCGGGCTCATCAGCATGCAGGGGCAAAAGCCGGCCAGCAGGTCGGGTGCCATCTCGAACAGCCGACGGATGGAGAGTCCGCGTCCATTGTTGGCTATCGCTTTGTGTAGCAGCAGTGTCTGCGCGTTGAACTGCTCGTTGTCGTGTGTGCGCCGTGCATTTTCGCATAAGCGGTTCCGCAGTTCCTCTTTGCTCGACTGCCGAAAACGCTCGGCCAACTCTTTGTAGTGGCGTATTTTTTCGTCGAACAGCATACCGTTAAAGAGGTCTGTTTCAGGGTGTTCGGCTATTTGTCGATTGGCAAGTTCGTAGAAATATTGCGCCAAATAACCATTTTTCAGTGTCGCGAGTTCGATGTCGCTGTTCTCCAAACGGTATGCAATATCGTGCAACTGTTTTTGCTGCAAATCGTCTTTCATCAAACACCATTGTTTCCAATCTTTCAGCCTATCGGTATGTGCAGCCCAACGGTCTAAACGCTCGTCCAATTCCGGCACCGACAGCAACTCGACGTCATCGATGCCGATGCACGTTTGCAGTTGCGCGAAACATGTGTGCCATGCGTTATAACTCTCTACAACGTGGTCGAGTGGCGTGTCGGTGGATATGTTGGCGTGCAATGGCAGGTTTCCTAATTCAATCAGTTGATTAGCAAGCGTTTCGACATCGTTCCACGATAGTTTTGCGGCAAAATTTTTCAGATGTCGCCACAGGAACCATTTGTGCCATAGGCGACCGATGCCGCCGGCGTGTCTTATTTTTCCCATTTTGGCGGCTAATGTTGCGGTGTCATAGTCAAAAATCGGTGCCGATGCCATGGCGCTAATCTGTGTACGCAGCGTGTGAATTTTTGCTACCTCGTCCATCATATTTACGATGCCTTTCAATGCTATTGGCGGTACGACGTTGGCCCATTGGGCAACTGTGGCAACGGTTTTTTGCAGCCTGGCAGTGTGCTGCCGGCATTCGAGAATGATGGTTGGTAGTTCGCTTATGTGCGCCGTGGTTTGCGGCAGCGTATGCAATCCCAACAGCGGGTGACGGAAAGGTTGCCCGACCAAACTGATAACGGCCGTCAAACGGTCGATGTAGTATTCGTATTCGGTCAGATTTTGCGGCGTAATCTCCGGTCGGTGTGCATCGGTAAAGTCCAAGCGGCCGTTTTGTCCGAAACGGATGTAGTGTGTAATACATTCGTAGAGCGAAAATCGGTCGGGTGCGGTGCGCGCGTGCAGCGCCTCGGTTTGCGCCACCAAGGCTTGGCGTTCGTTGTAGAGTTGTTCGGCCATGGGCTGCAGTTTTCCGGTCGGCGCGCCTTGTACCATTTGTTCCATCAGCACGGTCAGTTGTTGCAACAGATGCCGTTTGGTGGCCTTATTGGAGTGTAGTTCGAGGCAGAAATCGCCTACGCCCAATTTTTCCAACCGATTTTGTACGACCGACAGTGCTGCCATTTTTTCGGCGACAAACAGTACGCGTTTGCCGTGATACAGCGCATTGGCAATCATGTTGGTGATGGTTTGCGATTTGCCGGTTCCCGGAGGTCCGTGCAGAATGAAACTTTTGCCTCGTGTGGCCTCTATCACGGCGCAAAGTTGCGACGAGTCGAAGGGTAGCGGCACGCACAGATCGGCCGGTTTGGCAGTCGTGTCCAAGGCATCGGGCGTCGTGGCGTTGTCGGTGTTGCGGTCGGCAGCTGTTTCGCCTTCGAGCATGGCACGCACCAACGGATGTTTGCCAATTTCGTCGCCACGCGTGTGAATGTCGTTCCACAGAATGAATTTGCTGAAACTGAAAATGCCAATCAGACACTCTTCCAACACATTCCAGCCCGGCTTTTTGAATAATCCCTGTCGGATAATGCTGAAAATGTTTTGCAGGTTGAAGGCGCTTTCGTTTTGCAGCGCCTCTTCCAATCCGTCAAATTCTATCTCGTACGTTTGTTTGAGGTATTCGAATAGCGTAACATTGAGCAGCGTTTCTTCTTCGCGCCATTTCACGTGGTAAATCTGATTTTTGTAAACCAATTCCACAGGCAACAATAGAATCGGCGCCAAATGCGTGATGCCGCTGTCGTCCTGCCATTGCAGCAATCCGAATGTCATGAAGAGCGAGTTGGCGCCGTTTTCTTCCAACATGGTACGCGCGGTGCGCCGCAGGTTTTTCAGAATGCGCATGGTTTCGGCGTCGTCGTAGTAACTGTGCAAACGCCCGTTGTGAATGTCGTCCGTTACCAAGTTGATGTTGTCCATACCCATTTGGGTGGAGTCGAATATGATCTCGTTGTCGGCGGTGCCGTTGTCGGTTTGCGGCGATTCGTCGATGCGCATGCCTTTTTTCAGTTCCAACATCCGTCGGGCTACCGCATCTAAACTGACCGACATAATCTGAATGGCCGACGACATTTTGACATGTAGCAACGTGTTGCGCATGGTGAAATCCAACAATTTGCGCTCCCACAATAGTTTTTTCGGCCACTTGCGGGTGTCGGTGTTGGGCGCTGTGCGGGTGTCGGTGGTCGGCATACTGTTTGGCGCATCTGTCGGCGTGGTGTCGGCTACCTCCCACAAATTGTCCCGTTTGACGACTTGTGGCAACGGACGAAAGCCCTCCAACCGACACCGATAGACGTCGATAAAGAGTTGAAAGCCCGCTTGCGATTGCAACTGATAGTCGGCTTGTTGCACCGCTTCGCTGAACGGTACCGTAGTGGCAGCGGCAAATGCCGTGGATTCTATCGGCAAAATATCTTCCACACCTATGGCGCAGCGTTTCAGCAGGAACGAGATGTCGTCATCGACGCTGCGGACGTGGCTTTCGGGTGTCAGCCACACGCCACAAAAAACGTGTTCCGCCAAGACGACCAAAATAGGGTGCAGACCGATATATTCCAAACAGGCGGCCAGCAGCAGCGTCAAATCCATGCAGTTGCCGATTTTCTCGTCCAGCACCTGACTTGCAAAACGAATGCGCTGTCCGCATGATTCATAATTGGGCTCTACAAGGCTGTACGAAATATGTTCGTCCAACAGCGCTTCGTACACGGCTTCCACCTCTTGGTACACATAGTCTTTGGTGCCGTTGAGATAGCCGCAAAAGGCGCTCGATCCGCTCAATCGCTTTAAATGGTCGGCAGCACGTTTGACCACCGCCGCAATGTAAGGATGATTGGGCGTGATGAACGAGGCGAGCAACTGCGGATAACTCTCGATGCCATGCCATTGGTTGTAGGCCAAAAAGGTGATAGGGTAGGATTGCGTCTTCAAACTTTGTTCGCCGCAGTGAATATGCACCGTTATGGTCGAAACGACACGTTCGGTCAATGCGAGCAACTTCTGAATGTTGACCTGCAAAGCAATCTCCTGCAAGCGCACGCGTTGTCCGGCCTCCAAACGGAACGGCATCGATGTGTATGTCTCGACATATTCACCCGAAATGCTCAGGGTGATGCCTTCCAAATCCTCGTTAGTATTGTTTTCGACGATACACCAATTACAAATGTGTATTTTCGATTGTACCAATGCGTAATTGACCTCTTCGTGATAATCAAATGCCAATGCGATGCCTATGTTGTTCATATCAAAATCGTGGTTATGTTTCAAAAATCGTTTATGCTGTTTGATGCGCTTCAAAAGACATCTGCAAAGTTCCGAATAATTTTATACACTACCAAATTTTTTGTTTGATAGTGTATAAAACATCGGCTTTGGTGTACCAAATTATTGGTTTGCTGTATAGCTTGGTGATGATGCCAACACACAATACCGTACTACGGGAATACAATAGTTATAAAATAAAAGTCGTGCGAGCCGAATTTAGCAACGTCGGAAATGTTGAAAAGTCCATATCTCTGCTTTTGTGGCAAAGATATGGACGAATAGGGAGCGGGAAAAGACGCAGAATGTAAATATTTGATTAAAATTCTATTTCGCGTTTAATCGACAAACTTTTTCAAAGAAAACTTTATTAGTACTAAAAAGGTTATTGTCAATTCCATTGATAACAATTTTATATTCATTTATTCCCCATTGAAGCCCTTTAACTGCTAAAGGAGCAATTTGTTTGGTAAATTTTTTGGAATCTACCTTTAGGTTCGCTTTATCAAGTCCACCAACAAAGTGAACACCAATTTCAGGAATATACACATCGCACATTATTCCAGTGATACCAATAGAGGATTTTGCCTCTCCCCAAAATGAAGTTGTTTTAACGACCGTATTCGAAAAATCAAAATTTTCCATTTTATCAATGATAATCAACATAGCATTACTTAATCTTTCTTCCTCAAACATATAAGAACCAGCAGCAAATTCGAGCGGTCCCATCGTATTGACTATGGCATAATTCTTATGAGTTAAATTTGAAGCAAATGTTGAAATTGTATAATCTTGAACCTTGAATGATTGATCTGGAGTCAATAATGCTTTATTCAGATTTACTAAAGAATTTAGTGCTTCTTGCTCTCCAATTCCTAACAACAAAAGTGCATATTTCTTTTCGTACTGGTTATCTGATTCTATCATTAGGCAATAAGTGTTATCTGATTTATCTCGAACAACACTAACATTTTTAAGGGCTCTCTTTATTTCAAGAGATTTCTCTTGTGGCGTAAGTTCTCCAATTTGAGCAAAAGCAAATAAAACACTAACAAAGCATAGTGTCAATGCTGCTAAAAACTTTTTCATGGCTATAATTTGATTATTAATTTTCTTCAATAGGATAAGTTTCATCATAGACCTCAGATAAATCTTTGTTTAAGTCCTTTACTTTCCAATAGGGAGTCGGTTGAACAGAATAAGGTTTACCTAACAGTTTGGTTGTTATTGGTGTTAGTGTGTTAGGATTTCCATTAAATAATACATTTTTTTGGTCAATGACCACACAAGTAATAGTTTCATCAGGCTTGAAAACAAGAACATCTCCCTCGTGCAAACCCATATCAAGGAAATGCAAAGGAGGACGTTTCTTTTTGGATTTCTCTTGTGCGGCTATGTCATCAGGTGTCAAATCATTTTTTATCTCTTCTCTAACCTCTTCGGTAATCTCCTCATGCTTAAACAATTCAAGAATAGCAATTGCTTGTTCTGGAGCGATGCGGAAAAACTCACGGTTAGCATTTACTCTTTGTGGAGCGAAAGCTGTGTGAAGAGCCTTTTCGATTTTGCTACATTCTGACTTTTTAACTTTACATGCAAAACGGCATTCAAATGGCAATGGCACTGCAGTAGTGTATAATTCTTTCATACGAGCATCTATCTCATCTCTTTCGGTCATGCCAATTTTCACCATTCCAGGCATACATGGATTTATTAGCACATAGACAATTCCTTGTTCCATTGAATAGAGGTCATTTGATTTCCTTAACTTATTTGTTTACAACAATCGTTTCGCAAAGGTATTAAAACTTTGCGAAACAAGCAAATGATTTTCTATTTTTTAGTAATTTTCTTTTCACAACCAAAGCCTCATAGAAACACCTCCATGCCATTGATTTGGAAGATGCTTTGGGTGGCTTTTGGGGTGTGCCTCTCATTGCGAGTAAACAAGTGGCAATAATTACAACGTCAAGATGTTTGCTCTACAAAACAAACGCGCAAACCCGTGTGATTTGCGCACAAGGTAGATCTTTTTGTATGTTTCATGATCAATGACATATTGATAAAACACGTTCTACCGAATCGCTAAAAATATGGTTCTTACTATGTGGAAAATATCTTGGTATCTCAAAATCCTCTATGCCTTTGGCCTCATTTAAGGCTGTTTCAAAATCTACTGTGTTTAGATCATCAAATAATTCCATTGAAGTTTCTTCAATATACCACCAGTGATTTGCGCCTAATGCGGTGCAAAGATTCATTATGTATGTTCTAAAGGCTACATTGTACAACACAACGTCCCAGTAACACCAAAAATAAATTTGCCAATATGGGAAATCAGAATAATTATAAGGGGCTGTTGTGTCCTGCAAAGTTACTCTTTTTTCGCCTCACTTTAGATGCCTATTTCGCAGATTTTCTGCTGACTCCCAACACACAATACCGCACTACGGGAATACGACGTATCAGCAGGTAGAGCAG
>JBJECE010000014.1:0-60524 GCA_051870755.1 Paludibacteraceae bacterium | reverse complement strand
CGGTGTCGGTGGTGAAAAGACCAATGGTGTTGAATTGAAAACGAGACAACATAGTGATTTACGATTTGCAATTTGCAATTTACGATTTATTTGTTGTTATGGTGTATGGCGGGCAGGTAGCATAGCCCGATGAAGGTGGCTATCAGCGCAGAGGAGAGGCAGAGGAAACTGAAGTTGAGGAGGACTTTCCCTATCCCTATCAGTCCGCGTCCGAGGAAGAGCAGACAGATGACCCACACGGCGATACGGGTGAGCGGCAGAGGTCGGATGTCGCCGCAGTAGGCAAGGGCGTACAGCCCCGCGAGCGCGAAACAGACCACCAAGCTGGCGGTGATGAGATAGGGCAGCGGAGTCCAAAGGGCAGTAAGCCCTCGCATGGGTTCGGCAATGCCGTACACCTCGAAGATACGCCATAGGTCAAACATGCAGAGCAAATGCCCGAGTGCCAATAGGAACTGCGCAGTGGCACCTATACGAAATCGAAGTTTCATACAATGATAGTTTTTTATTTGTTAATCATTTGATTTTCATCCAATAAAGTCGCTCGTTTTCAGGTAGTTGCTCGATGGCATAGCGCAGCGTGGTGCGTGGCATGGTGGCGGCATGCTCTTCCAAGAATGCCTCCAAGAGGTCTCTGTGCCCTCGTTTCCCCACCTCGCGGAGCATCCAGCCCACCGCCTTGTGCATCAGGTCGTGCGGGTGGTGCAGCAGTCGCTCGGCATAACGCAAGGCGTAGGTCGGGTCGCCCTGCTGCGTGGTCTTCCACGTGCTGACCATCGCGATACGCTGCCGCCACAGCACAGGGCTGTCGGCGAGCGCGTCAAGCACCTCCGTCTTGTCGCCGAGACGGGTAGGTACTATCAGCCAGTTGCCAACAATCTTCGGCGCGCTCAAATCCACCAAGTCCCAGTTGTTCGCGTGGTCGGCGTATTGCAGATAGAGTGCCACGATGGCGTCCCGTGCTTCGATGGCTTGCGGGTCGTCCAACAACCGCCGCCGACACAGCCGTTCCATCTGATACGTCAGGATAAGCAACCCGCATAACCGCACCTCGTGCCACGGACTCATCAGCAGCGGCGGCACTTCCGCCGGGGGTAGCCCCACCGCCGTCTTCGCCACCAACCGCACCTCCGGCACGCGGATACCGAGGAACTGGTCGCCCTCGCCGTACTCGCCTTTGCCCGTCTTGAAGAACCGCAGCAGCACATCCCGCTGTGCATCGTCCTCCAGCGCAAGGAGCGCCTCTGTGATGTCGTTTGCCGTTATAGTCATTTCTTCTTGCCTTCTTGCTTATTGCTGTATTCCCCCATCGCGCAGGCGGCGAGACAGGTTACTGCCAGCGACAGCAGGACGATGGCATCGTTGGTGTTGATTTTCTCCATCAGCGAGAGAGTGAGTGCGCCAATGCCCAAACCAAGGGCAACCGCACGAAAAACGAGTAAAGGTAATTGCTTGTTCATAATAGTTTTTGTTATTTATATTGTTAATGTTATTTACGCGGAAATGTCTTTGGTAGCGTATTGTACGATACCAATCCCGATACTCAAAAGCGAAATACAACCGCCTATCAGTAGTAGTGTACCATCCAGCGCCATGTCGGCAACGATGGTCGCGCTGTCGGCATAGCCGAAGGGGGTGAGGTAACTGAGCCACGATGCAGAATCGGATATATTCGCAACTATCTGCAAGAAATACAATCCGATGCTCAACCCTAATCCCAATCCGATAAAAGCATGGCGCAAAAAGGCAGAGATGGCAAAGCAGATACAGAACAACTCGACCTGCACGCAAGCAAATGCCGTATGCAACAGCAGTAGGCTCTTCCACGGAATAGGCTCACCGATAGCCGCGATAGAGAGCAGTACCATAGCCGTTACCACGATGTTGAAGATGACCAACTGCACCAATGCGGCGGATAGTTTGGATAACACTATCATCGGGCGCGCTACGGGTTGCGACAGCAAGAACTCCGCAGTGTGTTGGTCTTCTTCCTTCGAGAGCAGTTGCACCCCTAAGAGCGCAGCAAAGAGAGCACCGCCCAGCAGGATGATATTGCCGCACTCAATGGCGTAGAAGCCGATGAAACTGCCGAAGTTCAGTCTGTCCAGCCCGAAAGCAGCAGAGAAAGTACCCATCGTTGCAAACATATCGCCCACGCTCTCCATCTGATTACCCATCTCGGGGAAGAAAAATACGCACATTATCATAAATGCACTCACCGCCAACGTCCATATCACGAGTGTCCGAAAACCTTGTCGCATCTCGTGTAGAAATAAATACCGATTCATAGTTCTGTTATTTGTAATAGTGCATAAATATGTCTTCTAAGTTGGGCTCGTCTATGGTCAGGTCTTCCACTCGGCTTGCCTCCAAGCAACGGAACAAGGCTTGCAACTCGCCTCGGTAGAGGAAGTGGCAGGTGTCGCCCATTGTTTGCTGTTGCGCAATGCCCTCCAGTCCTGATAGATTCACCTGCCCGCGCACCGTAACTTTCTTGGCATTGGTCTGCATAAGTGCCTGCACGCTGTCGCACGCCACTATCTCGCCCTCGCGGATGATAGCCGCCCGCGTGCAGTTATTCTGCACCTCAGAGAGGATATGGCTGGAGAAAAAGACGGTGGTGCCTGCTTGGTTGTACTCTTTGAGCAGACGGAAGAACGTGTGCTGCATGAGCGGGTCTAAACCGCCCGTCGGCTCGTCCAAGATGAGCAGACGGGGACGGTGTTGCAGGGCGGCTACGATTCCCACTTTCTTGCGGTTGCCAAAGGATAACTCATCCACCTTGCGTGTAGTGTCCAGTTGCAACTGTTCGCAGAGATAGGCTGCCTCCTGCTCGCAGTCAGCGTGGTGCAGGTGTGCGGACAGTCGAAGCACATCGCCCACGGTCTGACCGCTGTAGAAATGGGTCTCCGAGGGCAGGTAACCGAGGTCTTCTACACAAGCCACATGCTCTTTCCATGCATCGTGCCCGAAGATAAGTGCTTGCCCTTCCGTGGCGCGGATAAGCCCGAGCAACAGACGGATAGTAGTCGATTTCCCTGCTCCGTTGGGACCGATAAAGCCGAAGAACTCACCCTGCTCAATGTTCAGATTAAGCCCTGTAACGCCCCTGTTCTTGCCATAGCGTTTGGTGAGATTGCTAAGAGATATTGCATTCATAAAGTACCTCCTTTTGATTCGGCGCCGCAACCGTTTTTCTTGAAATGTGCCAATGTCGCAGCAAATTGGGTGTGCAACAAATACTCGATTTCGTCGCTGCTGAAGTCGTACACCCGGTGCGTAATCATCGAACAAAGTCCCAAACTGAATATCATCATCTGGCTGAAAAACACCTTGGCCTCGTCGTGTGTCAGTTGGTAGTCGCGCATGTATTGACCGGCCATTATCTCCGACAACGCCGCAACGTCGGGCATTGTGCCGCCGCTCCAGTGTATGAATTTGTACAAGTTCGGCTCTTCGTACGCAAACTGAACGATGCGTAAGCCCATCCGTTTCGACACAGGCTCGCCGTTGTCGGTCTCTTCGGCTACTTTCATGTAACGCAGAAATCGCTCCGATGCCTCGTTCCGAACAGCGTCTATCAGTTCGTTCATGTTGTGAAAGGCCGTGAACAGCGGGCGCGACGAGCAGCCTATGCGCAAGCCCAAATCGCGTGCATTGATGCTCTCGCCGCCTTGCTCGCGCACCATCTCGATGGCCGCATCGATTATCATTTCGCGGCTAAATTGTACTTTTCGTGGCATAATTTTTTTTGAGTGTTATTGTAAAACAAATGTTATGCAACAATCGTTGCGCAAAAGTACGGTATTTATTTGAAACGAACAAACAAAAAACGCAATTTCTTTCCGAAACTGCGTCATTGCTTGCTGATTCTATTGAAAATCAGCAAATTAAACTGACAAAAAATTATGAACAATTACATGCCGGCAATGCGCCGCAAGTCGTCTATTTGCGAATTCCACAAACGAATGGCATCTTCGGTGTCGCCATCTTCGGCAAAATCGGTAACGGTCAGCGCTACATCGCGTGTCAGTTCCAACCGATGGATGGCCAATTCAAAATAGGTGTCGGCCGGCTCGTCTTCCCAACGAAAACGCACCATCTCGTCGGGCACCGATTTCAGTAAGCGCGCCTGCTGCGTGTGATTGTTCCAAGTGAACGAAAAATCCTTGCCTACATGGTCAACATTGTCGGCAAACCAACTGCTGAGACCATCGGGCGTGGAGATGCAGTTCCACAAAATGGCCGGCGAAACTTTGTTGAATACATATTCTACTGTGAATTTTTCCATAGTGATTCGTGTTGTGTCGTTATGTGTCAAACAAGGCTTTCCTTGTCGAACGCAAGTGGCATCAGGTCGCGTATGCACTTCACCTTGTAAATATATTTCGTGCCGAAAAGCAATACGGCAATATCTTTGCCATAGCGGGTTTCGCTGTCAATAAGCGCCTGACGACAAGCGCCGCAAGGTGTTATCGGCTCGGCCAAAAAGTCGCCACCGGCAAACGTGGCAATGGCTAATGTGCGCGGTGCTACATCCGGATAGCGCGAGTTGGCATAGAACATTGTAACGCGCTCGGCACACAAGCCCGACGGATAAGCCGAGTTTTCTTGGTTTGAACCTTGCAAGATTAGGCCGTTCTCCAAACGAACAGCCGCGCCAACCCTAAAGTGAGAGTAGGGCGCATACGATGCTTTGGTGGCCTCTTTGGCGGCGTCGATTAACTCACGATCGGTGTCGGTCAATTCTTCGTATTGCAAAACTTCAACATCGATTTCAATCTTTTTTGTTTTCATAGTAATAGTATCTGTTGATTAAGGTTAGAGTTTGCAAATATACGAAATATTTTTGAATCTGCATACATATTCCAAAAAAAATATCTACCTTTGCGCACACAAAAAAAGACCTTTTTCACAAAAGGCCTTTTCTCAATAAATTCTCAGTATTAGGTTTTAAGGTAAAAAAGATTTTGGTCTCGTTTTTCTTTCATTGCAAAGTTAATACCTTTTTGGGAATGATGCCAAAATAAAAAGTATGTTGTTTGACATATTTTTGAAAAATCGTAAGCGTCGAAGTATATATGAGGTGCTATATTGCATTAAGTTTTTGTTTTTCAGCGTTTTAATTAAATAATAATTTATAATCAGACGTTGTTTCGTCATTTTTTAGGTCATGAATCATTTTTCTAAAATGCCCGTATTTGCTAAAAAAGCGCTTTTTCTCATTTTTTGCTTGTCGCCATTTTTTCTTAAAGCGCAGAATTTTCAGGTACATTACGATTTTGGCGAAGGGCGCAATTATGTAACCACAACGTTCGAAATGTTCAAAACCGATAAAATCGGCAATACGTTCATTTTTGTCGATTTCGATTTCAATTTCAAATCGAAAACATCGCTGACAAACGGCACTTACTACAACCCCGGTTTGGCCTACATGGAGGTGGCTCGCTGTTTCTCGTTGTCGAAAAAAGTGCCTATCAGCGCACAAATCGAATACAATGGCGGTCTGTTTATGACCAACGGCAACGGCTTGGCCATCAACAACGCTTTTTTGGTCGGCCTCGACTATTTTTTTCATAGCAAAGACTACACGCGCGTGTACAATATTAAAGCGCTGTACAAATACATCATGGGCAAGGAGCCGGCTTCGTTCCAAATCACGGCCGTTTGGACGGTGAATTGGTGGAAAAATCGCTTTACGTTTACGGGCTTTGCCGATTTTTGGTACGAACGCAATACCAACTATTTCGATATGCACGCCAATCCGCTCGATGTGCCGACAACGTCCAAATTTGTATTCATCACCGAGCCGCAACTGTGGTGGAACATACGTCCGTGCATCGCTGTGGGCACAGAAATCGAGATGAGTGTCAACTTCAGTTCGGTGAAAGGCTTCAAATGTTGCCCGACCATCGCAGCAAAATACACTTTCTGAACCGCTGAAAATCAGTGTATTGGCGTAGCGCGGACAAAAAAATGCGTTTTTTTTCAAAAAAAATGGCCAAAATGTTTGCAGATTCAAATAAATGTTGTACCTTTGCACTCGCTTTTGATAAGCAACTCTTGGTGCGGTAGTTCAGTTGGTTAGAATATCGGCCTGTCACGCCGGAGGTCGCGGGTTCGAGTCCCGTCCGCACCGCAAGAAGTCCCAATCACTCAAATGGTTGGGATTTTTTGTTTTTGTGCCGATGTACGGCTGCTCTACGCTTTGTGGCAGATTATCAACACTTTAGAATTGTCAAATAGGGTAGTGGCAAAGATGTAAGTCTGCCCGCCATCGCCTATTTTCAGCAGTTTGCGCAGTTCGGCAACGCTTAATGGAAAATTACGCACGGCCATATTGGCTTTGTCTATGTCGGGCAGGTCGGTCGGTTTCATGCGCGACTTGAACGGCACAATGCGATCGACTGCAAAGCGCCGACCCGGAAAATCGGTTTTCAAATCATCACCTGTGTATAAGTGGCTGTTGTTGTGCAACTTGTCGATGCCGAAACGTTGCGCTATGCTGCGGAAAGCGCCGGCTTTCAGCAGGGCGGCGTTGGGCTCGTACAGGTAACGGCCTACGCCGGCGGCCATGGTCGGAACGGCACATTTTTCGTCGCTTGGACAAAACGTAAAGCGTTCGGTTTGCGCCGCTGTTAGATTGACGGCATGCACTGTTGGGACGCCGTCAAAGTCGCGCTCCAATTCGGCTAACAGTTCCTTGCATTCGTTTTCGACAGCCACGACGTGAATGGCTTTGACGTGTTGCAATTCGCGCAGAACGACGGCAATGTCGAGCATTGGCGATAGTTTTATCAGAACATTCGGCGCTTTGTTCAGCAACGTGTGTTGCAGTGCGGCGACGTCGGGCGTGCAGTCGCTTATCGATACCATTTTGCGACCGTCGTTATCGCGCCGTGCCGGGTCGATAAAGATGACCGAGGCCGCATCGATTTGTTCCAAAAAAGTTTCGGCCGATTGGTTGTGCCCGCAAATGTCGGCAGCGAGCACCTCGAAATTTTGACGCGCCAACGTGGCTAACTGCTGTTGCGATTCCACATAGTGTGCTTGTCTGAATTTGGACGATATGAAATAACAATCGACGCCCATGCCGCCGGTCAAATCGACGAATGTGTCGCCCTGCAATAGCGAGGCTTTGTAGCGCGCCGCCCGCTCCGACGAACATTGTTCGACCGACAGATGCGGCGGAAATTCGAGTTGCTGATTGGCAGCCCACGTCGGCACTTTGTCGGCAAGTCGTTGGCGTGCCTCTATTTGTTGCAATGCGTAGCGCAGGTCGATGGCGGGCGGTACGGTTTTGAACGCCAACTGCCGCACATCGTCGCACCGATGCGCCATGATGAATTGTCGTGTCTCTTCGTTCATGATTCTGTTTTGCGTGTGCAAAAATAGCATTTATTATTGCAAAAAACAAATATCATCGGATTACGTTGTGCCGTTTGTTGATAACTTTCTATTATAAAGGGGTGTGAGATGCCGTTTTTTTTGTATTTTTGCACGTTTAATGCGAAAAATGACCCGAACTTATGGCCGAAGAAACGAAAAACACACCACAACCCGAAGACGAAGTACAACCTACGAATGCCGAACAAAACGCCGTCGATACGCCTGCTGACGAGCCGGTCGCCGAAGAACATTCGGACTACAAGATGCCGAATATGCAGGACGAAAATGCCAAACGACATCTGTCGGGCATGTATCAAACGTGGTTTCTCGACTATGCTTCGTATGTCAATCTCGACCGTGCTATTCCGCACATCAACGACGGCCTGAAACCCGTACAGCGCCGCGTGCTGCACGCCATGAAACGTCTGGACGACGGGCGTTACAACAAAGTGGCCAACATTGTGGGTTCGACCATGCAGTTCCATCCGCATGGCGATGCGTCCATCTATACGGCGCTTGTCAATTTGGGACAGAAAAATCTGCTCATCGATTGTCAGGGAAACTGGGGCAACATACTCACCGGCGACGAAGCCGCAGCGCCACGTTACATCGAAGCGCGCTTGTCGAAATTTGCGCTGGAGGCGGTGTTCAACCCCAAAACTACGCCGTGGAAACCATCGTACGACGGACGTAATCAGGAACCAATTTCGCTGCCCGTGAAGTTTCCGCTGCTCTTGGCACAAGGCTGCGAAGGCATCGGCCTTGGACTCAACTCCAAAATCATGCCGCACAACTTCAACGAGTTGCTCGACGCATCGATTGCCGTTTTGCGCAACGAGCCGTTTCAACTTTTCCCCGATTTCCCGACAGGCGGCTTGGTCGATGTGAGCCGTTACAACGACGGCGAACGCGGCGGCGTGGTGAAAATTCGCGCACATATCGAAAAGTTGGACAACAAAACGTTGGTTATCAAAGATATACCGTATGGAATGACGGTCGGCACACTTATCGAAACGATTGTGTCGGCGGACGAAAAAGGCAAAATAAACATCAAAAAAGTGGAGGATCACACTGCGGCCGGTGTCGAAATTTTGGTGCATCTCGAAGCCAAAACCTCGTCCGACAAAACCATCGATGCGCTGTATGCCTTTACCAAATGCGAGGTCAGTTACTCGCCCAACTGCTGCGTGGTGGACGACCAAAAACCCTGCTTCATCACCGTGAGCGAAGTGCTGCGCCGTAATACGGCACAAACGGTGAAACTGCTGACCGAAGAGTTGAACATCGAAATGGGCGAACTCGAAGACCGTTGGCATTGGACGTCGCTCGAAAAAATATTCTTCGAGAAACGCATCTACAAAATTTTGGAACAAGATTTCAAAACGTGGGACGACCAACTGACAGCCATCGAGCACGGATTCGACCCGTATCGTAACCTGTTGCGCAAACCGATAACGCGCGACGACGTGATAAAATTGTGCGAAAAACCGGTGCGCAAAATTTCGAAATTTGACCTCAAAAAAGCCGACGAAGACATTGTCAACATCGAAGAACAGATGGAAAAAGTGCGCTACAATCTGGAGCATATTGTCGATTATGCCATCAATTGGTTCACGCATCTGAAAGAAAAATACGGCAAAGCATTCCCGCGCTTGACCGAAATACGCAATTTTGAAACCATTCAGGCTGCCAAAGTGGTCGAAGCCAATGCCAAACTCTACGTCAATCGGGTCGAAGGTTTCATCGGAACGGGACTCAAAAAAGACGAAAATGTCGAGTTTGTGTGCAACTGCTCCGATATCGACGACATCATCATCTTTTTCAAAGACGGTAAATATAAGGTGGTGAAAGTGGCCGAAAAAGCCTATGTGGGCAAGGATATTATTCATGTGGCAGTCTATCTGAAAAACGACCAACGCACCATCTACAACGTGGTGTATCGCGACGGACGCGGCGGCGCGTACTACATCAAACGATTTGCCGTGAGCAGCGTAACGCGCGATAAAGAATACGACCTCACCAAAGGCGCGCCGAACTCCAAAATTGTCTATTTCACGGCCAACCCGAACGGCGAAGCCGAAACCATCAAAGTAACGTTGCGCCCCACAACACGCCGCATCAAAAACTTGACATTCGAAAAAGATTTTTCGGAAATCGCTATCAAAGGACGCCAATCGATGGGCAATATCCTGACAAAATTCGATGTACACAAAATCGTGCTCAAACAAAAAGGCGGTTCGACGCTCGGCGGCACACCCATTTGGTTCGATGCCGACGTGTTGCGCCTGAACATCGACAAACGCGGACAATATTTGGGCGAGTTTTTCAACGACGACCAAATTCTGGTCATCACTAAAAACGGCGATTTCTACACAACCAATTTCGACCTGAACAACCACTACGACGACGACATTCTGCGCATCGAAAAATTCGAAGTCGGCAAAGTGTGGTCGGCCGCCTTGTACGACGCCGAACAGGGATTTGCCTACTTGAAACGATTCATGTTCGAGGTGCAAAAAAATCGCACATCGTTCATTGGCGACAGCAAATTGTCGCGGCTGTTTGCTCTGTCCGATCAGGTTTATCCGCGTTTCAAAGTAACACTCGGCGGCGGCGACTCGTTCCGTGATCCATTCGAGGTCGATGGCGAAACATTCATTGCCGTCAAAAGTTACAAAGCCAAAGGTAAACGCCTGACTACGTGGACGGTAGAAAACGTCGAAGAGTTGGAACCGCTACGGATGCCGGCCGTCGAACCGACCGAACCACAAGAATCGGCCGCCGACGAACCGCAACCGGAAATCGTTACGGTCGATACCACGAAAAACGCCGATGACGCTATCGGCAATATCGAAATCGTAACCGTGGACACCACCAAAAACGACAACGACAGCCCAACGCCGTCTGATGGCGACGAGATAGATGAAATAACAGGACAATTAACACTATTCTGACTATGATAGAATTGCTTTTAATGTGCATATTGATGTTTCTGCCGGTGATAAGCGTCTTTGCCGACACCGAAGCCGACAAAATCTGCGGCTTGTATTACGTGGTCGATAAATTCACCTCCGGCGAACAGTGCAAAGTGCGTATATACCGCACAGCACAAGGCACTTACGATGCACAAGTGGTGTGGATGAACCACCCGAACAATCCCGATGGCACACGCCGCCGCGATGTCAATAATCCGAATCCGGCACTGCGCAATACGCCATGCGACAGCGTGGTGATGATGCGTCATTTGGCCTACAACAAAGACGAAAAAGAGTGGCAAAACGGCGAAGTGTACAATCCGCAGAACGGACGTTTCTACCGATCGTACATGCGTTTCGAAAACGACTCGACACTGCGCGTGCGCGGCTATTGGGGCGTGTCGATGTTCGGCCTGACAATGTATTGGGATAAAATCGAATAACCACAACCACATGCCATTGCTACCGGCTGAGTTTGTTGCCACCCTGAAACCGCTATTTGGGGACGAATGGGCGCAGTTTGAAGCGGCGTTGAACGAAGCGCCGATAACGAGTGTTCGCTGGAACGACAAAACCGATCTACCTGTCGATGGCGATAGAGTGCCGTGGTGCCCGCAGGGACACTATCTGTCCGAACGCCCGAATTTTACGCGCGACCCTTGGTTTCATGCCGGCGTCTACTATGTGCAGGAAGCGTCGTCGATGTTTTTGCAATACACTGTAAATCAGTTTGTTGCGTCCGATGCTATGGTGCTCGATATGTGCGCGGCGCCCGGTGGCAAATCGACTTTACTATCGCAACATGTGAGCCACGGCGGCTTGTTAGTGGCCAACGAATTTGTACGACAACGCGCACACATCTTATCCGAAAATCTGCAAAAATGGGGCAATCCGAATGTGATTGTTACCAATAATGCGCCGTCCGATTTTGCCACTTTTGCAGGCACGTTCGATGCTGTTTTGGTCGATGCACCTTGCTCCGGCGAAGGCATGTTTCGAAAGGATGATACGGCTGTGGCCGAGTGGTCGCCGGCCAATGTGCAACACTGTGTCGAGCGCCAACGCGACATTTTGCAGGCCGCGTGGCATTGCCTGAAAACCAACGGCATTTTGATTTACAGCACTTGCACTTACAATCCGTTCGAAAACGAAGAAAATGTGCGTTGGCTTTGTAACCGGTTCGGTGCCGAACTATTGCGTTTGCCCATCGATCCGGCATGGCAAATCACCGAAACGGCTGAAGGATACCATTTCTATCCGCACAAAACGCGTGGCGAGGGCTTGTTTATCAGCGTGTTGCGCAAACTCGATGCTGAACCATCTGCCAAGATACACACTAAAACACAATATCGAAGACTCGCCGATTCTCAATTCATTAACTATTTGAACGATAGCGATTTATACGCGCATCTCGAACATCTCGGCAAACAGTATGCCTTTGCATGGTCGCACATCGGTTTGCTGCAAGTTTGCCTCAAACAACTGCATGTTTTGCATTTTGGCGTGGCTTTGGCCGAACAAAAAGGGCGCGATTTTCTGCCGCAACCGAGTTTGGCGCTGAGCAAAGTGCTTAATGCTGAGGCGTTTAATAGAGTGGAGGTCGATCTGGAAACTGCTTTGCGGTATTTGCGTTGCGAAGCGATTTTTCTGCCCGATGCGCCCAAAGGATTTTTGTTGGTTACCTATCGGCAAGTGCCGCTCGGCTGGGTGAAAAACATTGGCAATCGCTGTAATAATCTCTATCCGGCGGCGTGGCGCATTCGCATGAATCTGACGTAATGCAAATGCCGTTTTTCTGGCGAATTTATTTGACTCTGTAACCGAGTTCGGCGAGCAGTGTTTTTACCTTTTCAACCCATTCGCCTTGAATTATTATTTCGCCATCTTTGGCAGAACCGCCTACGCCGCAGCGAGTTTTCAACAGGCGACCGAGTTCTTTCAGGTCATCGTCAGTACCAACAAAGCCGCTGACAAGCGTTACGGCTTTACCGCCCCGATTGCGCCGTTCGAGTTGTACATGCAGTTTTTGCTGCTGCGGTGGCAGGGTGGTAGCGGTGTTTTCTTCCACGGTTTCGTAGGCAAAATCGGGATTTGTGGAATAGACAATGTTTAATCGCGACTTCCAATCGTTATTCTGTTGTTTCATAGCGTGTTATGTGTTTGCGAATATATAATATAATTTTTCTTTATATGTATATTCGCATTTGTTATTCGATGATGGTTGCCACAATATGACGTCCTGTTGCGCGGTTGCGAAATTCGCACAAATAAATTCCTTGCCATGTGCCGAGGTTCAGCCGATGTCGGCTTATCGGAATGGTGATGCTTGCCCCAATCAGCGTGCTTTTGATGTGCGCCGGCATATCGTCGTCGCCTTCGCAGGTGTGCGTGTAGTAGGGTTCGCGTTCGCGCACCAACTGATTGAAGGCACTCTGGAGGTCGGTTTGAACATCGGGATCGGCGTTTTCGTTCAGGCTCAAGGCTGCCGATGTGTGTTGTATGAACAAGTGGAGTAGTCCGCACTCCGGCAAGGCGGGCAAATGGCTGCATATTTCGTTGGTTATCAGATGGAAACCACGTCGTTTGGGTTGCAGCACAAAGGTTGTTTGTTGTGTCATGTCGGTGAGTTATTCTATAATGTGTATCTCTACGCGGCGATTGGCGGCGCGTCCGGCTTCGGTGGTGTTGTCGGCCACGGGTTCGCTGCTGCCTCGTCCTGATGCTGCAATGCGCTCGGCGGCAATGTTTTGTTCAATCAGCGCACGTCGCAAGGCGTCGGCACGCGCCTGACTCAGTTGCAGGTTGTAGCTTTCGGTACCAATGTTGTCCGTATGACCGACAATTTCGATGCGTACTTTCGGGTTTTGACGCATAAACCGCGTTAAATGAGCAATTTCGGTCGTTGATTGTGGCTCTATTTCTGCCGAATTGAATGCAAAAAAGAGATTGTGCAACACGATTTTGGTACCCGGTTTGGCCGGTTGTAGCGCAATCAGCAACGAATCGTTAGTCGAGGCGATATTGCCTGAATAGAATAAAAATCCTTTGCGGTGGACATTGATTCCAAAATGCCCATCGATAGGCAGATAAGCCGTAAATTCGCCGAGCTGCCGGTCGGAAATGGATTCGTAAATTTTGCGAGCGCTGTCGGTGTCGAAAATCTCGACCACAGCATCGATGTTGTGCCGGCTGGTGGCGTTAAACACACGTCCGCTGACGAAGGCCATCGGCGCAGGACGCACCGACTCGGGCAGGGTAATTTCGTAGATGTCGAGTTTCTGGCCATTCTGTTCGATGCGATCGGAGGCGAAATAGGCTTTTGTGCCGGCAGCATCGACTACGAAACCGGCCTCATCGCCGTTGCTGTTGATGGGATAACCGATGTTTTGCGGCACACTCCAACCATCGGCCGTGCGTCGCGACACAAAAATATCGCTGCGTCCCAAACCAAAATGACCGTTCGATGCAAAATAGAGCGTTTGATTGTCGGCGTGAATGAATGGCGCATAGTCGTCTTGGTCGGTGTTGATGGGCGCACCTAAATTCGCAGCATCGGAGAATTGCAACAAACCATTTTCTGCTATCTCCACACGGCAATGCCAAATATCTTTGCCACCAAGACACGGCGGTCGGCTCGATACAAAAAATAATTCGTCGCCGGCGGGCGACAGCACCGGATTGCTCTCCCAATAGGGCGTGTTCACCGGCGCTCCAATGCAGATGGGATTGCTCCAACCGTTGCCGATGCGCAACGCGTAATAGATGTCGCAACTGCCGACGCCGTCCTTGCGGTCGCACGCCACAAAAAACATATAGCGTCCGTCGGCCGAAAAACTTTGCGAACCTTCGTTTTGGTCGGTATTCATCGGCGCAGACAACGGCCGTGCTATTTGCCATGTGCCATCATCTTGCCGACGGCTCCAATACAAATCTTCCTGATTATAATAGGGTGTTTCATCGACCAATACGGTGGTCGAAATCATGCGTCCATCGGCTGTGATGCTCGGGAAATAGTCGTCGAAACGCGTGTTGATGGTTTTCAGATTGACGGGGTCGAACGGCACCGGATTTTCGTACAACTGCAATGCCGTGTTGAAACGTTCCAACATCTTCATTTTCTGACGCATGTAACCGCCATCAGTAATGGCTTCGGCCTTTTCGACGGCTTGTGCGTAACGTCCCGACAGATAATAAATTTCGGCTATCATAGCCTGTGTTTCGCAGTGGCGCGCAAATGTCGGCCGGTCTATTTTGGCTAAAATCTGCAAGGCTTGGTCGTAATGGTTGTTGCGCAAGGCGTGTTGCGCTTGCAACCAATAGGCTTCCACGAAATTTTTGTCCTTGCTGATGGCTTTGGCCAACAACGCTTCGCGTTCGGCGGCATTGTAGGTGATGCGCGCTTGTTCAAACAAATCGATGGCTTTGCGCGATTTGGTAGAGTAGTATTGTGCCTGAATGTCTGTAACACAAATACATACAAACAATATGGCCAATAGTTTTTTCACCGTGTCGTCAAATCGTTTGCGATAATGTTGCGCGTCTGCTCGACAAATTCGTTCAGGTTGTCGTGTGTCAGCGCCTGCGTGTCGATAGGCTGATGAAACCGCAGTTCGATGGTGCCGGGATGTATCAAGCACGAACCGGTCGGCAACACATCGTACGCGCCGTTGATGGTAATGGGAACCACCGGCAGATGCAGGTCGGCCGCAATGCTGAATGCGCCACGCTTGAATGCCCCGAGATGACCATCGCGCGTGCGGTGTCCTTCAGCAAAAATCACAACCGACAGTCCGTTGCGCAACTTGCGTTCAGCTATGTCCATGCTGCGTTTGGCCTTGATGGCGCTGCTGCGATCGATAAAAATGTGGCCGGCTGCACTGCACGCTCTGCCGATAAAAGGAATTTTTTCGATCTCTTTTTTCATAATCCACACAAAACGACTATCGATGTAGCCGTAAATCGGAAAAATGTCGTAAATGCTCTGATGATTGGCCACAAAAATATACGATTTTTGAGCATCGTACAGGTCGCGCCCCACAATGCGCACACGCACAAACGCCAACCAACACAACAAACGCGCCCACAAAATGGCCGGATAATATCCCCACTTGGCGCTTTTGCTAAATGGCGATATGCAAATGGTGGTAACGGCCGTCAATAGCGTTATAACCAACCCGATGGGAATGAACACGCAAAATTCGTAAACCACATACAACGGATACCATATTTTTGTCATCATACACTATATATTAAAATTGTGGGCAAAGTTAAGCAAAAATCTAAAACGATAACGCATTTGTGCAAAAGTTTTATGCAATTTTTCCATACTTTTGGCATTTAGCAAATATTTTTGTATCTTTGCAGGTTGAATACCGCTGACACTCGCGCGAGTGGTCGCGGCGAACAGCAATTAACAAATTAAAGAAAGAAACAGATATGAAAATTACATTTCCGGACGGCTCAGTGCGTGAGTATCAAGCAGGTACCACCGCTTTACAGATAGCCGAAAGTATCAGCCCGCGTTTGGCTGCCGAAGTGTTGGCGGCTACGGTCAATGGCGAAGTGCGCGATTTGTCGCGCCCGATAACAGAGGATAGCACGCTGAAACTGCACAAATGGGAGGACGACGAAGCCAAACACACCTTTTGGCACACATCGGCACACCTGTTGGCCGAAGCGCTCACCGAGTTGTATCCCGGCATCAAATTCGGCATCGGGCCGGCCATCGAAAACGGCTTCTACTATGATGTAGAACCCGCCAATGGCGAAGTCATCAAAGAAACCGATTTGGAAAAAATCGAAAAGAAAATGGCCGAATTGGCTGCCAAAAAAGAGGCCGTTGTGCGCGAAGATATTTCGAAAGCCGATGCCCTGAAAATGTTCGAAGCCAAAGGCGAAAACTACAAAGTCGAACTCATATCGGAACTCGCCGACGGAACCATCACGCTCTATCGACAAGGTGCTTTTGTCGATCTGTGTCGCGGTCCGCATTTGCCCAACGCCGGCGAAATCAAAGCCATCAAACTGTTGAGCGTGGCCGGTGCCTATTGGCGCGGCGACGAACATCGTCCGCAACTGACACGCATCTACGGCATTTCGTTCCCCAAGAAAAAAATGCTCGACGAATATCTGGTCATGCTCGAAGAAGCCAAAAAACGCGACCACCGCAAAATCGGTAAAGAGATGGAACTTTTCACCTTCTCCGACATGGTAGGCAAAGGCCTGCCGCTCTGGCTGCCGAAAGGAACCGCACTGCGTTTGCGCTTGCAAGAATTCCTGCGCACGATTCAAAAACGCTACGGCTATCAGGAGGTGATGACACCGCACATCGGCGGCAAACAACTCTATGTAACGTCAGGCCACTGGGACCACTACGGCAAAGATAGTTTCCAACCGATAACCACGCCGGAAGAGGGCGAAGTCTATCTGCTGAAACCGATGAACTGCCCGCATCACTGCATGATTTACAAAAACACGCCACGCTCGTACAAAGATCTGCCGCTGCGCATCGCCGAATTTGGTACGGTCTATCGCTACGAACAGAGCGGCGAACTGCACGGACTGACGCGTGTGCGCTCGTTCACGCAGGACGATGCACACATATTCTGCCGCCCCGACCAAGTGAAAGACGAATTTTTGCGCGTCATGGACATCATCTCCATCATTTTCAAAGCGTTGAAATTCGAAAGTTTCGAAGCGCAAATCTCGTTGCGCGACCCCAACGACCACGAAAAATATGTCGGTAGCGACGAAGTATGGGAAAAGGCCGAACGCTCTATCGTTGAGGCATGCCAAGAGAAAGGCCTGAATGCCAAAGTGGAGTATGGCGAGGCTGCTTTCTACGGCCCGAAACTCGACTTCATGGTCAAAGACGCCATCGGCCGCCGCTGGCAGTTGGGTACCATTCAGGTCGATTACAACCTGCCGGAACGCTTCGACCTCGAATATACCGGCACCGACAACGTTAAACATCGTCCGGTGATGATTCACCGCGCACCATTCGGCTCGATGGAACGCTTTGTGGCCGTGCTTATCGAACACACGGGCGGCAAATTCCCATTGTGGCTCTTGCCCGACCAAGCCGTGGTGCTGCCAATCAGCGAAAAATACAACGACTATGCACAACAAGTGGCCAACCGTCTCAACATTCTCGACGTACGCACCATCGGCGATTTTCGCGACGAAAAAATCGGTCGCAAAATCCGTGACAACGAACTCAAACGCATCCCTTACTTGTTGATTGTAGGCGAAAAAGAGGCCGCCGACGGCACCATTTCGGTACGCAAACAAGGCGAAGGCGACAAAGGCATTATGACGCCCGACGCGTTTGCTGCCATGGTCAACGACGAAGTGAAAAACATGATGAATGCTTATTAAAAAACACCTTAAATATTAAAAATCATGAACACAATTGAACAAATGAACCGAGCTGCCGACAACATTCGCGTGTTAGCCGCTTCGATGGTCGAAAAAGCCAATTCCGGACACCCGGGTGGCGCTATGGGGGGCGCCGATTTCATCAACGTGCTCTATTCCGAATTTTTGGAATACGACCCGCAAGACCCGCGTTGGGCAAGTCGCGACCGCTTTTTCCTCGATCCGGGACACATGGCGCCGATGCTCTATTCTGTGTTGGCTTGCACCGGCAAATTCTCGCTCGACGACCTGCAACAACTGCGTCAGTGGGGCAGTGTAACGCCGGGACACCCCGAAGTGGACGTGATGCGCGGCATCGAAAACACATCGGGACCGCTCGGACAAGGACACACCTTTGCCGTGGGCGCAGCCATCGCTGCCAAATTCCTGAAAGCCAAATTCGGCGACGTGATGAACCAAACCATCTACGCCTACATTTCGGATGGTGGCGTGCAGGAGGAAATTTCGCAAGGCGCCGGACGCATTGCCGGAACGCTCGGCTTGGACAACCTCATCATGTTCTACGATGCCAACGACATCCAACTCTCGACCGAAACATCGGCTGTAACGTGCGAAGATACCGCTAAAAAATACGAAGCATGGGGCTGGCGCGTCATCAAAATCGATGGACACGACGTGAAAGCCATTCGCGAAGCACTCACAGCCGCCAAAGCCGAACACGAGCGCCCGACACTCATCATCGGACACACCATCATGGGCAAAGGCGCACTCAAAGCCGATGGCTCGAGTTTCGAACACAACTGCGCCACACACGGCGCGCCGCTCGGCGGCGATGCCTATCGCAACACGGTGAAAGCCCTCGGCGGCGACCCCGACAACGCTTTCCAATTCTTTGCCGAAACCAAAGAAATTTATGCTAAACGCGAAGCCGAACTGAAAGAAATCGTTGCTAAAAAACGTGCTGCTCAAGCCGAATGGGCAAAAGCCAATCCTGAATTGGCCGCCAAATTGGAACTGTTTTTCTCGGGCAAAGCACCAAAAATCGATTGGAGCAAAGTGGAGCAGAAACCCAACAGCGCCACACGCGCCGCTTCGGCCGCAGTGCTCGGACAGTTGGCCAAACAGGTCGAAAATATGATTGTGTCGTCGGCCGACTTGTCGAACTCCGACAAAACCGACGGTTTCCTCAAACAGACACACGCCATGACACGCGGCGATTTCAGCGGCGCATTCCTGCAAGCCGGTGTAGCCGAACTCACCATGGCCTGCGTTTGCTTGGGCATGGCCTTGCACGGAGGCGTCATCGCTGCATGCGCCACATTCTTCGTTTTCTCCGACTATATGAAACCGGCTGTTCGTATGGCCGCGCTGATGGAATTGCCCGTCAAATTCATCTGGTCGCACGATGCTTTCCGCGTTGGCGAAGACGGCCCCACGCACGAACCCGTCGAACAGGAAGCGCAAATCCGCTTGATGGAAAAACTGAAAAATCACCACGGCAAAAACTCGATGCTCGTGCTCCGTCCGGCCGATGCCGAAGAGTGCACCGCATGCTACAAACTGATGATGGAAAACACGGCTACACCGTCGGCCATCATCTTGAGCCGCCAGAACATCAACGACTTGCCAACCGATCAGCGCGATGCCGCCCATGGCGCCTACATCGTAACGTGCGACGGCAATCCCGACGTCATTTTGGTGGCATCGGGCAGCGAAGTGTCCACTTTGAGCGAAGCCGCTGCCATTCTGCGTGCCGAAGGCAAACGTGTACGCGTGGTATCGGTGCCGTCCGAAGGCTTGTTCCGCTCGCAATCGGCTGAATATCAGGAACAAATATTGCCGCACGGTGTCAAGAAATTTGGCTTGACTGCCGGCCTGCCGGTCAATCTCGAAGGATTGGTTGGCGTCGATGGCATTGTTTACGGCCTCGAATCGTTCGGATTTTCGGCACCATACAAAGTGCTCGACGAAAAACTCGGTTTCACACCGGTACAAGTGGCCGAACGCATACGTCAATTTTTGGCTTAAACCGATGGCGTAACCAATACAAAAACGGGTGAATCTGGTGATTTGCCCGTTTTTTTGGTTCGATTGGCATAAATTTTGGTAGCAATTTTCAAAAAAACAGTTCATTATGAAAAAACGTTTTTCTCTGCTGTGTATCACGCTGTTGTGTGTGGTTGGATTGTCGGCGCACACGGTGCAGACACACATTTTCGCCCTGCGCGACACGCAACAACTTGCCCTCGACCTCTACCTGCCCGAACAACCCTTGCCGCAACGTTATTGCATCGTGTATATGTTTGGCGGCGGTTTCATGTCGGGCGCGCGCACCGAGACCGAGGCGGTAAACTATGCACAAAAAATGTGCGACCGTGGCTATGCAGTAGCTGCCATCGACTATCGGCTTGGCATGAAAGGCGTAACCAATGTGGGCGCTTCGACCATCAAAATATTGAAAAACGCCATCAACATGGCGGTCGAAGATTGCGTGGCTGCCGTTAATTTCCTGTTGGCTCATGCCGACGAATTTCAGATTTCGCCCGATCGGATTATTTTGGTAGGTTCGAGTGCTGGCGCCATCACAGCCTTGCACACCGACTACGCGTTTGCCAACGGTTTCGATGTTACAGCCGCCTTGCCCGACGATTTTCGTTTTGCCGGCATTGTCGCCTATTCGGGTGCCATACTCTCGTTCGACGGCAAAGTCAAATATCCCAAACATGCACCGGCACCGACCCTGTTTGTGCACGGCACCACTGATCATTTGGTCAAATATTCGCAAATAAAACTCTTTAACATCGGCTTGTTTGGCACAAAACCGCTTGCTGCGCGATTCGATAAATTGGGTTTCCCGTACTACGCACGCCACTATGTCGATCTCGGACACGAGGTGGCTACATTTGCGGTAGCCACAAGCGAACTCTTCGAACAGTTTGTCAAAAACTACATCGAACGCGGGCGCGCATTGCGCATCGACGAATATATGAAAGATGCCGCCATGCCGCCATCGGCCGCCAGCCGCGCCACCACGTCCGACTTTTACAACCCGCGCAAACGTGCTAAATTTATGAAAAATTTCCAACAAGCATACAAACAAATGCAAAAAGCAGTACAATATTAACGCGCGCATTTTGCTGTATGACAAATATTTCGTATCTTTGCAGAATGAACAAAAATCTGTTTAATATCCAAATACATTAAATATGAAATACGCATTAGTAACAGGCGGCAGCCGCGGCATCGGACGTGCCGTGTGCATCAAATTGGCCAAAATGGGCTACACAGTCATAGTGAACTATATGTCGAACGACGCCGAAGCGCAAAAGACCCTTGAACTGATAGCCGAAGTCGGCAGCACCGGCGAACTGCTCAAATTCGATGTGGCCGACTACGACGCTTGCACCGCAGCCATCGAAGGGTGGCAACAGGCACACCCCGACGATTATATCGAAGTGCTCGTCAATAATGCCGGCATTCGGCGCGACAACCTGATGGTGTTCATGGAACCCGAAGATTTCGATAAAGTACTGAAAACCAATCTGTTCTCGTTCTACAACGTAACGCGTCCGGTATTGACAAAAATGTTGCGCAAAAAATATGGGCGCATCATCAACATGGCATCGCTGTCGGGCTTGAAAGGCCTGCCCGGACAATGCAACTACTCGGCTGCCAAAGGCGGTCTGATAGCCTCGACTAAGGCGCTGGCACAAGAAATCGGCCGAAAAGGCGTAACGGTCAATGCCGTGGCACCCGGATTTGTAAAAACCGACATGGTGGAAGGCCTCGACGAAGCCGAACTGAAAAAAACAATTCCGATGAACCGTTTTGGCGAACCCGAAGAAATTGCCGCGTTGGTCGGATTCTTGGCATCGCCCGAAGCCGGATACATCACAGGCGAATGTATCTCGATAAACGGCGGACTTTATTCGTAACAATTTAACCACAGCAACATGAACAAATATCATTTCGGCGCCGTGCTGAAAAAATCGAACAGATTGTTTTGGACGGCATTCGCAGTGAAAAAATTGCTTTTAGCGGTTTTGCTATTATCTCCCGTCAAAACGTTTGCCGACGACACCGCCGTTCTCGACAAAATAGAGCAGGCCGGTACTGCCGCCAAAACCCTATCAACCACATTCCGACAAATGAAAGTGGTAGCGGCCACAGGCAGCAAAACACACCTCGACGGCACACTTTATTTCGTAGCACCCGACAAAATGGCGCAACACTACAATCAAGCCGGCGAAGCGTTGATTATCAACGGAAAACAATTCTATATGCTGCGCAATGGCAAAAAACTGCAGTTCGACACCGACAAAAACCTGCCGATGCGCAGCCTGCGCAACACACTATTATATTGTTTGCAAGGCAAAGTGCGCACGTTAGCCAACGAGAATGATGCCGACCTGACCGTTGCCGAAGATGCCAAAGGATATACCGTAACGCTGACTGCGCGCAAAAAAGCCGCGCGCGGATACAAAACCATCGTCTTGCGGTACAGCAAACAGACGCACCTGCTGAACACGATGGAAATGAACGAATTTTCGGGCAACAGCAACATTTACACTATGGCCGACTACAAAGTAAACGGACAAGTGGACACCACAAAATTCAATATCCCAAAATAAACAACTAACGCGTTTATACACAGACACATGCAACTACAAAACATACTCGACGCATTGGAACAAATCGCTCCTACAGCCTTGCAGGAGGATTTTGACAACTGCGGATTGTTGGTAGGCCGGCGCCAAACCGACATCACCGGTATATTGTTGTGCATCGACGTGTCTGAACAGGTTATCGACGAAGCCAAACAGCACGGCTGCAATCTGATAATATCGCATCATCCACTGATTTTCAGAGGATTGAAATCAATAACCGGTCGCAACGAAGTGGAACGTTGTGTCATCGCCGCCATCAAAAACGACATCGCCATTTACGCCTCGCATACCTGCATGGACAGCGTTTGGGGCGGTGTCAGTTTCAGAATGGGCGAAAAACTTGGCTTACACGACATGCAAGTGCTTGTGCCGCAACAACAAAAGTTGCTCAAATTGGTAACTTTCGTGCCAACGGCGCACCTCGCAACCGTTCGCGAGGCGTTGTTTGCCGCCGGCGCCGGTCATATAGGCCATTACGATGCGTGCAGTTATGCAAGCGAAGGCCATGGCACATTCCGCGCCGGTGCCGACACACACCCGTTTTGTGGCACAGTGGGCGAGTTGCATACCGAACCCGAAACACGCTTGGAAGTCATTTTGCCAAAATTCCGACAAGCCGCTGTCGTGTCGGCTTTGCTGCGCGCGCATCCGTACGAAGAACCGGCGTTCGACCTCATTGCGTTGGAAAACACATGGCCGATGGCCGGATTGGGTGTCGTGGGCAATTTGCCGGAAAGCATGGACGAAACAGACTTTTTGCAACGCCTCAAACAGACCTTTGGCACCGATGCCGTTAAACATTCGCCGCTGCTCGGACGTCCTGTGCGGCGTATCGCTCTATGCGGCGGCAGCGGAGCCGACTTCATAGCCGATGCCAAAGCCGCCAAAGCCGATGTGTATGTAACGGCCGATGTAACGTATCACCGCTTTTTCGAAGCCGACAATCGGCTCGTAATAGCCGATATCGGACATTTTGAATCGGAACAGTTTACAAAAGAGATATTTTTTGAACAATTATCAAAAAAAATTCCTAACTTTGCAATTCGATTGGCAGAATCGGAGCCAAAACGCGTTTTGGTACACTGATTCAATGTCGCAAAATAGTATAAATAATTGGAAATCATATAATTATGGCAGAACAAAAAACACCAGAAGTAAAAGAAGTTTCGGTAGAAGAACGCCTGAAAGCGCTCTACGATTTGCAACGTGTCGTATCCGAAATCGACAAAATTAAGACGTTACGCGGCGAACTTCCGCTCGAAGTGCAAGATCTCGAAGACGAAATTGCCGGTTTGCAAACGCGCATCGAAAAATGTCACAACGATATTGTTGATTTGCGCAAACGCACCGAAGCCGAAAAAATCAAAATCGACGAATCGCGCGCTAAAATCGAAAAAAACACCGAACAACAAAACAATGTGCGCAACAATCGCGAGTACGACGCGCTGTCGAAAGAAATCGAATTTCAAAATCTGGAAATCGAATTGTCCGAAAAACACATACGCGAATATACGGCTGAACAAGAGGCGAAAGTTGCTGATATGGAGGCCGCAAAACAACGCTGTTTGGAACGCAACGACGATTTGGTGCAAAAGAAGAGCGAGTTGAACGAAATTGTGGCCGAAACCAAACAAGAAGAGGAACGTTTGCGCGTCAAAGCGCTTGGCCTCGAGGAAAAAATCGAGCCGCGTTTGCTCACGGCGTTCAAACGCATTCGCAAAAATGCACACAACGGTTTGGCTGTAGTGAGCGTAGAACGCGATGCGTGCGGTGGCTGTTTCAACAAAATTCCGCCACAACGCCAATTGGATATTCGCCAACGCAAAAAAATTATTGTTTGCGAATATTGCGGCCGCATTTTGGTGGATCACGAACTGACCCTCGAACGAGATGCTGCTGCACAGAGTAGTGCTGAATAGTTGTAAAATTTGTTCATATATTAAATGGAGCGGTTTCCCCTGTGAAGGGTGAACCGTTTTTTTTGTGCATTTTTTTGCGCAGAGGAGCGCACGCACAAACTGCCGCGAGAATTGCGTATTTGCGCCCGCCGTGTACAGTTGTTCAAAATACTGAAATTTTGATGCCAACTGTATTTTTGAGCAGAAAAATGACAATTTTCATAATTACAAATGTAAAAATTAGTCTAATTTACAAAAGTAAATATGCTAAAATAGCAGTAAAATTACAAAAATAATTCGTTTGTAAATTACAATATTAAATAGCAACTTACAAATCGTAAGAAACAGCATTTTTTCATTAACAATCGATTTTATTGATATATTTATTGCTCATAATCAATGTTTTAGTTTTATTTGTTAAAGTAAAATATAAAACAAAATCGATAGGGTGGTGGACTCTTTACAGAAAATTGGTGATAGACGCTTATTTTGTTTAGTTTAGTATTTATAAATGAATTATTTAAGAAAAATATATAAAGTATTTGTTTAATCAATAATTGCATAAATAGCGGCGTTTGTTACAAATGTACTTGATGGTGGTACAAAAATAAATTACATTTGTACTTTGTAAAACGGTAAATAATTATTACATTTGTAACCTTAAAAATTTACATTTATGAAAACGCGTATTTTGCAACTATTAGACGAAAAACAGATGACGTTGGCAGCTTTTGCCGACGAAATTGGTGTGGAGCGCTCGACCATGTCGCACATCAAAAGCGGACGCAGCAATCCGTCGTTGGATGTGGCGCAAAAAATCCTCGAACGCTTTCCCGAAGTCAGTACAGATTGGCTTATTTTGGGCAAAGGCGATATGTTTGGCCAAATAACGCAGCCTAACGAGCCCACTTTGTTCGACCAAATACAGCCAACTGACTCGTACACAAACGAATACCATCAAAATAAGGCGCCCGAAACCGTAGCGCCATCTACACCGCAACAGGTGGCACAGCCTGCGCAACCTGCGCAGCGTTCCATCGTGCGCGTCATACTCTTCTACGACGACAACACATTCGAACAAATCGACAAAAAATAATCCGTCCGGAGTGGTAATGCGCACCAATCGTTTTTTGGTATGCTTTTTGCGACCGTTTTGTTGTTGATAACTTTTGCGGTCAAATGCTTTTGTATTTGGGTAAAATTTTGTAATTTTATACGCTAAAAGGCATATAACAAAAATTTTACATAAATGATTGAACAAGAGAGACTTATCAAGATTGACATTAACGAAGAGATGAAGCAGGCGTACATTGATTACTCGATGTCTGTCATTGTGGCGCGCGCGTTGCCCGATGTGCGCGACGGTTTTAAGCCTGTTCATCGTCGTGTTTTGTTCGGAATGAACGAATTGGGTGCCATGCCCGACAAACCGTATTACAAATCTGCCCGTATTGTCGGCGAGGTGATGGGTAAATATCACCCACACGGCGACTCGTCGATATATGGTACGCTGGTGCGTATGGCGCAGCCATGGGCATTGCGCTATCCGCTGGTCGATGGGCAGGGTAACTTTGGCTCGGTCGATAGCGACCCGCCGGCTGCTATGCGTTACACCGAAGCCCGTTTGTCGAAAATTGCGCTCGAAATGTTGAAAGACATCGACAAAGAGACGGTGGATTTCGACCCGAACTTCGATGAGCGCTTGAAAGAACCGCGTGTATTGCCGGCGTGTCTGCCCAACTTGTTGGTGAACGGCGCCAACGGCATTGCTGTTGGTATGGCTACCAATATGCCGACGCACAATTTGTCGGAAACCATCGATGCCATCGATGCGTACATCGATAATCAGGATATCGAAATCGCCGAACTGATGCGCTACATCAAAGGGCCGGATTTCCCGACGGGCGGCGTCATTTGCGGTTATTCGGGCATCAAAGAAGCGTTCGAAACCGGACGCGGACGCATTGTCATTCGTTCGAAAACCAATATCGAAGTAGCCGAAAACGGCCACGAACGCATCATCGTTACCGAAATTCCGTATGGTGTGAACAAAGCCGAACTCATCGAATCGATTCGTGCGCTGGTAACCGAAGGCAAAATAAGCGGCATAGCGAAAGTCAACGACGAATCAGACCGCCAAGGTATGCGTATCGTCATCGATGTGAAACGCGACGCCAACGCCAACGTGCTGCTCAATCATTTGATGAACATGACGTCGTTGCTCTCGTCGTTCAGCGTCAATAACATTGCGTTGGTCAACGGCCGCCCGAAACTGCTGAATCTGAAAGACCTTATTAAATACTTTGTAGAACATCGTTTGGATGTGATAACCCGCCGCACCGAGTTCGAGTTGCGCAAGGCGCAGGAACGCGCCCACATACTCGAAGGGTTGATTGTGGCTGTGGATAATATCGACGAGGTAGTGCGCATCATTCGTGCCAGCCGCACGCCGGCCGACGCACAACGCGGTTTGGAGGAGCGTTTCCAATTGGACGAATTGCAATCGAGAGCCATTGTCGATATGCGTTTGTCGCAACTCACCGGCTTGCGCATCGACGAATTGAAAGCCGAATATGAAGAGGTGTTGGCCTTGATTGACGATTTGAAAGACATTTTGGCGCACATCGAACGGCGTTACCAAATCATCAAAGACGAATTGGCCGAACTGAAAGAGAAATATGGCGACGAACGTCGCACCGAAATCGACCCGACATCGGACGTGAACTTCAATCCCGAAGACTTCTATGCCGACGACGAAATGGTTATCACCATATCGCACTTGGGCTACATCAAACGCACGCCGCTGACGGAATTCCGCACGCAGAATAGGGGTGGTGTCGGTTCGAGAGGAGGGTCTTCGCGCGACGAAGATTTCATCGAATCGCTCTACAACGCCACGATGCACAACTACATGTTGTTCTTCACCCAAAAAGGGCGTTGCTATTGGCTGAAAGTGTACGACATACCCGAAGGCACCAAAACCAGCAAAGGTCGCGCCATACAGAATCTGCTGAACATCGAGGCCGACGACAAGGTAAATGCCGTTATCAACATCAGCAATTTGCAGGACGAAGAATTTTGCAAATCGCACTACTTGATGTTCTGCACCAAACAGGGCGTGGTGAAAAAAACCTGCCTCGAAGCCTATTCGCGTCCGCGCCAAAATGGTGTGAATGCCATCACCATACGCGACGACGACAAAGTGATTCAAGTGTGCCTGACCACCGGCGACAGCGAGATATTGTTGGCCAACAAGAATGGTCGTGCCATACGTTTCCACGAGTCGCAAGTGCGCGAAATGGGACGCACGGCCACCGGTGTGCGCGGCATGACGCTCGACGAGGGCGACGACGAAATCATCGGAATGGTGTGCGGCGATGCCCAATCGAACGAATCGATTTTGGTCATCTCCGAAAAAGGCTACGGCAAACGCACCAACATTGTCGAAAAAGACGAGCAGGGCAACATTGTGCTCGACGAGAACGGTCAGCCCAACGACATCTACCGCATCACCCACCGCGGCGGCAAAGGTGTGCGCACGATGAACATCACCGAAAAGACCGGCAAGTTGGTGGCCATCATGAGCGTGTCGGACGACAACGACCTGATGATAATCAACAAATCGGGCATCACCATTCGTCTGAAAGTAGCCGATTTGCGCCTGATGGGACGCGCCACACAAGGCGTGCGCCTGATCAATCTGGAGAAACGCAACGACGAGATTGCGTCGGTGTGCAAGGTGTCGGCTGAAACCGACGAACCGCAAACCGAACAGGAAACGGCCGAATCGGATACACCTATAAATAATAACGAAGAATAATCACTAACCAAAAATGTGTAACATCATGAAAAAATTAGTTCTTGTTGCCATGTTGGCACTCGGTGTAGTTGCTGCTGGCTCCGCTCAGAAAAAGAATGTGTCGTTGGCCAAAAACAAAGCCATGAACATGGAAGCACCCGACTTCGAAGGAGCAAAAACCGCCATCGAAGCCGCGTTGCAGGACGAAACCACCAAAGACCTGACCGACACATGGTATGTGGCCGGATTGGTGTACGAAAAAATTGTCGATAACGACATCTACAAATCGATGGTGGGCGGCACCGCAAATGCCGATTTGCAAGGCGAAAGCGCCATCAAATCGCACGATTACTATGTGGTGGCCTACGACAAAGACCAACAGCCGAACGCCAAAGGCAAAGTGAAACCAAAGTATGCAAAAGCCATACGCAAAGCCATGCAAAAGTACTATCAGCAAATGGTGTTGGTAAACTATGGCATCAATGCCTACAACAATCGGGAGTTCGACAAAGCCATTCGCGCATTCGAAGTGCACACCGGCATTCCCGATTTGGCAATGTTTTCCGACGAAAATCCGTTTATCAAAGACACCGTCTATTACCAAATACGCTACTATACCGCTACGGCATACGAGCGTAACGGCAAGAGCGACAAGACGTTGGAGATTTTCGAAGAAATCAAAGACAAAGGCTACGAAGAGGTTTACATCATGCAGCACCTGAGCGACTTGTACAAAGAGCGTTTCGACACCCTGAACTATGTGCGCACGCTCGAAGATGGCTACAAACGTTTCCCGAACGAATTTTTCTTCCTCGGAAATTTGATTAACTTCATGATTTTCAACGGACAAGAAGAAGAGGGTATTGCCTATTTGGACAAAGCCATAGAACAAGACCCGACCAACGCACAGTATTACGACGTGAAAGGCAGTGTGATGGAAACGCTGAATAGGAACGAAGAGGCCGAACGCTTTTACGAAAAAGCATTGCAGTTGGATCCGACGAACGTGAAAGCCCTGAACGACAAAGGCCGCATGGTGTACAACCGCGCCTACACACTCGAAGACAAAGCAGTGGCTACGCGCGATTTGAAAAAAGCCGATGAATTCAACAAACAGGCGCTCGAAACCTACAAAGAGGCGTTGCCGTATTTTGAAAAAGCGGCCGAACTCAACCCTGAAGATGCCGACAACTTGCGCACCTTGCGTTCGGTCTATTACCGCCTGCTGCGCACCGACAAATCGTATCAAAGCAAATACGACCAAGTGAATGCGCAACTGAAAGCACTGTAAATCAGCGTATTAAAAAAATACCTACACAGTGGCGACCATTTTTGTGGTTGCCACTTTTTTGTATCACAAAAAATGTGTATCGTTTGCCAACGATAAAACAAAAACAAACGACAAAAAAACATTTTTTGCCTATGGAATAGAAGCACGAACTCGTTTTCGTGTGCGCATCTTGAAACAGACATATAGAAAATAGCGTTATAAGCAAAACTTGGATTGTTGAAATCTGGACAATTTCAATGAATCTGCCGAGAATGAGGCTTGATAATAACTCACGTTATCGCGTGGGCTTTCATTCGTGAATTTGGCAGATTAGGTAGTCCAGAACCGCAACAATCCAAATAAAGCATTTATGAAGCACCACGCTCTTTTTATGCGCACACACCAACCCGCACACACCGGCCAACGTGGTTAGCACAAGGCTTTCGCTCATCACCTGCTTGATGATGACCCACGGCGACGCACCCAGCGCACGGCGCACACCAATCTCCTGCGTACGTTCGCGCACCGTTACCAACATGATGTTGCTCACGCCTACCACACCTGACAACAAGGCGAGCCACTGCGCCAAAATGATAGCGGAGTATTACCACAAATACGATGCGCACAAGGGAACGCAGTTCGTATTCTCTGATTTGGGTACATACCAGCCGGGCGACGGCTGGTATGTGTACAGCGAGATAAAACGCAAGCTGACGGAGGACTACGGCATACCGGCAAGCGAAGTGCGTTTCATTCAGGAGTGTAAGACCGACAAGGCACGCAAGGCGGTGATAGACGGGCAGGAAGTCAAGCCGATAGCGGAAGGAGTACAAAACGTGTCCTCACAACACAATGGAGAAGCTCCGCAGATACGCAGTCCAGCGAATGAACGCAGTCCGGCGGGGAATTTCATTGCCGACCATATCATTATCGGGCGACCGGGATTATATGCGAAAGATGAAAATCGACCAAAAGGAATAAAAATATAATGAAATCCAAAGGTCTATAAAGAGACATACGGTATGCCCCAAGCATGGTTTAACAGGAAGAATATACTGGCTGCCCCACAAACGGATTTGCATCCTACTACAAATCTGTTTGTGGGACATTTTTATATATAATCAACTTGCCGCCTGACCTATACTACTGCGGTATTCATTAGGCGTACATCCCTCCATCTTCTTGAACCACCGTGTGAAGTGTTGCGGATATTGGAATCCCATTTCGTCCGAAATACGGCTGAGGCTTTTGCTTGTGTCAAGGATGCGCTCTTTTGCAATATCCAACATCTTTTGCTGAATGTGCTTTATGGCAGACTGCCCGGTTTCTTTCTTCACCAAATCGCTGAAATAATTGGTGGAAAGGCAGAGTTTGTCGGCGCAATACTGTACAGTTGGAATACCTTCCGTTATAGGTCGGTGTGAATCGTAATAATTGTCGAGTAATGACTCAAAGCGTGCGAGTAGGTCGCTGTTTATATTTTCGCGAGTAATGAACTGGCGGTCGTAGAAGCGGATGCAACGGTCAAGAAACAATTTGATGGTATCGATTATGAGCGAACGGCTGTACTTGTCGATGGGATGGCGCAATTCCTCAGCAACGCTTTCCAAACATTCTATGACGGTTCTGCGTTCCTGCTCCGACAAATGGAGGGCTTCATTGGCATTGTATGAGAAATAAGAATAGTCCTTCATTATCTGTGCGAGAGGCGTACCGCGAAGCAATTCCGGATGAAAAGCGAGTACCCACCCTTCGGGTTGGTGGAGAAGTCCGTCATCTTCAGACCCCATCACTTGTCCGGGGGCAAGGAACAGCATCGTCCCGCGTTGGTAATCGTACAGGCTCCTACCATATTTCAGATTACCACATTCGCCATCTTTCAGAAGTATTGCATAAATGTTATACAACTTCTTGCAGAAGCGCAGAGGTTTACCCTTGCTTCCGTCAATGACTGTGACCAAAGGGTGTAATGTTTCCACTCCAAAATAGTCGTTATATTGTTCCACCGTGTCGATTCTCATTATATCTTCCATCATATAATCACTTCTGTTTCTTTGCAAAGATAGTGCAAATTGAGTGAAGAACTTTCATGCTTGCATGAAAAAGTTATTCCGAAATGCAGCCTATCTTATCAAAAGATAGTAGTTATTCTGATATACTGTACTTTATAACGGTATTTATCCATGTATATTGTACGGATGCAAAGATAACCGGTTTTACACGAAATGGCATGACCTGAATCACAGGATGTTTTATCATTTCCACAGGAAGATGGCTTGCCTGGGTTCAAAAACGATGAATTTGATAATTCTATCTGTGGTTGAGGTCTAAGCATCAGAGGAAAACCACTGTAACTTTGCAGGTAGAAAAATAATTCATAACAATTTAACAGACAAACAGAATGAGAACGAAAACATTATTATTCATGGCATTGTGCCTGTTTTATATGATAACGGCGCAAGCACAAAACACGGAAAGTATGTTGAGTTTACAGGAAAGACAGATTGCAGCCATCAGCGGCAGTGCCGCCAAAGGCGATAAGGATGGGTTGGCTGTGGCATTGACAGCCGGACTGGATGCCGGGCTGACCGTGAACGAAATCAAGGAGGTGCTTGTGCAACTTTACGCATACGCCGGATTTCCGCGTAGCATGGGTGCGCTGGTCACGTTAATGGAAGTATTGGAACAGCGCAAGGCGCAGGGCATGGAGGATGCCGAGGGCGCATTGGCCGCCTCGCAGGAAGTAAGCCGGGGAGTAGATTACGGAGCTGCCAATCAGCGCAAGCTGTTCGGGCGTGATGCACGGGGCGCGGTGTTGGCGTTTGCCCCTGCTCTCGACCAATTCCTTAAAGCACATCTGTTCGGCGACATCTTCGGGCGTGACAACCTCGACTGGAAGACGCGCGAGCTGGCAACCATCGCCTCGCTTGCTGCGATGGACGGTGTGGAGAACGAACTGAAAACCCACATTGCTCACGGCAAACACAATGGTCTGACTGACGCACAAATAGACGAGGCGATAACCCTTGTGCGTTCTTCGGAGTGGAAACCCGAACCGCCTAAGACCTTTGCAGCCGACAGTCGCGTGACAGTGCGCAAAGTGTTCTATCTGAACCGTTATAATATAAGGATATGCGCAGATCTCTACATGCCCGTCTGCATGGACGAGACAGTGAAGCATCCAGCCATCATCGTTGGGCATCCCTATGGAGCGGTCAAGGAGCAGTGTGCCGGATTGTACGCACAGGAAATGGCTGCACGGGGTTTCGTGACACTGGCATTCGACGCATCCTATCAGGGAGAGAGCAGTGGTATGCCCCGTCATGCCGTATCGCCCGATGCATTGGTGGAGGATTTCAGTGCCTCGGTGGACTGGCTCGGCATACAGCCGTTTGTCGACAGGGAGCGCATCGGTGTCATAGGCATTTGCGGAAGCGGAGGCTTTTCGGTCTGCGCCGCCTCCATTGACCCGCGTATCAAGGCGTTGGTAACAGTCAGCATGTACGACATGGGACGTGCAACGCGCAACGGTCTTGGCGATAGCATGACCGACGAGCAGCGGAAAGCGATGTTTGCAGAGGTAGCCGCCCAACGTTGGCGTGAAGCAGAGGGAGCGGAAGCACGCATCCGTTTCGGCACGCCGGAACAACTACCGGAGAATGCCAATGCCGTGCAACGAGAGTTCTTCGACTACTACCGCAATCCGCAACGCGGACAGCATCCCCGTTACCTAGGTACACGCTTCACGAGCCAGGCGGCACTGACCAACTTCTATCCGTTCGCCCAAATCAAGGAAATATCGCCGCGCCCCGTGCTGTTTATTGCCGGAGAGAATGCCCACTCGCGCTATTTCAGCGAGGATGCCTACAAGCAGGCAAACGAGCCGAAAGAGTTGTATATCGTACCCAGTGCCAATCATGTGGACTTGTACGACCAAACGGATAAGATACCGTTCGACAAGTTGACGGAGTTCTTTTCGGAACATCTAAGATAGAAATGAACTTTATAACAAAGTTGTTTGATCCTGTAAACAAATAGCAATTATAGGAATCCAAGTAACTTTGCAGCAGATAAATAACCAAGTAAAAAATAATATAATGAGACAGGAGCATAACAATGACGGCATCAGCCGTCGCGGATTTTTGAAAAGGGCAGGATTATTAGGTGCGGCCTTGTGCGTCAATCCCGTGCTTGAAAAGGCAACGGCGGCGGAAAAGGTTTTGACAGGACAAGGACAGACAGTGAAGGACATCCCGACAGGCATGGCAGCTGTAAGGGAACAGCGGACGTTGGGCAGCGGCACGGCGGCATTCCGCGTATCGGCTATGGGTTTCGGCTGCATGGGGTTGAACCACCACCGCAGCCAGTCGCCCGACGAAGCCGCCTGCATACGGTTGGTGCATGAAGCCATCGAACGGGGCGTTACGCTCTTCGATACCGCCGAGAGCTATGGCTATCACAGAAACGAGATTCTGACAGGCAAGGCGTTGAAAGGCTATACCGACCGTGTATTCGTGTCCTCCAAGTTCGGACACAAGTTCGTGAACGGCGTACAGGTAAAGACCGAGGAGGACAGCACTCCGGCAAACATCCGCCGCGTGTGCGAGAACTCATTACGCAACCTCGGCGTGGAGACACTCGGCATGTTCTACCAGCACCGCAGCGACCCGGACACACCCATCGAGGTGGTGGCGGAAACATGCGCGGAACTGATTAAAGAGGGAAAAATCCTGCACTGGGGAATGTGCGAGGTAAATACCGACACCATCCGCCGTGCCCACCGCGTCTGCCCCGTGACGGCAATTCAAAGCGAATATCATTTCATGCACCGCACGGTGGAGGAGAACGGTGTGCTTGCCGTGTGCGAGGAATTAGGTATCGGTTTCGTGCCTTACAGTCCGCTGAACCGCGGATTCCTTACCGGAGCAATCAACGAATACACGCAGTTCGACGCAACGAACGACAACCGTCAGACTTTGCCACGTTTCCAGCCCGAGGCAATCAGAGCCAACACCCGTATAGTCGAAGTACTCAATGCTTTCGGCAGGACAAGGGGCATCACTGCGGCACAGGTTGCCTTGGCATGGTTGATGAATAAGCGTCCGTTCATCGTCCCCATCCCCGGAACCACAAAACTCTCCCATTTGGAAGAAAACCTGCGGGCTTGCGACATCCGCTTCACGGCAGAGGAAATGACGGAGATAGAGAATGCTGTAGCCGCCATCCCCGTGACGGGCAGCCGTTATGACGCTTTGCAGGAATCGAAAATACAAAAATAAACCGCTGTCAGTTATGAAAAAGATAATTATAATGTGTATGGGTGCGGCATTGCTATTAGCCTCGTGTTCCAATGATAATAATGTGTTGAAAATAGCCGAACAGGGCAGTTTTGCCGTGGGCGGTACGGTGCTGAAAGATTCGGCGGAGCATACCTTCCACGGTGACCACGCCTATGTGTTTTACCAAAAGCCCGTGGATGCGCGGAAATATCCGCTCGTATTCGCCCACGGAGTGGGGCAGTTCTCTAAGACATGGAAAACCACTCCCGATGGACGGGATGGATTCCAAAATATCTTTCTACGACGTGGATTTTCGACATACCTTGTCGATCAGCCTCGCCGTGGCAATGCCGGGCGCAGCACGGAATCCGTTACCATTACCCCGACATTTGATGAAGAAACGTGGTTCAACCGTTTCCGTGTAGGTGTTTGGCCTGACTATTTCGACGGAGTGCAGTTCAGTCGTGACAAGGAGGCACTTAACCAATATTTTCGTCAGATGACCCCCAATGTCGGTTCGGTCGATTTCGAGGTATATTCCGATGCCTATGCCGCATTGTTCAATAAGACAGGTCCGGCGATATTTATTACCCATTCGCAAGGAGGACCGGTGGGCTGGCGCACGTTGCTCAAAACCGACAATATCAAGGCGATTGTTTCCTATGAACCGGGAGGCGGCATCCCCTTTCCCAAAGGACAAGTGCCCGAAGAAGGCAAGATGCTGACCCTATCGAAGAAAACGGAAGGAATCGAAGTCACGATGTCCGACTTCCTGAAATACACGACAATTCCCATCATAGTCTATTACGGTGACAACCTGCCCGAAACGGACGAACGTCCCGAACTCTACGAGTGGACGCGCCGCCTGCACCTTATGCGCAAGTGGGCGGCTCTGCTTAACGAACACGGCGGCGATGCCACGGTCATCCACCTGCCTGAGATAGGGCTGTACGGCAACACGCACTTCCCTTTCTCCGACCTGAACAACGTGGAGGTGGCGGACCACCTGTCGAAGTGGTTGCACGAGAAAGGGCTGGATTGAAACGAATAGAAAAAGGCACTCCAAAGATGAAATTCCCGAATTGCCACTTCGAGGATGCCAAAGTGCCACTTTGTGGTGGTCGAAGTGGCACTTTGACAAAAGAGGGGTGGCGATAACATGAAGACTATGGATAGAAGAAAATTTATAAAGGCAATCGGAATAGCAGGAGGTTCTGCATTCGTCTCACACTTTCTGCCCATCGGAACAGCCCATGCTTCGGTTACATCAACGAGCCATGCGGGAACCGACCCCTTGCTTAATGGGGTATGCGACATCCACATACATGCAACCCCGGACGTAAAAGGGCGCACGGTGGACGAACTGGGACTTTCGCGACGGGCAAGGGATGCCGGATACAAGGCGGTACTATTCAAGTCTAACGTATGGTCTTGCCACGACCGTGCCTATCTGGTGCAGCAGGCACTGCCCGGTTTCGACTGCTACGGCTCGCTCGTAATGAACCTCTCATTCGGGGATAAAGTGAACGTGTATGCCGTGGAGCAAGCTCTGAAAACAACCTTAAACTCTTAAACTTTTTACAGCAGTAGTGTTTATAGTATTCTATTTAACATAATATAAATTATAAAACAAAAGGGGCAGAATGGTCAAAAGTACCATTAGGTAGCAATTACAAGCAAATGCTATTATATTGAAAAATCAAAATTTTAATTATGAAAAACCAAAATCGGCGTGTGTGCATGGAACACCATTTTGCGCGCCATGCTCGGATTGAACAATCGTGCAAACAAGCGGCGTTTGTGTGTGTTCATCACTATCAGATCGATGTGTTTTTCGCTGACCAGCCGATCGCAAATGTCCAACGCATCGGCGTCGCCGGCCACCATGTCGCATTCCACATGCACGTTCGGATAATTTTGTTGGCAAAATTCTTTCAGACCGGCCATTTTGATGGCATTCCAATCGTCATGTTTTACTTCAAAATGTGCTATCAATAGATTGAAAGTCAGCGATTTGAACATATCCATCATGCGCCGCAGCGACACCAACATTCTATCGTCGAAATTGGTGGCAAACAACACGTTTTTCAGGTTATCGACAGTGGTTATTTCCGAATTTTCGGGTATGGCCAGCACCGGCACTGTGGCGTGTTCGATGACTTCGGCCGTAACGCTGCCAATCAGTTCTTCTTCTTTTTTGTTTTTGCCGCGCGTTCCCATCACCACCAGCATCGGCTGCTGTTCGATGCAGTAGTTTACGATGGTTTCTTCGGGAATGCCTTCGACCGTGCGTGTCGAGAATTTGATGTTAGCCAACTGTTTAGCATCGATTTTGGCCTGTATTTTCTGTTTCAGATTGTGCATGTCGCCTTCGAGCGTTGTCAGAAAATGGCGCGTTTCTTCCTTGTCGGCCGAAGCCACGGCGCGTCGTCCGCTGAGTGTAACAAACGAGTTTGGCAAAATGTAGGCGTGCAACAAAACAATTTCGTTGGCAGCGAATTTTTCGGCAATACGGAACGCCGTTTCGCAGGCGCGCAGCGAGTAATCCGAGAAATCGATGGGTACCAGAATGCGTTTGGGAGTTGCGTTGCCCTCCCCTGTTTCGGGCATCCGGTCGGGATTTTCGATGATATGGAGCGCTTTTGGCAGGTCGGTTTCGTTGATGCGTACGCGCATGCCTATGCCGAACGATTCGTGATTTTTGCCCACCGAATGCAACACGGCTTTGATGCCTGCTTTGCCGAGCGTATCGGCCAGATTTTGCGCTTGTTCAAAACTGCGTATGGCTATGGTTATCAGGTTGTCTTTCATGTATGTGGATTTGAAGTGATGATTTCGGTGGTAAAGTTAGTAAAAAATATTGTATTTCGTCCAAATATTCAAAAAAAAAACGTATTTTTGCAGTTCGAAAATCAAAACTCCAAATAATATGAGTGTCAAAGCAAAGGTTATTTCGATTGTCAGCCTTGTATTGGTGCTGGGCTTGACGGCGTGGTTCTATTTTAGTTTCTATTTCGTACACAAAGAAGGTGCCGAATTTGGTAATCTGACCTATTGCGATTACAAGGGCATTGTGTTCAAAACGTACGAAGGCCGCATCATCACCTCGGGCATCAAAAGCGTAGGCGAAGGCAAAGTACAATCCAACGAACTACTCTTTTCGGTGGAAGATCCGGTGTTGGGCGATTCGCTGATGAATCACTTAACCGGCAAAAATGTGCGCCTGCATTACAAAGTCTATTTTCACCCACTGATATGGCGCGGCGAAAGCCGATATGTAGTTGATAAAATCGTCGAAGTGGAATAATGACCGCACTATCCGGAATTGCGCATAAATATCTGATATTTAAGTTTATATAATTTGCGAATACTGATTGTTTGATTTGACAAAATGTGTATTCGCATAAAAATCACACTATTATTAAATTATGGAATTGGCAAGTAAGTACAATCCGACCGACATCGAGTCGAAATGGTATCAATATTGGTTAGACCATCAACTGTTTGCATCGAAACCCGATGGGCGCGAAGCCTATACGGTGGTTATTCCGCCGCCAAACGTTACGGGCGTACTCCACATGGGGCACATGCTGAACGAAACAATTCAGGACATTTTGGTGCGTCGTGCCCGCATGATGGGCAAAAACGCCTGCTGGGTGCCCGGCACCGACCACGCCTCTATCGCCACCGAAGCCAAAGTGGTGAATCGCTTGGCACAGCAAGGCATCAAAAAAGCCGACCTCACACGCGAGCAATTTTTGGAACACGCATGGGATTGGACCAACGAACACGGCGGCATCATTCTGAAACAACTGCGCCGGCTGGGCGCTTCGTGCGATTGGGACCGCACCGCATTTACCATGGACGAAAAACGCAGCGAAAGCGTCATCAAAGTCTTTTGCGACCTGTATCGCAAAGGATTGATTTACAGAGGGGTTCGCATGGTCAATTGGGACCCAAAAGCCATGACTGCCCTATCGGACGAAGAGGTGGTGTACAAAGAGGAGCACTCGAAACTCTACTATCTGCGCTACAAAGTGGAAGGCGATGCCGAAGGGCGTTATGCCGTGGTGGCCACCACGCGTCCCGAAACCATCATGGGCGACACGGCGATGTGCATCAACCCGAACGACCCGAAAAATGCGTGGTTGAAAGGCAAACGCGTCATCGTGCCGTTGGTTGGTCGCGTCATTCCCGTCATCGAGGATGAATATGTGGACATCGAATTTGGTACGGGCTGCCTGAAAGTAACGCCCGCACACGATGTGAACGACTACATGCTGGGCGAAAAATACAATCTGAAATCCATCGACATTTTCAACGACAACGGCACAATAAGCGAAGCCGCCGGATTGTATGCCGGCATGGACAGATTTGAGGTGCGCAAACAGATAGAAAAGGATTTGGCCGAAGCCGAATTGCTCGAAAAGGTGGAAGACTACACCAACAAAGTCGGTTTCTCGGAGCGTAACCCCGACACGGCCATCGAGCCGAAACTCTCGATGCAGTGGTTCCTGAAAATGGAACATTTGGCCAAAATTGCCCTCGACCCCGTGATGAACGACGAAATAAAATTCTATCCGTCGAAATACAAAAACACCTATCGCCACTGGCTCGAAAACATCAAAGATTGGTGCATCAGCCGCCAACTGTGGTGGGGACATCGCATTCCGGCCTACTATCTGCCCGAAGGCGGATTTGTGGTGGCCGAAACGGCTGAGCAAGCCCTCGAGGCAGCCAAAGCCAAAACGGGCAATTCGGCATTGACTTTGAACGATTTGCGTCAGGACGAAGATGCGCTCGACACTTGGTTCTCGTCGTGGTTGTGGCCGATTTCGCTGTTCGACGGCATCAACAACCCTGATAACAAGGAGATTAACTACTACTACCCGACTGCCGATTTGGTAACGGGTCCCGACATCATTTTCTTTTGGGTGGCACGCATGATTATGGCCGGCTACGAATACAAAGGCACGATGCCATTCCGCAACGTCTATTTTACGGGCATCGTGCGCGACAAGTTGGGACGCAAAATGTCGAAACAACTCGGCAACTCGCCCGATCCGCTGCTGCTCATCGAAAAATACGGCGCCGACGGCGTGCGTATGGGCATGATGCTTTCGGCACCGGCCGGCAACGACATTTTGTTCGACGAAGCGTTGTGCGAACAAGGACGCAACTTCAACAACAAAATTTGGAATGCGCTGCGCTTGGTCAAAGGTTGGCAGGTGGCCGACATCGCACAACCCGAATCGGCAAAAATCGCCATCAAGTGGTTCGACAGCAAACTGTCGGCTACCATCGAAGAGATTAACGACGACTTCTCGAAATATCGCATCAGCGAGGCTTTGATGACCGTTTACAAACTCTTTTGGGACGACTTCTCTTCGTGGTATCTCGAAATGGTGAAACCGGCTTATCAACAGCCGATTGATGCGCAAACCTACGCAGCCACCTTGGCCTATTTCGAAAAACTGATGTTGTTGTTGCATCCGTTTATGCCGTTCATCACCGAAGAGATTTGGCAAGTGCTCGGTCAGCGCCGCGACGGCGACAGCATTATGGTTGCCCAAATGCCGACCGCAACGAAAGTGGACACTGCCCTGCTCTCCGATTTCGACATCGTGAAAGAGCTGATTGCCGCCGTGCGTTCGACACGTTTGGCGCGCAACATACCCAACAAAGAGGCTTTGGAACTGTACATCGCATCCGGCAGCCACAATCACGCATACGACAGCATTGTGCTGAAAATGTGCAACTTAATAGGCATTTCGCAAGGCGAGAAAGATGCTACGGCAGCCTCGTTTATGGTGCGCACCACCGAATACGCCATTCCGCTTGGCAACAACATCAATGTCGAAGAAGAGATAGCCAAAGCGGAAGCCGAAATAGAATATCTGACCGGATTTTTGGCTTCGGTGATGAAAAAACTCGGTAACGAGAAGTTTGTGGCCAACGCCAAGCCTGAAATTGTGGCTAACGAGCGTAAAAAACAAGCCGATGCCGAAAGCAAATTGGCAACGTTGCGTGCGACACTCGCACAGTTGCGCAAATAAATTTGCAAAATAACGTTTGACATTTCAAAAAGTTTTTGTAATTTTGCCGTGTCAAACGATTTGGGGGATTAGCTCAGTTGGTAGAGCATTTGGTTCGCAATCAAAGGGTCGTCGGTTCGAGTCCGATATTCTCCACACGCATGTAACAAAAAATCAGACATTTTCGGAATGGAAGTGTCTGATTTTGTTTATGTTAGATTGATTATTTGAATAAATCGGCATGTGTGCCGGTGTTGGTGAATAGCAGAATCAGTTCTGTATCGTTTTGCTGCCAAACCAACAGCCAGTCAGGCTGCAAATGGCATTCCCAATGGTCTTTGTAATTGCTTGTCAGTTTGTGGGGTTTGTATTTAGCCGGCAATGTTCCTGTTTCGGCAAGTAAAGAGATTGCTTTTCGCAATAATTCCATATTATAACCTCTTTTCTTGCATTGTTCAACGTTTTTTTCAAAACGATTAGTAGTTGTAATTTGATACATTTTTATATGCCTAATTTTTGGAACAAGTCGTTTGGGCTTTTATAAGTATTGATTTTGCCATCTCGTGCTTCCTGCATAGAGATTTCAACATCTGTAAATTTTTTCTCCTTTTGGGGTATTACTACTTTTGCACCGAGAGATACAATCAACTCCAACGCCTTCTTGATGGTGTTGCTCCTTGCGTCATATTCCAAAGTGATAGTTGCCATAATGTTGTTCTCCTATAGTTTGTTTTTTCTCATCGGCAAAGATACAAAATTTGTGCCAAATCACAAAATATCATCGTCGAAATGCTTCACTGTTTAGTTGGTCGGTAACCGAAAATCGTGCGGGACAGGTTGCTCGAAATGTAGCGGCTGATGTGTTACCGGATGTACAAAATCAAGCGTGCGGGCATGCAACGCCAGCCTGTCGATCATTGGCGAGGCGCCGGAGCCATACTTGCGGTCGCCGACCACTGGATGCCCGATGGCGGCCATTTGTACACGAATCTGATTGGTGCGGCCGGTTTCGAGATGCAGTTCTATCAACGAATAATGGCTGTTGCCGGCGATTTTTGCGTAATGGGTAATCGATTTTTTGCCGCCATTGTCGCGAAAAGATGAGTAAACACGCGTCGTTTTCGGATTTTCGGTCAGCCACGACACGATGGTGTCCGTCGCAGGCTGCACATCGCCCTCGACAAGCGCCACATACGCGCGATTGGTTACCACTGTTCTCCAATTATCGCGCATAAACTGCTGTATATCACGTTGTTTTGCAAAAACGAGTAATCCTGATGTTTCGCGGTCGAGCCGATGCACGACAAAAACGCCGTTACGGGTATTTTGGCGTTTGACGTAATTTTTGAGTATTGCAAATGCGGTCGTTTCGCGCGATTCCGGAGTGGTGGCCACGGTGAGTAAGCCCTCTTTTTTGGCCACGACCAGCAGATAATCGTCTTCGTAAACGAGTTTCAGCAACGGATGCAATTGGTTGGTGGTGGTCGGTCGGGTTTTGGACACGCACACCACATCGTTTATCTGCAAAAGGCGGTTGAAGAGCGTTTCGACATGGTTGTTTACGGTTACTTGACGATGTGTCAATAGCGATTTGACGGCTGTTCGGCTCATGCCGCCCATTTTGGCCAGCAAAAAGTCCATCAACGGCATGGCTTCTGTAACGCGCAGTTGTGTTTGTCCGCTCTTCATAAGCCGTTAGCGATAATATTTGCGGTATAATTTGCCAAACTCGTCAGTGGTTTTGTAGTGGTCGAACCATGCGTTGAATGTTTGGCACAAATGTTCCGATTTTTTGGGGAACGCCCATGCGCACGGTTGTGTAAATCCCAATTTTGTATCGATGTCGAGGTGTGGATAAAAGCGTTTGACGGCACGCGCCGTAAACACATCGGCTGCCGTCATTTCGATATCGCCACGCGCCACCATAGCCAACACATGTTCGACGTCGATGTCGGGCAGATAGTCGATGTCGAAATTGATGCCGAGTTCATCTTTGATGTTGCGCAGAACCAATTCGTCGGGCGAATTTTGCGGCATGGTCAGCGTGCGGCCTTCCAAATCGGCAACGTGTTGTACCAAAGCGTCGTCGGGAGTGGTCGGTGTGCGTTGCACCAACACCAAATAATTTTTGATCAACGGCTGCGAGAATTGCACTGCCGATTTGAGTTCCAACGTGGTTGGCCACAATTTCATCACCATGTCGTAATCACCCCGATTCAGCCCTTCGATATTTTTTTCGAGATCGGGTTCTACCACTATGTTCAAGGCAAAGCCGAGCGAATCGGCAAAACGTTTCAGCACTTCGTATTCGAATCCCGACACGCTGTCGCCATCGACCACATAGCCGAGCGCGCTGTATTCGGTTACCACGTTCAACACTTTGGTGCGTTCGATGTCGTCCCATTTGCGCGGTTGCACGCTGAAATAGGCAAACAGGACGATGACCGTCAAAACGGCGCCCATAATCAAAGGTATTTTTACGCGTTTCCTGAGGCTCATATCATTTGATTTTTAGCAAGTTATCAATCGTAGAATGTCCACGAAAAGCCGAATTGGAAAGTGGCCGGATTCAGTGGATAGTACGGCATCGAAAAATAGTTGCGTCCGCCGAACAAAGTGGCATTCCAATTGGCATATTGCACATACAGCCGCAATCGTTTGATAAAGAAATTGAGGTACACGTTCATCTCGGGATAGTTACCGATTTTGTATTCGTCCTGCAGATAAAATACGCCGGTGGCAGGCATGTAGTTGTTGCCATAATAAGCCGTGTGGTAGCGCACGCTCACGCCAAGTTGCATGGTCAGCACCTTTTTGAAAAAACTATCGAGGTAATACAGATTGGAATAAAAAGCGAAATCGGGCAACGGCAGCACTGCTCTATTGCTCGAAAACTGATACACCAACTGATTGTCGAGATGGATGCGCCAAGCTTGTAGATTAGCGGTAACATCGGCGGCTATCACTTGCACATTGCCGTCGAATTGTGCCGGCTGCGCATTTTTGTCGAAATAGATGAAATTGGTTACGTTTTCGAACTGCACGCCCACCGAAATGTGTCGCGTTGGGAACGCGATGCGCCCTTTGACATTGAAACGCAATTCGTTGTCGAAGTTATTGTTCCAGCGAAAGTGATTCGACAGATAGTTCTGCAACATATAGTCGCACGATTCGTTGTAAAATCCGCCGCGCGCTTCGATGCTCATGGTGTCTTTGGCAGTAATCGGGAAAATGCTGCGAACGCCTCCATACACCGAAAAATTACCGATTTTCGGCCCGACAACATACACATCGCCATTGACATCGAACGTCAATTTTTCGCCTTCGCGTTTGAAAATTTGTGCGCCCACTTTCAGGTTGTGTTCGGTGTGTTTGTCGGTCAGCGGAATGGAGTCTTCAAATTGGCGGTAACGGCGCAAATCGTATTCTACAAAGCCGGTCAGGCCGAAACGCATCAAGCGGTTGAACTTCTCTTCCATCGTTACGCCCAGCGTGTTTTTGAGCGACCAATAACGCGTCGAATCGAGCGTGTGCGACCCCTGATAGAAATTGTCGGCATAGAATCCGTTTGTCAGCGAGTCGCGCTCGACATAGCGGCGGCGTGTATCCTCGAACTTGATGGTGTGAATAATCGATGTTACGGGAATATAGTCGTATGTAACCGAATCTTCGTTCACACGCCGCTCTTTTTCGTATCCGAAACAAAATTTGTGATTGTAATAATAGAGGTAGTTCGAATAGCCGACAATGGCATCCATGCGCGTAGGAATATCGGCCACGGCCACATCGACACCGCCGGCTACGGCTGTCGGGTCGAGTATGTAGTTGCGGTCGAGTATGCCGCCGCTCTCGTGATTACGAAAATTGTTGAACATCACCACGCCTTGTGCCGAATAACGCCGGCCGTTGTAACTGCCCCACAAACCGCCGTTCAGCATGCGTGTGGCTTGGTTGGCATATTGTCCGCGCCCATAAATCAAATTGACCAATCCGCCAAAATTGGTGCGGCTGTTGGCGTTCATCGTAAACAAGGCCTTGAAATGGTCTTGTTCGTAAAACGTGGGCAATGCCGAACGATATTCCAATTCGGCAAACGGCGTTGTCGTGTTGAAAAACGTAACATCTTCTATACCAACCAAATAAGCGTCGTACGGTTGCGAATAGAAAGTCGGCGTTTTACGGGTTCGGTCGAAATAGATGCGCGACTGCAGCGGCGACCCCAAATTGCCGTTCCACGCATTGGCTATGCTGTACGCATTCACAGGGTTGGCATCGGGATAACTGACGACCGCCGTATCGATGCCGCACGTATCGGCCACGCCCAGCCCTTCCTCGATGTGCCACGCGCGGATATGCGTCGGGATATGCACTTTGCCGGCCTTGTTCGACTGCGCCAACAGCGGCATGGCAACCATCAATAACAATATGATATTTTTGTAGCGATTCACAAACTGCAAAGTTACAATTTTTTTCATAAACCACCAAAATTTGCGTAAATCACAGAAAAAGCGTAACTTTGCAAATTGATTTTACACACTAAAAAAGTTATGTTTACCACAAATACTGCTTATATTGAATCGGCCATTGCCGATTTTCGCGAAGGCAAATTTTTGATTGTTGTCGATGACGAAGATCGTGAAAACGAAGGCGATTTCATCGTCGCGGCCGAAAAAATCACGCCCGAAAAGGTCAATTTCATGCTGAAACACGCACGCGGCGTGCTGTGCGCGCCCATCACCATCGAACGGTGCAAAGAACTCGATCTGCCGCATCAAGTAGCCGACAACACCTCGGTGCTCGGTACGCCATTTACGGTAACAATCGACAAATTGGAAGGTTGCACCACGGGCGTGTCGGCAGCCGACCGCGCTGCCACCATACGCGCCTTGGCCGACCCCGCATCCACACCGCAAACTTTTGGCCGACCGGGACACATCAACCCGCTGTACGCCCAAGACAAAGGCGTGCTGCGCCGCGCCGGACACACCGAAGCCAGCATCGATTTGGCCAAACTGGCCGGCCTCTACCCCGCTGCCGCCTTGATGGAAATAATGAACGAAGACGGCACCATGGCGCGCATGCCCGAACTGCGCAAAATAGCCGAACAGTTCGACATCAAAATCATTTCGATACGCGACTTGATAGCCTACCGCTTGCAGCAAGAGTCGATCATTGAGCGCGGCGACGAAGTGGATATGCCAACGCAATACGGACATTTCCATCTGATTCCGTTTCGCCAAAAATCGAACGGCTTGGAACACATTGCCCTCATCAAAGGCACATGGGCATCTGACGAGCCGGTACTTGTGCGCGTACATTCGTCGTGCGCCACAGGCGACATATTCGGTTCGTGCCGCTGCGAGTGCGGCGACCAACTGCACCAAGCCATGCGCATCATCGAGAAAGAGGGGAAAGGTGTCGTCGTGTACATGAATCAGGAAGGGCGCGGCATTGGACTGATGGCAAAAATTGCAGCCTACAAACTGCAGGAAGAAGGTTACGACACGGTCGATGCCAACCTGCATCTCGGTTTCAAGGCCGACGAGCGCGACTATGGCGTTGGCGCCAGCATATTGCGCGAATTGGGCGTGTCGAAAATGCGCCTGATGACGAACAATCCCGTGAAACGCATCGGATTGGAGGCCTACGGACTCGAAATTGTCGAAAATGTTCCCATCGAAATAGAGCCAAATCCGTACAACATAGCCTACATGAAAACCAAAAAAGAGCGTATGGGACACACCTTGCACAAAGTGTAAATAATTAAAAGTCAAGCGTTTGCATTGTTAATAACTTTTTCGTGCCAAAAACATTGTCGGCATTATATTTGTAAATAACTTTGCAGAACGAAATACGAACATCAACATAAAAACCTATATTACTATGGCTCAACACATTAACGATTCCAATTTTGACGAAGTACTCGCTCAAAATGCTTTGGTGGTTGTCGATTTCAGCGCTACGTGGTGCGGTCCGTGTCGTATGTTGGCACCGATTGTCGATGAATTGGCAGACGAATATGCCGGACGCATTTTTGTGGCCAAAGCCGATGTCGAAGAAGCCGTTGAAAGCGCCGAACGTTTCGGCATCCGCAGCGTTCCGACGATATTGTTTTTCAAAAACGGCGAAAAAGTCGATCAAACCATCGGCGCAATGCCGCGCGCAAAATTGGTCGAACGATTCGAAGCATTGTTGGCTTGACACAGCCGACACACTCATTGACACGGAAAGCGGGCGCATAGGCTCGCTTTTTTTGCATGTTGAGAGCGTCGGACTGCAAAAAAATGGTCATGTAGTTGCACGATTTGCAAAAAAGTGCTATCTTTGCAATTTTGTAAAGCCCTCATCAGAATAGAGCATGAAACATATTCGCAATTTTTGCATCATAGCCCACATCGACCACGGCAAAAGCACTTTGGCCGATCGTTTGCTGGAATTTACAAAAACTGTAGCATCGAAAGATTTGCAAGCGCAAGTGCTTGATGATATGGATCTTGAGCGCGAGCGCGGCATCACCATCAAAAGCCACGCCATACAGATGAAATACGTCCACAATGGCGAGGAATACACCCTGAATTTGATAGACACACCGGGACACGTCGATTTTTCGTACGAAGTATCGCGCTCTATCGCTGCCTGCGAAGGCGCTCTGCTTGTGGTCGATGCGTCGCAAGGTGTGCAGGCACAGACCATTTCGAACCTATACATGGCCATCGAACACGATTTGGAAATCATTCCCGTGATGAACAAATGCGACATGGACAGCGCCATGCCCGACATGGTTGAGGACGAGATCATCGACCTTTTGGGCTGCAAACGCGAAGAGATTATTCGCGCCAGCGGCAAAACCGGTTTAGGTGTTGAGGAGATTCTCGATGCCATCGTCGAACGCGTGCCTGCCCCGACGGGCGACCCCGAAGCGCCGCTGCAATGCCTTATTTTCGACTCGGTGTTCAATAGTTTTCGCGGCATTATTGCCTACTTCAAAGTGGTGAACGGCGTGTTGCGCACCGGCGATTTCGTCAAATTTTTCAATACCGGCCGGCAGTACGATGCCGATGAAATAGGCGTTCTGAAAATGACGATGCAACCCACCAAAGAGTTGCGCACCGGCGATGTCGGTTACATCATCAGCGGCATCAAAACATCGAGCGAAGTAAAAGTTGGCGACACCATCACGCACGTCGAACGGCCGTGCACCGAAGCCATAGCCGGTTTCGAGGAGGTGAAACCGATGGTTTTTGCGGGTGTTTATCCCATCGAGACGGAAGATTACGAAAACCTGCGTTCGAGCCTCGAAAAATTGCAGTTGAACGATGCTTCGCTGACGTTTTCGCCCGAAAGTTCGGTGGCGTTGGGCTTTGGTTTCCGCTGCGGATTTCTCGGACTGCTCCACATGGAAATCATACAAGAGCGGCTCGACCGCGAATTTGACATGAATGTCATCACCACCGTGCCAAACGTGTCGTATTTGGTGTACGACAAACACGGCAATAAAATAGAAGTGCATAATCCGGCCGGCATGCCCGATGTAGCCCACATTGACCACATCGAAGAGCCGTACATTCGCGCCTCCATCATCACCACGACCAATTACATCGGGCCGATAATGACGCTGTGTTTGAGCAAACGTGGCGAATTGGTGAAACAAGAATTCATTTCGGGCAACCGTGTCGAAATATTGTTCGATTTGCCTTTGGGCGAAATTGTCATCGATTTTTACGACAGACTGAAATCTATATCGAAAGGCTATGCCTCGTTCGACTATCACGCCAACGGGTTCCGTCCGTCGAAATTGGTGAAACTCGACATTCTGCTGAATGGCGAACAGGTCGATGCGCTCTCTACCCTCACCCATCAGGACAATGCCGTCGATTTCGGGCGCCGCATGTGCGAAAAACTCAAAGACCTTCTGCCGCGACAGCAGTTCGACATTGCCATTCAGGCGGCCATCGGTGCTAAAATCATTGCACGCGAAACCGTCAAGCAGGTACGCAAGGACGTTACGGCCAAATGTTACGGCGGCGACGTATCGCGCAAACGCAAACTGCTCGAAAAACAGAAACGCGGCAAAAAACGTATGAAACAAATAGGCAATGTGGAAGTGCCGCAAAAGGCGTTCCTTGCCGTACTTAAATTGGACTAAAACAACAATCGCCATGAAAAAATTACTTGCACCATCGCTCTTGTCGGCCAACTTCGGCAATCTGCAACACGACATCGAACTTATCAACCAAAGCGATGCCGATTGGCTGCATATCGACGTGATGGACGGCGTATTTGTGCCGAATATCTCGTTTGGATTTCCGGTTTTGAAGTACGTCAAAGAATTGAGTACCAAACCGTTGGATGTTCATTTGATGATTGTAGAACCGGACAAATTTGTCAACGAGGTGAAAGCCACCGGCGCCATTATGATGAACGTACACTACGAAGCCTGCACGCATCTGCATCGTACGATTCAACGCATACACGCTGCCGACATGCAAGCCGCCGTAACACTGAACCCGCACACGCCGGTCGAATTGCTCGAAGACATCATCGACGATGTGGATATGGTGTTGCTGATGTCGGTCAATCCGGGCTTTGGCGGACAAAAATTCATCGAAAACACCTATTCGAAAATAGCACGCTTGCGCGCCATGATAGAACGCCATCACGCCAAAGCACTGATTCAGGTGGATGGCGGCGTAAACCTCGACAACGCGGCCAAACTTTACGCCGCCGGAGCCGATTGTTTAGTGGCCGGCAGTGCCGTGTTTGGTGCTGCCGATATGGTCGAAACCATAGCTCAACTAAAAGCCTAAAACTACTGTCAACTTCCCTAAAAACAGCAACTTATGGTAGAAATACACGAAGTTAAAACAAAAAAAGAACTTCGCCAATTTGTGCAATTCGGCATCGATTTGTACGATGGTGAGCCAAATTATTGCCCACCATTGATTTTTGACGAGATGAACTCGTTCGACAAAACCAAAAATCCGGCGCTCGACGTGTGCGATTTTGCACTCTTCTTGGCCTTTCGCGGCACGGAAATAGTCGGTCGTGTGGCTGCCATCATCAATCACAAGGCCAACGAGAAATGGAACTACAAACATGTGCGTTTCGGCTGGATTGATTTCATCGACGACAAAGAGGTGTCGCAAGCCTTGCTGCAAACAGTCAGCGATTGGGGTAAAGCACGCGGTATGGAAGGTCTGAATGGTCCCGTCGGGTTCACCGATTGGGACAAAGAAGGTTGCCTGATACGCGGTTTTGAATACGATTCGCCCATGGCAAGTCTGTTCAACTATCCCTACTACGCCGAACATTTCGAGGATTTCGGTTTGTGCAAAGAGGCCGATTGGATTGAATATCGTGTATTTGTGCCGAAACAAATTCCCGAAAAGATGCAGCGCGTGGCTCAACTTGCCACGGAACGATATGGCGTAAAAGTCGAAAAATTCAAGTCGGCACGCGAGTTGATGAAACGTTTCCCGAACTACGAATACATGGACGTGTTGAATGAGGCTTACACGCCGCTCTACAATTTTCAGCCGATGACCGAAAAGCAAAAAAAGTACTACGCCAACATGTATTTTCCGCTGCTCAACTACGATTTTGTAACCGTCATCACCAACACCACAGGCGATATTGTAGGCGTCGGGGTTGGCATGCCCGACATATCGCCCGCACTGCGCAAAAGCAAAGGAAAACTCTTCCCATTTGGCTGGTTTCATATACTTAAAATGCTGAAAGCCAAAAAGATGGACGTGTTCGACCTGTTGCTCATAGCCGTGCGTCCCGACTATCAAAACAAAGGTATCAACGCGCTGTTTTTCGCCGACCAAGTAAAATATTTCCAAAAATATGGCATCAAATATGCCGAAACGACTTCGATTTTGGAAACGAACAGCAAAAATCTGGCGAATTGGGAGTATTTTGAAACCTTGCAGCACAAACGCCGGCGTGCTTACCTGAAAGCACTTTAACCAAACAAATAAGGCGTCTCGAAATCGAGGCACCTTTTGTTTTTTTTGCAAGAATATTGACGTTAATTGGTCATTTTCAGCATATTGACTTCAAATTCCGAGAGATAACGCCATTTGCCGCGTGGCAGGTTTTTCTTGGTCAGGCCGGCAAAATAGACGCGGTCGAGGCGCAACACCTTGTACCCCAGCGCATCGAACATACGTCGCACAATGCGATTGCGCCCCGAATGTATTTCGACGCCCACCTTGCGTTGGTCGTTGTCGGCGCTGTAACTGATGTCGTCAACATGAATTTCGCCATCTTCCAATTCGAGTCCGTCGCGCAGTTTTTGCATGTCTTCTTCGGAAATGGCGTGGTCGAGCACCGCTTCGTAAATTTTCTTCTGACGATATTTCGGATGTGTCATTTTCGACGTTAAATCGCCATCGTTGGTCAGCAGCAGCACGCCTGTCGTATTACGATCGAGACGCCCTACCGGATAGATGCGTTCGGCGCAGGCATTTTTCACTAAGTCGAGCACCGTCAAGCGTGCTTGTGGGTCGTCCACCGTCGTAACACAATCTTTTGGCTTATTCAGCAAAATGTAAACGCGTTTTTCGCAGCGTACCAATTGGTCGTGGAACAGCACCTTGTCGGTGGCCGGCACTATTTTTGTACCCAATTCGGTTACCACTTCGCCATTCACGGTTACCACACCGGCAGTGATGTATTCGTCGGCTTCGCGGCGCGAACAGATGCCCGAGTTGGCCAAAAATTTATTCAGACGCATCGGCTCGGTATAGTCGATGTATTGTTTTTTGTAAGCCATCTGTTTTTTGTGGCTGTACTTGGCGTTTTCGTCGAAGTCGGCATCGTGCTGGCGACGATACGGCGTGCGATAGTTGTTGTTGCCGTAGCGTTGTTCGTTGCGGTCGAAACGCGGGCGGAACTCACCACCCTCGCGGCGGCGGTTATCGTCGAAATTGTTACGCTCGAAACGGGCGTTGGTGCGTTGTCCGGCAGTTTCCGAATGGTCGAAACGCGGACGGCGGTCGCCAAAACGATTTCCATTGGAATAGCGCGACTCTTGGCGATAATTGCCCTCGCCATGTTCATCGCGACTGAAACGCGGGCGAAACTCGCCACCCTCGCGGCGACGATTGTTGCGCTCGTTGTCAAACTGACGTCTGTTACCATCACGGCCGGCACTGCCACGGTTGTTGTAACCGCGCGGCCTAAATTCATGTTCGTTTGTCATAAAATCTAATACTTAAAGAAACTCGCTGCAAAGGTACAAAAAAAAACAATGCGCAACACGCTCATCGTGCGGCTTAAACGAAAAATATGAGAGATTTTATCGACAAATGATGGATTTCTGCAATTATTTTCGTACCTTTGTAGGTTGAAAACCGATTTTTTTCTGTGAATCGTATGGATAGTTTTTACAATTTAGTCAAACATCGTCGCAGCATACGCAAATATGCCGACCGACCGGTGGAACGCGAAAAACTCGATCAAATGTTGCGTACGGCTTTGATGTCGCCGGCCTCGAAACGCGCCAATGGCTGGGAATTTATCGTCGTTGACGACCGCGCACAGTTGGCACGCATGGCCGAATGTCGCGACTTTGGCAGCAAACTCATTGCCGGTGCGCCGGCGGCCATCGTGGTGGCCTACGACCCGCAGAAAAGCGATGTGTGGTTCGAAGATGCCTCCATCGCGGCTCTGCTATTGCAATTGGCAGCCGAAGATTTGGGGTTAGGCAGTTGTTGGGTGCAGGTGTACAACCGCCCACACGACGAAAATACCACCGCCGAAGCCTACATACGCGCTCTGCTCGATATTCCCGACACGCTGCACGTGCTGAACATCGTTACTGTTGGCTACAAAGACGAGGAACGAAAACCGTACGACGAAACGAAACTCGCCTACGACAAAATTCATTGGAACCGCTACTGATGGACGCTTCAAAAATGAATATCGTCTTGGTCGGCGCCGGCAATTTGGCCACCAATTTGGCCATAGCCCTGCAAGCGCAACGCTACAACATTATGCAAGTGTTCAGTCGCACCGAAGCGGCAGCGCACCAGTTGGCCGACCAACTCGGCGTACCCTGCACCACCCGACTGACCGACCTTCGCACCGATGCCGATTTGTACATCTACGCACTTACCGACGAGGCGCTGCCTGTGGTTATCAACAATATGCCGCGCACCAACGGCATACATGTACACACGGCCGGCAGTATGCCGATGCACATTTTTGCCGAAAAACAGACGAATTACGGCGTTTTTTACCCTTTTCAGACCTTTTCGAAACACAAACGTGTCGATTTTGGCGAGGTGCCGATATTTATCGAAGCGAACAATCAGCAAACAACTGATTTTCTGTACGATACGGCAAGGTCAATTTCCAAAAACGTCTATTTTGCTAACAGCGAAGACCGTAAATACTTGCATTTATCAGGTGTATTCGCAAATAATTTTACCAATTATCTTTATACTGTTGCCGCCGATTTGTTGGCCGAGCGTCATTTGCCTTTTGCGGTGTTGCAGCCGCTCATTCGCGAGGGCGTCGGCAAACTTGCCACCTTGTCGCCCATCGACGCACAGACCGGTCCGGCCGTGCGTGGCGACCACTCCGTTATGAGCGAACATCTGCGTCTGCTGGCCGACCATCCGGCGTGGGCGCAACTCTACCAAAACATGTCCGAAGCCATCGAGCGACAACACACCACAACGCATTAAACTATGAACTTCAAAGAAAAACTCAAAACCATCAAAGCCTTTGCATTCGATGTCGATGGCGTGCTGTCAACCAACAGCATACCGCTGTCGCCAGCCGGCGAATTGCAACGTTGCATGAACATCAAAGACGGTTATGCGCTGCATTGGGCAGCCAAAATCGGCATTCCCATCGCTATCATCACCGGCGGCAATACCGCAGCCGTGCGCATTCGTTTTGAATCGTTAGGCATTGCCGACATCTACATGGAATCGCACCACAAGATGGACGATTTCAACGATTTTTTGGCCAAAAACAATCTGAAGCCTGAAGATGTGCTCTATATGGGCGACGACATTCCCGACTACGAAGTGATGCAGTATGCAGGCGTGTGTGCCTGTCCGGCCGATGCGGCTCCCGAAATCAAAGCCATAGCCGACTATGTGAGCGACAAAAACGGCGGATGCGGTTGCGGTCGCGACATCATCGAACAGACGCTGAAAGCGCAAGGACGCTGGATGCACACGGCCGATGCGTTCGGTTGGTAAATTACAGTTAAATAAAAACTTTAAATTTTACACATAAATCAATAATTATAAACAAAATAGCGCAATAATGATACAATCTATCTTAAAACTTGTTCGCTACAAAAATCTCGTGTTCATCATCGCCATACAATGGCTGATGACCGCGTGCGTGATAGCGCCAACGCTCGCCATGTTTCATGTGCCGGTGCATACGACGTGGTGGATGCAACTGCTCATTATCGCAGCCACCACCCTGATAGCGGCCGGCGGCTATGTCGTTAACGACTATTTCGACCTGAAAATCGACCGGATAAACCGGCCTGATAAAGTCATCGTGGGCAATAGCATCGACAAGCGCACAGCCATGCGTCTGTATCAAGGCACCACCGTCGCTGGTGTCATCATCGGATTGGCGGCGGCCATCGTGCTGCGTAGTTGGACTATCGGCATGATTTTTGTCATTGTGCCGGGCATGTTGTGGTTCTATTCGGCCTCGTACAAACGACAATTTCTCGTTGGCAACATTATAGTGGCGCTCTCGACCGCATTGGTGCCGTTGTTGCCATTCATTGTCGAATGCGGGTTGTTGTCCGACAACTACAATTTTCTGATTCGCGAAACACCCATTCTGAAAACGCTTTACGGTTGGGGTTGCGGCTTTGCGCTGTTTGCGCTGTTGTGGACGATGATTCGCGAAATCGTCAAAGACCTACAGGACGAATACGGCGACCGCGAGATGGAATGTCGCACCGTCCCGATTATTTGCGGTACGATATGGACGAAAATCATCGTTACTGCGCTGATATTTTTGGCCGATGCCCTGCTCGCCTACCTGATTACCGCCAAATTGGCCATCCCCGGCGATGCTTCGACCACATTCCGCTATTTTTTGGTAGGAATTGTAGCGCCCAGCATTTGCTTGCTTGTCATTTTGTGGAGCAATAGTTGCTCGGCCTATCGCAACGCTTCGGCGCTTTGCAAATTCATCATGGTGGTCGGCGTGCTGTATGCGGTCGTTTATCATTTTCTGATAGCCAAAGCCTTCGGATTACCATTTTTGGGCATATTCCATATCATCTGACAAAATACGATTTCGACATGAACATCATACTTGGTTCCCAATCGCCACGTCGCCAAGAGTTATTGCGCGGACTCGACCTCGATTTTACGGTGCGCACGCTCGACGGGCACGACGAATGCTATCCCGACACGCTGCAAGGCGCCGACATTCCGCTCTATTTAGCCCAACAAAAAGCCGCTGCGCTGCTGCCAACACTCACCGCCGACGATCTGCTCATCACAGCCGACACCATTGTGTGGCTCGATGGCAAAGTTTATGGCAAGCCGGCCGATGCTGCCGATGCCAAACGTATGTTGCGCGCATTGTCGGGGTGCACGCACGAAGTCATCACGGGCGTATGCGTAACGACCACCACGCGCCAAGAATCGTTCTCGACAATTACCAAAGTAACTTTTGCGGCACTCGACGACGCTGAAATCGACTATTACCTTGACAAATATCGCCCATTCGACAAAGCCGGCAGTTACGGCGTGCAAGAATGGATTGGCTATATTGGCGTGGAGCGGCTCGAAGGGTCGTACTACAACGTGATGGGACTGCCCATACAACGTTTGTACAATGTGCTAAAGCATTGGAAATAAGTTAATAACCGAATTTTTCGGGCTTTTTGGCAACGATATTTTTGTAGAAACTTTTGATGGCCGGCATATCGGCCTCGATGTCGCCGGTCGGCTCGAACAAGCGCCCGAATCCCAACTCTTTTTTCGCATAATCGATATAGGCCAGCATGATGGGCACTTGCGCTTTTTGTGCGATGACGTAGAAACCACGTTTCCAACAGCGCGTGTAACTGCGTGTGCCTTCGGGAGTTACGGCTATATAAAAGCGGTCGTGCTGCGCAAACGCTTCGGCCATCTGGTCGGTGAGCGACGCGTGGCGACTGCGATCGACCGGAATGCCGCCCAAACGCCGCATCGCACAACCCAGCGGAAAGCGGAACCACTCTTTTTTCATAAAAAAAGCGATGGGCAAACCCAATGCCCGCCGGTACAACACACCCAGCACAAAGTCCCAATTGCTCGTGTGCGGCGCGATACACACCACACATTTTGGCGGGAGTTCGACCTTGTTGTTGATTGTCCAGCCGCACCGCGCAAGCAGATGCCAAGCCCATGTGTGTTTCATGCTGTAACGATGTTGGTACATACATGCAAAGATAAACATTTTTGCACAAATTCGCGTCAAAAACGACTTTTTTTATATCAAAATCAAACTTTTTTGCATAAAAATTTGGTTATTTGATGTAAATATCCTAATTTTGTCGCGTAAAAATGACTTATTAACCACTCTAAAACACTATTTGCCTATTGCAGCACGCTTACTTTGATTCTTAAAAACGACAAGGTATGGACAATCTCCAAGCGTTGACCGACGACGAGTTGGTCAGGAGTTATGAGCAAGGGTGCAATCAGGCTTTCGAAGTGTTGTTATTTCGGCACAAAGATCGTCTTTTCAACTACATTTGCTGCATTACGCACAATCGCGATTTGGCCGACGATGTCTTTCAGGACACATTTTTCAAAGCCATCACTACCATCAGGCAGCATCGCTACACCGAAAACGGCAAGTTTTTTTCGTGGTTGTCGCGCATTGCACACAATTTGGTCATCGACCACTTTCGGCGCGACGACAACTGCGTGTCGGCCGACGACGATACAACCTGCAATTTGCTGAACAACGCCAAACTATACGACGACACCTGCGATAGCATGATGTACGAAACGGCACTCATCAAACTCGGCCATTTGGTCTATCGCCTGCCTGCCACCCAACAGCGTATCGTGCGGATGCGTGTGTATGGCAATTTGAGTTTCAAAGAGATAGCCGACCGCGAAAACATCAGCATCAACACCGCCCTCGGCCGTATGCGCTATGCCATACTGAACTTGCGCAAAATAGCCGATGAATGCAACTTCATTGCCGACTTGAGCGAATAATTATAAATAATTGACACACAAATAATTAAGCGGCTGCTCGGTAACGAGCAGCCGCTTGTTTTTTATGCCGTTGCAGGGGCATTTCAGAACGTTTGCATATCGCAGAGGCGCTTGTAGTAGCCGTTGAGTTTCAGCAGTTCGTCGTGTTTGCCGCGTTCGACGATGCGTCCCTCGTGCATCACACAAATTTCGTCGGCTTGGCGGATGGTTGACAAGCGATGCGCTACAACGATGGTCGTGCGGTTCTGCATCAAATTTTCGAGCGCATTCTGCACGAGACGTTCGCTTTCGGTATCGAGTGCGGATGTAGCCTCGTCGAGAATCAGAATCGGCGGATTGCGCAAAATGGCGCGCGCTATGCTGATGCGTTGCCGCTGACCGCCCGACAGCCGACAGCCACGGTCGCCGATGTTGGTGTCGTAACCCTGTTCGGTAGCCATGATAAAATCGTGCGCATTGGCGATTTTGGCCGCAGCCACCACTTCGTCCATCGTGGCCGACTCGACGCCAAATGCGATGTTGTTGAAAAACGTATCGTTGAACAAAATTGCCTCCTGATTGACATTGCCCATCAGTTTGCGCAACGCTTGCAAGTCGAGTTGAGCGATGTTGGTGCCATCGACCGAAATGGCGCCTTGATTGACATCGTAGAAGCGCGGAATCAGATCGACCAGCGTCGATTTGCCCGAGCCCGACTGCCCTACCAAAGCGATGGTTTTGCCCTTGGGACAGACCAGATTGATGTCTTTCAGAATCCAATCCTCGCGATATTTGAACCAAACGTGTTCGAAACGAATTTCGGAATTAAACTCGCTGATTTTAAGCGCGTTATCTTGCTGCTTCAGCGGATTGTCGGCTTTCAGCACATCATCGACACGCTGCAACGAGGCCATGCCTTTTTGAACGCTGTACATGGCTTTCGACAAATCTTTGCACGGCGCAATGATGCTGTAAAAAATGACCAGATAATAGATAAATTCGGGTGCCGAGATGCCGCCCTGCCCATCCAAAATGAGCGAACCGCCGTACCACAGCAAGATAGCGACAACGCATGTGCCGAGAAATTCGCTGACAGGATGTGCCAGCAGATAGCGGCAGTTGATGCGGTTGAACGTGCCGCGAATGCGCTCGTTGAGTTTGGCAAAACGCGCCCGCAACTTTGCTTCGGCCGTAAAGGCCTTGACGACACGCAATCCGCCCAAAGTCTCCTCTATTTGCGACAAGAGTTCGCCGGTTTGTTGCTGTCCGCTGAGCGACCGCCGTTTGAGCGACCGCCCAATTTTGCCGATGAGAAATCCGCTGAACGGCAACAGCAGCAGCACAAACAACGTGAGTTTCCAACTCAACGCAAACAGCACGCCCAAATAGACGATGATCATAATCGGGTTTTTGAAAATCATTTCGAGCGAACTCATGATGGAGGCTTCGATTTCGCCCACATCGCTCGTCATGCGCGACATGATGTCGCCTTTGCGCTCTTCGGTGAAATAGCCAATCGGCAAATCGACAATTTTGGCATAAATCATATTGCGCAAATCGCGCAGAACGCCCGTGCGCACCGGCACCAGCGTGGCCGATGCCAAATAGGTGGTACCCGTTTTGAACAAGGTCATCACAATCAGGAATAAGCCGAGCCACAACAATGCCACCGATGCACCGGACGTGGCGATGAGTTGTTCGATGTAGAAAAACACGTTATTTTTGGCCGCTGCGGCATAGTCGCCCATAGTGGCACACGTGTTCCACTCGACAAATGTGTGCGATGCCGTATCCATGCCAAACAATATCTGCAAAATGGGGATGATGGTGGCAAACGAAAACAGGCTGAACAGCGTAGCTAAGATGTTGAGAATGAATATCCACACCACATAGGTGCGATATGGCGGCACAAAACGGCGCAACAGCGTGAAAAGTCCTTTCATAATCGTGAAACAGTCAAATTGTAAGATTCGTGTTAGCAAACTGCAAAGTTACAAAAAACATTTGATAGGTAAGCAAATTATCATTCTAATTATTTACATGGACGCGACAATGACCACATGCCACTTGCCTTGTTCTGTGTCGGATGAACGGACAATATAGCCTTTTTTCTGCAACTGAATGAGTTGCTTTTGAATAGCCGACCTGTTGATGCCAACTTTGCGACATAGTTCAGCAAGAGTGCTATTCGGTTCTTCCATCAAGGTGCGCAGAATAGTTATGGTGTTCGGACTGCGGAAAGTGACTTTTTCGCCGTCAAACCACCAAACGTTCTCATCGTGTTCGCACAAAAAAGCGATATTTTGTTCTATCTCATCAGCAGCAAGACGCTCAAAGTACTTGAGAAAAGCATCTATTTTATTCAAAGGCGCATGTGCACCCACGGAGGGCGTACTACCAACTTTCAAATCGCTCTTGTGTAATGCTTCTAAATAATGAAGTTTCTTGCGACTACGTACCACTATCATCGGGTAGTCGTGGCGTGCTAAGATGAAATTGACCATCAACCGTGCTATACGACCGTTCCCGTCTTCGAACGGGTGAATACGGATATAACGATAATGGAATAGTGCCGCCAATTGTATCGGTGTATATTCTCCGTTTTTCTCTGCTTCGTTGTACCAAGCCACTAAGTCGCTCATTAGTGCCGGAGTTTCTTCGGGGGATGCGTACTCAAATCGGTCTCCGTAGCGCGTGATGACCGAGTTCGGACGTGTTTTATAACATCCTGCGTGAATAGTGTAGGCGGTCTGTACACCACCCGGCAATGCCCGATAGACCGTGTAATCTTCGCGGAGAAGCACTTGGTGAAGTTGGCGAATGAATGTTTCTGTGAGAGGCTTCTGCAACTCCTTCGCTTCCACCTGCATCATTTGTAATCCCACGTTGTGCGCCTTCATCTCCTCCAAGTCCTTCATTTCCGCCTCTGCCACCACCTTGCCGAACAAAAGCAGCAACTCGGTCTGCCCATAGGTCAGCGTATTGCCTTCGATGTGGTTGCTGTTGTAGTTGAAATCGATGGTAAACTTGCGACTTAATCGTGAGCGGTCGTCCTCGTTCAATGGCAGCAAGGCTTTCCAACGATTGTAGGCTGTGATAAGTTGCTTCAAATCTTGCATAGTTTGTATGTATTTCTTTTGCTTAGAATCTCAAAACCGCTGCAAAATTACAAATAAATAACGATACCACCAAATAAGTTTATACAAAAAGGTGGTAAAAATGTACCTTTGAATGGAATTTATCGATATCAGGTTGTTGTTTTCGTAAATTTTCGTAGTTTGCGTAGTTTGCGTTGCGTGGTTTCGAGCATCTATGTTCTTGGTTCTCTATATTCTCAGTTCTTCCATTTCTTTTGCTTGCGCTGTTTCATAGGACGCGCCACGGCACGTCCCTACATTTCTCACTACTCACTGCTCATTGCTCACTGCTCATTGTTTGAACCCCGTCCGAAAAAACTTTGTTTTTTCTCGTTCCCCTGCCTACCGCAGGCAGGCCATACCTTCGGCAGGCAGGCTAAAGGAGGGCTATAAGTCCCCTTTAGGGGATTTAGGGGTAATAAAACAAAACGCGGAGCAAGAAAAACTCCGCATTCCTAATTCCTAATTGTAGGGACGCACTGCACCTGCCTACCGTAGG
>JBJECE010000013.1:0-62395 GCA_051870755.1 Paludibacteraceae bacterium | reverse complement strand
TATAAAAAATTTCGGGGAGAGCGGCTGTTTGGGTATAAAAAATTTCGGGGAGAGCGGATTTTGGCAAAAAAATTTGTTTTTTTGATAAAATCGCTGTACTTTTGCGGTGATTTTCATACATTTATCAAATTAAGGTTATGAAGCAGGTTTTTAAGCGTAAATTATACAGACAAATGTTGCAATGGAAACGGACTGCCCAAGGGCGTACGGCATTGTTGATAGAGGGCGCCCGACGTGTGGGCAAATCGACTTTGGTACGCACCTTTGCAGAAAAAGAATATACGCAACATCTGATTGTGGATTTCAGCCGTGTGGCGCCGCAAGTAGTCGCGTTGTTTGACGATCTCGAAGATTTGAATTTGTTTTATTTGAAGCTGCAAGCGCACTATGGCATCAAACTAACAGAGCGACAAGCAGTTATCGTCTTCGACGAAGTGCAATTATGTCCGCGTGCACGCCAAGCCATCAAACATTTGGTAGCCGATGGTCGATACGATTTCATCGAAACCGGTTCGCTCATCAGCATTCAGCGTAATATTCAGCACATCATTATTCCGAGCGAAGAACGGCGTTTGGAGTTATTGCCTTTGGATTTTGAAGAATTTTGTTGGGCGTTGGGCGATACGGCCACAATGGATTTGCTGCATCAGTTCTTTGAACAACGGCAGCCGTTGCAGAACGCACATCGTGCCGTGATGCGCAAATTGCGTTTGTACATGCTGGTAGGCGGAATGCCGCAGGCTGTCAATGCGTATTTGCAAGAAAACAATTTGCAAGATGTCGATGCTGTCAAACGCGATATTATTTTGTTGTATCTTGAAGATTTTCATAAAATTGATCCATTGGGGCGCTTGACGGCTATTTTCAAATCGATACCGGCACAGCTAAATGCCAACTACAAACGTTATTATCCTACAACAGCCGTTGGCGACGTCAAAGCCGACAAAGTGGCTGAAAATTTATTTAACTTGTCGGATAGTAAAACCATAAACGTAGCATATCATGCCAACGATCCGCAGGTGGGATTGCCGCTCAACGCAAGTCCCGATCGTTACAAATTGTTTGTCGCCGACACCGGTTTGTTTGTTACGCTGGCGTTTTGGGACAAAGCCTTTACCGACAACATAATATATCGGCAATTATTACTCGACAAATTGCCGGCCAATTTAGGCTATGTGTACGAAAATTTGGTGGCACAAATGTTGCGTAGCAGTGGCAACAGACTTTTTTACTATACATGGCAAAAAGATGCCAAGCATTATTACGAAATTGACTTTTTATTATCGCGAGGCAATAAAATTGTGCCACTTGAGGTCAAAGCGTCAGGCTACAAAACACATGTTTCGTTGGATGCTTTTTGTACAAAATTTTCGTCGCGTGTAGGCGCGCGATATTTATTGTACACCAAGGACGTGAACAAAGATGCCGCTACCCAATTATTGCCGATTTATATGGCCGGGCTACTCTGATTTCGCAAACATTTCGGGGAGATCGGCTATTCCGGTATAAAAAATTCTGGGGAGAGCGGTTGCACTATTCGAGATACGGCAAGACAAATTCGTCCAAACAAATCACATTGACATGAAATTCAGAGGGTATGTTTTTTAACTCGTCAAAGTGTTTGTCATTCGAAACAATGTAGTCGGCATTAGCAATAATAGCACAATCCACAAATTTGTTGTCATCCACATCTTGCGTGATAAAACCAAAACGAAATTTCGGGTCAAATAGTTCTGTTAATGGATGATGCAAAATCAAATTAACAACGTTATCTGCTATAAACAGATTGGCTTTTTTTGCAATAATTTCCCGATATTCTGTTATGATATCATTACTTACACACAATGCAAAAGCTTCAGATTGATAGGCTTTCCATGCAGCGTAGTATGGACTATGCCGCGAGAGCATCTGAATAAGGCAATTAGTATCAAGGACTATACGTTGCATCATTTGTAGGTCGTGCGACTATGTGCAGTTGATAAATCTTGTAATGTTTGTTCATTCCATTGCCCCTTATTCCAGAGTTCATCCATACCTGCATCAACGCGCTCTGCGAAAAATGCGACCAGGAAGCGTTTCAAGGACAAGAGATCTTCTTCGGAGTGCATTTCCGACATAGCTTTCAACAATTCTATTTGTACGGCATTCATCATAATATTTACCCCCCTTTATTTAGAAATTGTGTGTACAAAGGTACAGATATTTTTTGTAATATGCAAGATGTGCTTTCTGACATGCTCTTGTTCGCAAATAAGAGCGGTTGCCAATACAAAACAGACTGCCTCATTAGGCAGTCTGTTTGCAATTATAAACTTAAAAAACTATCAATTAGCAGCTTTCTCAATCAATTTCATCGACAAGGTTCCATCAGCACCATGTGCAGAAACAAATGTAAAGAGAACCGAGTCGCCTTTGGCAATTTCGTCGTCGGTTTGAACTGTAGGATACCATACAGCTCCACTGCCATTTTCATCGTTCGCGATATTACAACCATTATCGCCATATCGAGCAGCAAACGTAAATGTAGCATCGGCAGTTTTGGTCATCTCTTGATATGTCCACTCACCTCCATTCCACGGATGTTTAATCCAAGCAACTTCTGCTGGTGGCAAAATCACACAAGGAACATTATTCCATTTAGCAATTTTTACATATACCACGCCGGTGCTCGAAACTGACAATTTATCAGCACCCATATCGCTGGCAGCTTCTGCTGTTGCCGAGCTTTCCTCTAAAACCTCAAACTCACTCCATTGATAAGCCCAATCCTTACCAACTGTTTTTGCATCATCCAACAAGCAAGCTTTGCCTTCGTATTTACCGCCATCGGCTTCCAATTTTACTTCGGCAACATACCAACCTTCGTAATCAGGAACGGCTTCAAAAGCAACTTCTTCGTTAGAACCGAAACAAGCTTTCATTACAGCGCCGTTGTCGCAGATTGTTTCTGTGTAAATGGCGATTTTTGCACTACCTTCGGCAGGTGCCTCTAATTGCGGTACTTCAATTTCCGGCTCTTCAGGATTTTCACCGGGATTTTCGCCATGGTTGTTACCACCAGGGTTTTGAGAGTCTTTTTCGCAACCCAACATTACAGCACCGGCAAGCAGTGCGAACGTAAAAAACTTTACAGTTTTCATAAGGAATAATGTTAATGCCTTGATTTATTGCTTGTTGTCGGCGCTTTTTGTTGGGCTGAAATGTTGTCGGGTAACAAAAAAGTGTGTGTGTTATCATTTTTTCAGGGTTGCTTTATTTGAGTATTTTATTGAATAGGTCGATGGCTGCATCTTTCTTTTTGTCAACGATTTTTGCATAAATTTGCGTGGTTTTGATGTCGGTGTGTCCTAATAGTTTGCTGGTTGTGTAGATGTCGGCACCGAGCGTCAGCAGGGTGGTGGCGAATGTATGTCGGGCGGTATGGAATGTAACTTTTTTGTCGATATGGGCAGTTTCCGTCCAGCGTTTCAGGTGCCGATTGATGGTAGGTGCGGCCGGTAATCGAAATACCGCTTCGTTGTTGTCGCCGTGGGCGGGTAGCCATTGCTGCGCGGCATCCGATAGTTTGATGTAGATGGGCATTTGGGTCTTCTGCATGATGAGTTCGAGGCTGGTTTTGTTACCATTTTTGACAATATGTTTCCACTTGAGGGCTTTGATGTCGGAGATACGCAGCCCGCAGAAGCAACTGAACAAAAACGCATTTTTGATTTCCGGTGTGGCGCATGGTGTGATGGCCAGCGTGCGTAGTTCGTCGATAGTGAGGTAGGTTTTGGGCTTTTCGTGGTCTTTGGGTTTGTCGTCGCTGTCGATTTGCGTGAATGGATTTACGGTCAATAACCCTTTGCGTACAGCGGTGTTCAGCGCACAGTTGAAACGGCGGTAGTAGTTTTTGCGAGTAACTTCGGCTAATGGTTGTCGGCGGCGTGTTTTGCTGTTGGGCACCTGTTGCAGAAACTCTAAAAAACCGCTGCAAAAATTTTTGTCGATGTCGCACAAGCGCGTGCGGTCGCCTTGGTATTGTACGAGTAGTTTGCTGAGATATTTGTATTGCCGATCGGTTTTCTTGTGTTTGCTTAAATCGTTCTCAATCAGTGTGTTGAGCCAATCTGTTAGCAGCAGATTATCGGGCGGTGTGAGCAAACGTGAACCTAATTGCATGATGCTCCATTCAATGGTTTTGCAGGCTCTGAGTATGTGTGCTGTTTGCAGAGCGTTGTTATTGTGTTGGCGGTCGTAGGGAGTATTCTCCGGCAACAGATAGAGGCCGAGAAATTCGTAGGCGCGCCGGCCTTTGCGATAGTAATCTAAATACAAACTTTGTGAGCCATTCGATAACTGTTTGGTTCTCAATTTAATAGGTTCGCTTTGTAATTGTTTTTTGTGATTTTTCATGGTTGTGTTTTTATTTGTTACACTGCAAAAATAGTGGTTTTTGGGTAACAAACGGCAACCGGTATGTCTGTGCTGCGGAGGTTATGTCAGGAGTGCGGCTATGCGTTGACACAGCGCATTGGACGAGTGTGCCAAAATGTCGATGTACGGTCGGCATGTTGTTGCGTTGTGGTCGTGCAGATGCAGCAGCAGGGTATAGGCGGCGTTGGCAGTGGCCATGTTGATGTCGCTATCGGCGATGGCGCGTACCAACGTTTCGATGCTGTGCGGTTTCAAACACTGGTGTGCGCGTGTGGCTGTGCAACAGGCAGTTAGAAGCCGCCATGGATTGGTTATCGTTGGTAGTTGTACGATGAATTGGTCGATGTCGGTGAGCCGGCAGAAGAGTGTCATGGCGGCGATTTCGGCCAATTCAGAGGTTTGGATTGTATCGGCCAAACCGAGTGCGGTGTCGGTAGTGAGTTGGTCGGGCGGCATCAGCAGCAGCCCAACGATTTGTGTTTCGCGACATGTAGTTTGCCACAATTGTTCGGCTAATGTGCGGTCGGGCGTGAACGTGTGTGCAATTTCGCGCAATCGGGGCAGTGCAACACCAAAATTTTGTTGATATGTCAGCCCTTTTTGGCGCATATTCGTGGCTGTAATGCCGTCCATCGAAGCAACTATCAGCCGACGAATCTGTTTTATTGTGCTGTTAATTTCTTGATTATCAAAATGTTGTGTATTTTTATTTTCTGCCTGCATTTTTTGTTGTGAAAAGTTGTGTGTTCCAAAAAAAATAGTTACCTTTGCAACCGCAAAACCGATGGTGGATGTAGTTCAGTTGGTTAGAGCGTCAGATTGTGGTTCTGAATGTCGTGGGTTCGAGTCCCATCTTCCACCCCTGTGAAACCCTGCAAATAGGCAGGGTTTTTTTGTTTGGGGTTGATAAAAAAACAGAGGGAAATCTTTGCAAAGATTTCCCTCTTGGTTTGTTCGCCTATTGCTGATTGTCGACCGGCGTGGCACTATTGTCCTGTAATTCAGGATTTTCCACTTTTTCGTAGGTTATTTCTTCGTACGTAACGAGGAATTCTACACGGCGGTTTTGCGCGCGTCCGGCTTTGGTTTTGTTGTCGGCTATCGGCATGGTTTCGCCAAATCCGTTCGAGGTCATGCGCCGTTCGTCGATGCCTTTTCCAATGAGGTAACGGCGTACCGATGCAGCACGTTTTTCTGACAAAATCATGTTGGCATTGTCGTCGCCTACGTTGTCGGTATGGCCGTTGATGGTAAGGTTGAAGGTCGGATTTTCGAACATTACTTTGGCTATGTCGTCCAAAATCGGGAATGATTTTTGCAGAATGACGTCTTTGCCGGTTTCGAACTGAATGCCTTGCATAGCGCGTTTGAATAGGTTGCGTACTTCGCGTTTCAGTTCGGGGCAACCTTGGTTATTGACAGGGCCGGCTGTTGTCGGGCATTTGTCGAGATAGTCGGGTACGCCATCGCCATCGGTGTCTTTCGGGCAGCCGTTTTCGTCGATGGTGGTGAAGGCTTCGGCCGGTGTATTCGGACATTTATCGAGGTAGTCGGGTACACCGTCGCCATCTTGGTCTATCGGACAGCCGTCGGCTGTTACCTGTACGCCGGCCGGTGTGTTCGGGCATTGGTCGATGTAGTCGGGTACGCCATCGCCATCGGTATCGACGGGACAACCATCGGCATCGACGCGAACACCTTGCGGCGTGTCGGGACATTTGTCGAGATGATCGGGTACGCCATCGCCGTCTTGGTCTATCGGGCAGCCGTTTTCATCGACTTGCACGCCCAGCGGTGTATCAGGACATTTGTCGAGATAGTCGGGCACGCCGTCTTGGTCTTCGTCGAGCGGGCAGCCTTTCGAATCGACCAGCACGCCAATCGGGGTGTTCGGGCAACTGTCGGCATAGTTGTACACGCCATCCATATCGTCGTCGAATGGGCAGCCGACCGAATCGACCGGCCAGCCGAATGGTGTTCCGGGACATTGGTCGTAGCAGTCGGGTACGCCGTCTTGGTCTTCGTCGAGCATGCAACCGATGGAATCAACAAAATGCTTGCGTTTGACGTCGGGACAGAGTTTGCGAAGTTGTTTGATTGGCGTTCCGGGACATTGGTCGTCGCGGTTTTTGACACCGTCGCGGTCTTTGTCGCTGCTGTCGCGCCCGATGTTCCAGTTCATGCCCATTTGCACATTGACGCATTGTGTGCCGTATGGAATGGGTATGGCGTTGCCGCCTTCGGCGACTGTCATTTTCGCCCAATTCAGCGGAATATAATCCATGGCGAGGAACATGTTGAACATGCCGACACGCAGATTCAGGCCGAGGCCGATGTTGTTCCAACGGCTATTGACGAACGAGTAGGTCAGGTAGGCTTTCAGCCAATCGAGTGGGCGGAAGTTGGCCGCCAGCGTTACCTCTTCGGTTACGCGTTGTGCGTTGAAACGCATGTGCGACAGCAGGCCGAAACTGATTTTGTTTTTCAGTATGCCGTATTCGATGGCGGCGTTGAAGTTGCCGTGCATCATTTGGGCAAAGCCTTTTTGGTTTTGTGTCGATTTGAATTGGAAAGCATCGAGTGCATCTTGGCCTAATTGTTGCAGATTGAGGCTGTCGCCGGGTTCCCACGTGATGCCTGTAAAACGGTAGGTGCCATCGAGGTTGCCACTGATGATGTTGTCGTGCCAATAGATGAATCCGAGGTCGGTGATGGCGCCCGAAATGACTAAATATTTAATCGGCTCGTAGGTGAAACCGACGTCGATGGAGGCGCCGTGTCCGGCCGGTTTGTACAGCATTTTGACGTAGTCCATGGTATTGTCGAACGGACTTGTCGAAGCAAAATCGACGGTGCCGTCCTCTTTGGTGCCGAAAGTCAGTGGCACCGAGGCGTAGATGTCGGCATCGGCGGTAACGTCCCACGAGTCGCGCGAGGCATCGAGTTGGAGGCCGCGTACTTTCGAGGTGGCGCCGGCGTAACCCATCAGCAGACTGAGTTTGCCGCCCACCGTCCATTGCTCGTTGATGCGTCGCATGTAGCCAACGCCAAATTCGCTGTAGGCCGTCAGATTCAGACCGGTGCGCTTGAAGTTGAACGAGTTAATGCCAAATTCGTCGGGCGTGCCGTATAGCGCCAATTTGAATAAATCGCGCGGCAAAAAGAGCCCGCCATCGACGTTTACACCGAGTCCGAAAGTCAGATAGTTGCGCTCGCGGAAACGGAAACCAAACTCTAAAATATTGATGTTCAAATCCATATCGAACGACGTGGTGCGTTTGATACGTTTGTAGAGGTCATCTACACTTTGCGACGGGTGCAAGGCCGTAACCATTTGCCCGTCGTGTTCGAAGATGGCATCTTTCAGCGCAAACGAGTTATTGCCGACACTCAGGGATAGATTTGGCAAAAATACAAAATCGAGATAAAATGTCGTGTTGGGCATGAAAGCCGGGTTCATGGAACTGCGCATCGGGATTTCGTCCATGAAATAATAGGTGTTCGTTTCGGCCACCGACGCCGTGGCAACACACAGACTTGTCGCCAAAATGGCAAATATTTTGTTTGTCTTCATACCGGCTTACTTATTAAAAATGTTACTGATAGTGTCGAGGTCGGTTTGCAATTTCCCGTTGACAAAAAGTGCTACATGAACGGTCAGTTCGTCGTCGAGACTGAAGTAAATCATGTCGTTTTCGGGGTCTTGTGCATCGACTTTTACCGTGATGACTGCCTGCTTGGCAGCCCAAATGGTGGCGATGTCGTCGCCGGTAAATTCCATGCGGAACTCACCATCCGTTGTGCCTGTAGTGCGGCCTTCGGCATCGACCGGTGCCGCATTCAGCGGAAATTCGGCGCTGGTGTACACGGGCATGTCGAGCGAATCGAGCATCACGACGTGTGCGCGCGCTTTGACGGGCAGTTTGTTCGTGTAGCGGAAACTCAAATTGAGTTGCTCGACCGAAATTTCGTTCGGGAAACCGTGCGTGCCGGTGAGTGTTTCGATGTCGCACGCGAGGGTGTCGCTGTATTGGTAGAACGATTTTTGGCGGAATTGGAACGGCACTTCAGCCATGACGTACATGTTGATGCGTGGCGGGTTGCACAGATAGTGCTGCCAATCCCAACTGCCTTCGGGGCTGGTCAGTTCGGTGCGCTGCACTTGGAATGTATACACAAACTGTTTGGGCGTTATCTCAAACAAGCGTTCGGTGTGTCCGTCCACATTGTCGAAAATGCGTGTATTTAGCGAGGTGTCGCACTCGTTTTGCGGCTTGCGCAGCGGTATGACACACGATGGCGACGGGCGCCCGTCTTCCATAAATTCGGCTTCGACCGTGGTACCTTCGGCATCGATGGCTTTCATTGTCAGCACGGTGAAATCCATGGGGAACCCGACATTGCTCTCGATGTCGAAGCGCACGCGCGGATTGTTGAATAACAATTTGTTGCCTTGGAAGGCCTCGCCCTCGAAGAAACGTGTCGGAATTTCTTGTATGATGTCGTCGCTGGTAATCACTTCGTCGCGCCCGAAATAACCCCACACCCTATTATAATCAACAAAACGGAATTGTGTGTTGAGTGTGATTTGCGATGCGTCGGTGAGTTGCATCGTGCCGTCCGACACGAACGTGTAGGTGGCAACCATGCCCACTTTGGTGCTGTCGCCTTTGAAATGTACCTGAAAATCATACACTTCGTCGTCGATAGAGCAGGGCGTTTGTGTTACGATGTAGTGCTTGGATTCCAAACTCGGTACTGTCGGGAAGTCGATGTCGATGCGCAAATAGTTGTTCGCCGACAGTTCCAAATCGTTGGCTTCGATGACAACGTGCAATTCGGCTTGTGTTACATCGATGCTGTCGATGCGTTGATCGACGGTGCCGTCGGCCTTGTAGTGATTGTAGTCGAAATCCAGCACCTCGTTCACGTCGCTGAACGAGTAGCCCTCATCGCGCGCAGGCAGCGTGTACGACGTGCCGGCCGGTAGGTCGAGGTTGAGTTTGCGAGCAACGTGCATGGTACTCGAACTAACCAAACTCTTGGTGAAATCGCCGGCCGATACGTTTTCGGTGTTGATACGGATGGTGTCGCAAGTCCAGAGCATGCAGGTGTTGAGCGCGCTGTCTTGGTGAATGGCATCGGTATTGATGAAATCCAGCAATTTTGAAACGGTAGTGTGCGCCGTCCCGACAGGAATCACCAACGAGGTGCCGTAGGCAATGTCGGTGGACATTTTGTTCGTGTCAATGTCTGTGGTACAGGCACTTAAACCTAATAGGACAACGCAGAGTCCCAATGAAAAATGTTTGTTCATAACGTAAATTTTCTTTTCAACCTGCAAAGATAATAAGAATTTTTACAACACAATGTTAAAAAATCGACAAAATTAGATTGTGTTGATATGTTTTGGCATAAAATGGTTGTTAGGGAAACAATGTTATCCGCGATTTTGGTTAAAAAATGCTATTCGTTTTGTTGTTTGAAATAAAAGCCTTAACTTTGAAAGTTAATGCCATTTACTTGGTTAGAGTGGCAATTTGTTGTAAATCAGTTAAATAAATTGTCCCTGCAAAGGGATTTTGAAACCAAATGGTTCGAAAATTTGATTTTTTGGTCATCGGTGGCGGCATTGCCGGCATGAGTTTTGCCTTGAAGGTGGCGCGTGCCAAGAAAGGAAAAATTGCCATCGTATGTAAAACCACCTTGGAAGAGGCCAATACCGCCAAAGCGCAAGGCGGCATCGCCTCGGTAACAAATTTGTTGGTCGATGATTTTGAAAAACACATCGAAGACACCATGATAGCCGGCGATTGGATAAGCGACCGCGCTGCCGTGGAGCAAGTCGTGCGAAATGCGCCGGCGCAAATCCAAGAGTTGGTGGGCTGGGGTGTGAATTTCGACAAAAAAGCGGACGGACAGTTCGACCTGCACCGCGAGGGCGGACATTCCGAGTTCCGCATCTTGCACCACGCCGACGACACGGGCGCTGAAATTCAACGCGGACTGATGGCGGCAGTACGTTCCAATCCCGACATCGAAGTGTTGGAAAATCATTTCGCAGTCGAAATCATCACGCAACATCATCTCGGACAGCGTGTTACGCGTCGCACGCCCGACATCGAATGCTATGGCGCATACGTTTTGAATCCCGAAACAGGCAAAATCGACACCTATCTGTCGAAAATCACGCTGATGGCCACAGGCGGCACGGGCGCGGTTTATGCCACCACGTCGAATCCGAATATTGCCACAGGCGACGGCATCGCCATGGTGTATCGTGCCAAAGGCAAGGTCAAGGATATGGAATTCGTGCAGTTTCACCCGACGGTGTTGTTCAACCCGGCAGAAACGCATCCGGCTTATCTCATCACGGAAGCCATGCGTGGCTATGGCGGTATTTTGCGTTTGCCAAATGGCGAAGAATTCATGCAAAAATATGATAAACGTTTGAGCCTCGCACCGCGCGACATTGTGGCACGTGCCATCGATAACGAGATGAAAATTCATGCGCTCGACCACGTTTGCCTCGATGTTACGCACAAAGACCCCGAAGAAACAAAACATCATTTCCCGAACATCTATGCCAAGTGCTTGAGCATCGGTATCGACATCACGCGCGAGTATATTCCTGTAGTGCCGAGTGCGCATTATATGTGTGGCGGCATCAAGGTCGATTTGGACGCTTGCTCGAGTATTCAACGGCTTTACGCTGTAGGCGAATGTTCGTGTACGGGTTTGCACGGCGGTAACCGCTTGGCCAGCAATTCGTTGATAGAAGCCGTAGTGTATGCCGACGCAGCTGCCAAGCATAGTTTGAGTGTCATTGACCAATACGATTTCAACGAAAAAGTGCCGGAATGGAACGACGAAGGCACTATGAGCAACGAAGAAAAAGTGCTGATAGCGCAAGACGTGAAAGAGGTAGGGCAGATTATGAGCACCTATGTCGGCATTGTGCGCAGCGACGTGCGGCTCCGTCGTGCGTGGGAACGACTCGACCTGCTTTACGAGGAAACGGAAGATCTATTCAAGCGCGTCAAGGCCACGAAAGATATTTGCGAGTTGCGTAACATGATAAATGTAGGTTATCTGATAACGCGTCAAGCACTCGAACGCAAAGAGAGTCGCGGTTTGCATTATACGATTGATTATCCGCACTCGAAAAACTGAAATTATAAATTATCATCAAATCAATAATTGACAAATTTTTATGAAACGATTCAAATTGTGGAACAATATCGTGGGGTGGTTGGTGTTTGCCGTTGCGGCAGCCACTTATCTGCTGACGATAGAACCGACAGCCAGTTTTTGGGACTGCGGCGAATTTATCTCATCTGCCTTCAAATTGGAAGTGGGTCATCCGCCCGGAGCACCGTTTTTTATGATGACGGCGCGTTTGTTTACTCTTTTGGCATCAGATCCGTCGCAGGTGGCTCCGTTGGTCAATGCCATGTCGGCATTGTGCAGTGCATTTACCATCTTGTTTTTGTTCTGGACGATTACGCATTTGGCGCGCAAGGTGTTGGTAACCGATGCTAATCAAGAAATATCGGCTGCAAAAGCCGTTGCGATTCTTGGTTCGGGTATCGTTGGAGCTTTGGCTTATACATTTTCCGACACGTTTTGGTTCTCGGCCGTCGAAGGCGAGGTTTATGCCTATTCGTCGTTTTTTACGGCGGTTGTCTTTTGGCTGATACTGAAATGGGAAGACAGCGAGGTCGATTCGCCGACTTCCGACCGCTGGCTGATACTCATTGCCTATCTGATGGGCTTGAGCATCGGTGTGCATTTGCTGAACTTGTTGGCGATTCCGGCCATTGTGTTGGTCTATTATTTCAAAAAATATACGCCCAATTTCAAAGGTGTGTGTGCGGCATTGGCGGCATCGGTGGCCATTTTGGCGGCGGTGCTTTATGGTCTGATACCCGGTTTCGTGAAAGTGGCAAGTTGGTTCGAACTGCTGTTTACCAATGTGTTGGGCTGCCCATTCAATACCGGTTTGGTTATTTATATGGTGTTGGCCATCGCCGCGCTCGTGTGGGCTATTTGCGAAACACAGTTCGGAACTAATGACGTGCGTGCCAAAATCGCCTTTGTGGTGGCTTTGACGCTGATTGGTGTGCCGTTCCTCGGCGACGGCATCGTACTTGGCGTGCTCATCATTGTGGCGTTGTGCCTATTCTTGTTTTTGTACAAAAATGTCAGTCGCCGCTGGATGAATACCATCGTGCTGTGCGCTACGGTGATGTTGATAGGTTATGCCTCGTATGCGATGATTGTCATCCGCTCGATGGCTAATACTCCGATGGATCAGAACTCGCCGGAGGACGTTTTCTCGCTGCAATATTACCTGAACCGCGAACAATATGGCGATCGTCCGCTCTTTTATGGCGCGGTCTATTCGGCGCCCGAAAAATTGACTATTCAGGGCAATGTTTGTGTTCCCGAGGAGAAAGAGGGCTCGCCCATCTGGATTTGCAAGGAGAAGACCGAACCGGGCGAGAAAGACCAATATGTCGTGGCCGGTTACCGCCATCGCGGCTACAAGATGGACGAGCGTTTCATGATGTTGTTCCCGCGCATGTATAGCACGAAAGGCGCGCATGTCGAAGCGTATAAATCGTGGGCAAACATCAAAGGCAAACGCATCGAAGTCGATCGCTGCGGGCGCAAGGAAAAAATCGTTTGTCCGACGTTTGGCGAAAACTTGCGCTTTTTCTTCGGTTACCAACTGAATTTCATGTATTGGCGATATTTTATGTGGAACTTCAGCGGTCGTCAAAACGACATTCAAGGACATGGCGAACTTGACCATGGCAATTGGATTACCGGCTTCGATTTCATCGACAACGCCATGCTTTGCGACCAATCGCAAATGCCCGATTCGCTCAAAAATAACAAAGGACACAACCGCTACTTCATGTTGCCGTTGCTGTTGGGCATTTTGGGCATCGTGTGGCAGTTGGCCGGTGGCAAAAAAGGCACACAAAGTTTTTGGGTAACGTTCACTCTGTTTTTCATGACAGGCATTGCCATCGTGATATATCTGAACCAGACGCCTTATCAACCGCGCGAACGCGACTATGCGTATGCCGGCTCGTTCTATGCTTTTTGCATTTGGATTGGTTTGGGTGTGGCAGCCGTGGCCAAAGGACTCGGCAAAGTGTTGCCGAAAACGCTTGCAGCCATTTTCGCCACGTTGTTCTGCTTGGGTGTGCCGGCGCTGATGGCGCAGCAAAACTGGGACGACCACGACCGCAGCGGACGTTACACATGCCGCGACTTCGGGGCTAACTATCTGAATAGTTGTGCGCCGAATTCCATCTATTTCTGCAGTGGCGATAACGACACTTTCCCAGTGTGGTACAATATGGAGGTCGAAGGAACGCGTACCGATATGCGAGCTTGCAACCTGTCGTATCTCTCCACCGATTGGTATATCGACCAGATGAAACGTGGTGCTTACGAATCGGCGCCGCTGCCCATCACTTGGGAGCGCAAGGATTATGTGTCGGGGCATCTCGATGTGTCGCGCGTAATCGACCATCCGCAATTCGGCGGCTCGATGCCGTTGCAGCAAGCGTTGGATTTGGTGCGTGTGCCCGAACTGATTGGCGATGGCATCGGTACTATGTTTGCAAGCAATGTGCAAGTGCCTGTTGATCAGGCACAAGTGCTGGCTACCGGCACGGTGAAACCCGAAGATGCCGATCAAATTGTTGATACAATGAATATTAAATTGAATCGCATTGTCGAAAAGTCGCAGATGATGGTACTCGAAATGATCAACTCCAACAATTGGGAACGACCGATGTATTTTGCAGTTACCGTGGGTGAACAATTTTATCCGAATGTCAAAAAATATCTGCAACTCGAAGGCTTGTGCTATCGCTTGGTGCCGATAGATAACGGCGGTCGCGAAAAGGTAAATACCGAAGCCATGTACGACAATATGATGCACAAATTTCGCTTTGGCGGCATCGAAAATCCTGATGTCTATATCGACGAAAATATCATGCGCATGTGCCGCACGCACCGTATGATGTTTGCCTCGTTGGTCGAGGCGCTTATCGACGAAGGTCAAAACGACAAAGCTCTCGAAGTGTTGGATTATTGCATGCAGGTGATTCCGCCTACCACCGTGCCGCACGACTATACGTCGGCCATGCTGGCGGATTCGTATTATTGGCTTGGCGAGGACGAGAAAGGCGACAACATCATCCGTGCGTTGACTGCCGAAATTTATCAACGGCTCGAATGGATTCAGTCGTTGCCCGAAAAAGACCGCAATCGCTTGTCGCGCGAGATGAGCGCACAGCAAAATTTGGGCATGTTGCACAATATTTATTATTCGTGCGCCGAACAAGAGCGCCCGTTGGCCGAGGATATTCGCAATCATCTCGAAACCTATTATCATTTGCTGGCAAAATAAGTGGCAGAAAGCAATCCGCAGGGATTGCTTTCGCCTTTTTTACAACGTTTTCTAACCTGATAAAATCGTGTTTATAGAACGACCTCCCATGTTTCTGCGCTGGTTTTGGCCGGGCGTGTGGCGTAAGAAACAAGACGGCAAAAAAGTGGTGTATTTGACGTTCGACGACGGCCCTTGCCCCGAAACGACACCGCAATTATTGGACATTTTGGAGCGCAATCACATCAAAGCCACCTTCTTTTGCGTGGGCGACAATGTGCGTAAATTTCCGCATCTATTCGACGAATTGAAACAGCGCGGACACCACGTTGGTAATCATACTATGCACCATCTGAAAGGCTTTCGTACCGATTGCACAACCTACATCGACGACGTGGCTGTGGCCGATACTTACATTCACAGCACGCTGCTACGCCCGCCTTACGGTCGCATCAAACCGGCACAGTTGCGCGCGTTGCGGCGAAAATATACCATCGTTTTTTGGGATGTCATCACACGCGACTACAACGCTTGCCTGACGCCCGAACAGGTGTTGCGCATCGTCAAACGCTATACGCGCAACGGCTCGATTGTCGTTTTTCACGACTCGAAAAAGGCCGCCAAAAATATGTTGGCAACTATACAACCGGCCATCGATTTTCTGAAAAGCGAAGGCTACAAATTTTGCTTGTTGTAGAATATGGCATAACTTTTGAAGTGCTATACGGAAATTGCCTTTTGCAGAGTAACAAAAAAAATGTAACTTTGCGAGTAGAAACAAACCGATGGCATCATGGCAAAAATACAAGACGACAATCGTTTGTATGCACTCCTGCGCCCTTATGTCGATTTCATATTTCGGCTGGGCTACCGGCGGGTGCAGTATGTTGGGCTTGACCGCCTACCGACTGATGGTGCAGTCATTTTTGCTCCCAACCATTCCAACGCTTTGCAGGATGCTTTGGCTGTCTTGGCCCTGAATGCCGCTCCGAAAGTGTTTGTGGCGCGTGCCGATATTTTTCGGAAACCGACACAAGCAAAAATTCTCCATTTCCTGAAAATAATGCCCATCATGCGCATTCGCGATGGGTTTTCGAACCTGACCAAAAACGACGAAATAATGGAGCGCGCCGTCGATGTGCTGGTCGATGGTGTGCCGTTCTGCATTTTGCCCGAAGGAACGCACCGCGCCAAACACAGCCTTTTGCCATTGGGTAAAGGCATCTTTCGCATTGCCTTGCGTGCCAACGAGCGTTTAGCCGGCGCAAAATCGGTCTATATCGTGCCGATAGGCATCGAATACGGTAACTATTTCCGTTACCGCTCGTCGTTGTTGGTTACGGTGGGCGATCCGATCAATGTAACTAATTATGTTTCCGAAAATCAGCAACTTGCATTGCCTGAACTATACAACGGTTTGCGCGATGTGCTGACTGCCGCCATGCGCCGACTGATTTTGTGGATACCCGACGACGATGCCTACGAATCGACGCTGGAACTCTGTTATGTGTTGGCACCCCGACATCACGGGCGGCGACCATCGTTGGCCGAACGCTTGCAGGCCGACCAACGCATTGTGTCGGCGGTGCAAACCGGACGTGCCCATACGCCCGATGCGACGGCCAAACTGCTGGCCGAGGCCGGCGATTTCGCTTGGCAACGGCGCAATTTACATGTTGGCGCCGATTCTGTCGGTCAAAAACACTTGTTGGTCGATTGGTTGATCAAAACTTGTTTGTTGATACTGCTTTTGCCCTATTTTTGCATAGCAACTATGGCAACGGCGCCGGTGTGGTTGGTTAACTTGTTGGTGCTGACGCAGGTAAAAGATGCTGCTTTTCGCAATTCGTGTCGGTGCGTTGTTACGCTGTTGTTTTTGCCATTGTCGTTGTTGGCGTGTGCGGTGGCGGCTTTTTGTCTGATGCCGTGCGCTGGTGCAGTGGCGGCGTGTGTGGCGTTGCTGCCGGCGCATGTCGTGTTCCACGAATATTTGCGCTGGGCGCGTTTGTGGCTGTCGCATGCACGTTTGTTGTTTAGCCCATCGCTACGAAAACATCTGCATCGCTTGCAAACGTACATGTTGTAAACTTCTTAAAATCATACATTTATGGTCAAGGTTTATCTCATTTTGATGGTCTATTTGCTGTTCCCGATTCTGATTGTGTCGGCGTTTCATAAATGGCACTTTTTGCAGAAAATCGGAACCGTTATTTTGGCGTATGCGGTTGGCGTCGTGCTGGCGCTGACTGGTGTAGTCGCCTTTGAACCCGGCTCTGCCGAAGCGACGACCTTTACGCAGATGCAAAATTGGCTGATGAATCTTTCGGTGCCGATAGCCATCCCGCTGATGTTGTTTGGTTGCGATTTCAAATTGTGGACAAAGTCGCTCCCAAAAACGGTATTTGCCCTTGTCGGTGGCACAGTGGCGGTGTTGGTGGCCGTGGTGTCCGGCTTTTTTGTGTTTCGTCATGCCGGCATCGACGATTTGGCGAACGTGTCGGCCATGATGACGGGCATTTATACCGGCGGCACGATGAATTTTTCGGCACTTGGTACTGCTTTGCATGTCGATAAAACGACGATGACGCTGGTGCTGACCTTTGAAATGTTGGTTACGTTCCCGCTGATATTGTTCATTACGGCCGGAGGCTACAAATTGTTCCGCAAAATTTTGCCTTATCCCGACGAAGCGGTATCGCCGGCAGTCAATGTCAATCAAGTGGCAGCCGGTGGTGTGGAAGATTATCGGCGGATGCTCGACCGTCATGTTTTTCCGAAAACGATGCTCGGCTTGCTGCTTTCTGTGGCGTTTCTGGCTGTTGGGGCAGGACTGTCGTTGCTGATTACCGGCACGCTGAACGAACTCGTTGTCATTCTGACGATTACAACGATGGCCATTGGTGCATCGTTCTTCAAAAAAGTGCGCGAACTGCCCAAAACGTTTGAGTTGGGTATGATTTTCATTTTGGTGTTCAGCATCGTGGTGGCGTCGCAGTTCGATATTTATCATCTTGATATGTCGTCACTTACGTTGTTCTATTTTGTGCTGTACATCATGCTTGTGTCGGTGATTGTGCATCTGCTGCTGTGTCGTCTTGGCAAAGTCGGCGGCGATTTGTTTACCGTTGCCCATGTGGCGTTGTTGTGTTCGCCGCCGTTTGTTCCGCCGATTGTCGGTGCCATGGGCAACAAAAAAGTGCTCATCAGTGGCATTGTCATTGGCTTGGTGGGCTATGCCGTCGGCACCTATTTGGGTGTGGCCATCGCCTATCTGTTGCAACTGTTTTAAGGAATTTTTTCGCCATGAAAAGAATACTTGTTTCTCTGTGGTTTGTGTCGCTGGCGTTGGCGGCTGTGTCGCAAGATTCGTTGGCGGTCGTAGCGGCAGGGCTGCAGTCCGATACGGTGGCTGCTCCCAAGAAAAAAATCAAAACCGGCTGGAATTTCGGTGCTTTGCCAAGCGTGGCCTACGATGCCGATCTTGGTTTTCAGGGCGGTGCGTTGGCCAATGTCTATTACTACGGCGATGGATCGCAGTATCCGGAATATATTCATTCGTTTTATGTCGAGGCGGCGTACACGACCAAACATTATGGCATATTCCGTTTCTTCTACGACTCTAAGTATCTGATTCCCAATCATCGCCTGACGGTGGATATGTGCTATCTGCCCGACGCCATGTGCGATTTTTATGGATTCAACGGTTACCAATCGGTGTACAACAAGGCGTGGCATAAATGGAAAAAAGATCCGGCGAAAATGGATACGGCCAACTATCAATCGCGAGCGTTTTATAAGTACAAACGCGATTTGATTCGCTTTGCGGCCGACATCGAAGGCACTATTTATCAAGACTTTAAGTGGAATGCCGGCATCGGCGTGTTGGGCTACCTGATTGACGAGTGCGACATCGCCATGCTGAACGGCAAAAAGACACCCGACGACCCCAAATATCTGAATCCCGATGTGCAGGGCTTGTACGAAAAATATGTCAATTGGGGACTTATCAAACCGAACGAAGCGCGTGGCGGTTGGCATCCGTATGTGCGTGCCGGCGTTACTTACGACACGCGCGATGCACGCTCCAATCCCACGAAAGGCATCTATGCCGATGCGTTTTTTACCTATTCTGCCGCATTCGATACCAAAAATTACGGTAATCAAACGGAATACAACAACTTGAAATTCAACTTCGACTTTCGACACTATGTGCCGCTCTACAAAGACCGGATAACGCTGGCTTACCGCATCGGCACGCAGAATGTGATTGCCGGCAAATCGCCGTTTTACATGAACACCTACCAAAACGTGCTGTTCATCCAGCGTGTGCTGTACGAAGCGCTGGGCGGCGGCAATTCGTTGCGTGGCGTGTTGCGCAACCGCGTGTTGGCCAATGGTTATGCGTTTGCTACCATCGAATTGCGCACGCGGGTTGTGAACTTCGACATAAAGCGACAACATTTTTTCATCGGCTTAAATCCGTTTTTCGACATCGGCATGGTTACTCAACCTTACGATTTGGACGAAGCGGACTTGCGTACACGTCTTGCAGCCGACGGCCTCAATCCCGACGACTATTTCAACTTTGACCGCAAGGCTGTGTATCGACCGCACATGGCGGCCGGCATCGGGTTGAAAATCGGCATGAACGAAAATTTCATCTTGTCGGTCGATTGGGCAGCTCCATTTTCGAAACAAGACAATGGCACTTTGTCCAATTTTTACGTCAAAATGGGCTATTTGTTCTGAAAAAATACGTTTTTTGTCAATCTCGATGAAAAAAGGTGTACAATTTGCCAATTTTTTTGTACCTTTGCAGTTTGAAAAATTATGTTGAAACGTTTGGTGTACATAGTGGCGGTCGCCGGCCTGTTGGTCTCGTGCAACGGCATGCAGCAGTTACTGAAAGAGAAAAATCCCGAGGTGAAATATGAAGCCGCGAAAAATCTTTTTCAGGAAAAAAAATATGCCAAATGTTCGCAGTTGCTCGAAGACATAGCCACCTATTATAAAGGTACGGGGCGCGCCGAAGAGGTGCTTTATCTGCTGGCCGAGTCGTATCGCGGGCAGGAAGATTATGTTACCGCTGCCGAATATTACAACACATATGTCAAAAACTATCCGCGCGGCACGTATGCGCAAGAGTGCTATTTTATGATTGGTTTTTGCTATTACAAAGACTCGGCCGACCCGCGTTTAGACCAAACCAGCACGCATAATGCGTTGGAGGCGTTTACCGCCTATTTGGAACAATATCCGTTGAGCGACAGAGCCTCCGAAGCCTATCAGTACATATTCGAGTTGGAGGATAAATTGGCCTACAAAGGCTACTTGAATGCCAAATTGTATTACAATCTCGGTATGTATTTGGGCAACAACTTTCGGTCGGCTATCATCTGCGCCAACAACACGTTGAAGGATTATCCCGAAACGAAACATCGCGAAGCGCTCTTGTTCTTGGTGTTGCAGGCGAAATACAAAGAGGCCGTATTGAGTGTGCAGGAGAAAAAAACGGAACGTTTCAGCGAAGTGATCGACGAATACTACAACTATTCGAGCGAATATCCCAACGGCAAATACATTCGCGATGCCAATCGTATGCTGAAAGAGGCGAAAGCACATGTGAAACAATGAAAATAAATTAACGATAATAACAGAAAAAATTATGGATTACAAAAAAATGAAAGCGCCAACCAATACCGTAACGCGCGACATGAACCAATTGTGTGACCCGGTCGGAAATATCTACGAAACGGTACGCATTATTGCGAAACGCTCGAACCAAATCGCCACTGATTTGAAACACGACTTGGACAAAAAGTTGCAGGACTTCTCGTCGTCGTCGGACTCGATGGAAGAGGTGTTCGAAAATCACGAGCAGATCGAAATTTCGCGTTTCTACGAAAAAATGCCGAAACCGACGCTTGAAGCCATTCAGGAGTTCGAAGAGGGCAAAATTTACTATCGCAATCCCGCCAATATGGAGGTCGATGAGTAAGCGCTTGAGCACCGCCAAAACGAAGGAGGGCAGTTTTGCCTTCCTTTTTTTGTAACTTTCGAGAAAAAACCGTACCTTTGCTTGTTTTTTAGCAACAGATACTTCGCGATGAAACCAATGATTTTGAAACATGCCATGTATTTTGGCCTTTTGTTCGGGCTGCTTTTCTGTCTGAACTTCTACCTTTCGACCATCGAAGCCGCGATATCCAACGCCTTGTCGTGGGTGTTGGTGCTGCTGATGCCGTATGTGGCGTACCGTTTGACGGTCGATTGCCGCGAACGTGTATGCGATGGCGTCATCTCCTACGGCATGGCGCTGTGGTACGGCATACAACTGTTTTTTTATGCCGCATTGGTTGCGTCGGTGTTCAAACTCGTCTATTTCAACTATATCAACCCCGATTTTCTGCCGAATCAGATTGATCAGACGCTCAAATTGATGGAACAGATGCAGATGCCGTTTGGCGCTACGGAAGTGTCCGAACTCAAAAAAGTGGTAACTCCGGTCAATATGTCGCTCAATTACATTTGGTTAGATGTGATGGCCGGCGTTTTTGTATCGTTGTTTACGGCTGCTTTGGCCAAACGCGAGGCGCCGATGTCGAACTAAAAAAATGTGCTTTATATGGATATATCAGTAGTAGTTCCGTTGTACAACGAGGCCGAGTCGTTGCTGGCGCTGTACGATTGGATAGTGCGTGTGATGCGCGAACATCAGTTTTCGTACGAAATTATTTTTGTTAACGATGGCAGCACCGACGATTCGTGGCGCGTCATTTGCGATCTGCACCAACGCGATGCAGCGGTGCACGGCATTCGTTTTCGGCGCAATTATGGCAAATCGCCGGCGTTGTATTGCGGTTTTGCCAAAGCGCAAGGCGATGTGGTCATCACGATGGATGCCGATTTGCAAGATTCACCGGACGAGATTCCCGAACTCTATCGGATGATAACGGACGAAGGCTACGATTTGGTGTCGGGCTGGAAGAAAAAACGCTACGACAACGCATTGACCAAAAATTTGCCTTCGAAAATCTATAATGCCACGGCACGCCGCGTGACGGGGCTGAAACTGCACGATATGAATTGCGGCCTGAAAGCCTATCGCAACGAAGTTGTCAAAAACATCGAAGTGTATGGCGAAATGCACCGCTATATTCCGTATTTGGCCAAAAATGCCGGTTTTACACGCATCGGCGAGAAGGTGGTCGAGCACCGCAAACGGCAATTCGGAACGTCGAAATTCGGTTTGGAGCGTTTCGTTCATGGCTATCTCGACCTGTTTTCGCTCTATTTTCTGAGCCGTTTCGGCAAACGTCCGATGCACTTTTTCGGTTTGCTGGGCAGTGTGATGTTTTTGGTAGGTTTTGTGGCGGTCTGCGTGGTCGGCGGGGTCAAATTGGCAGCCTTGCATCAAGGCGTGCCGGCACCGTTGGTTACTGATTCGCCCTATTTCTATTTGGCACTGACGGCCATGATTTTGGGTACGCAGATGTTTCTGTCGGGTTTTGTGGGCGAACTGATTTCGCGCTCGTCGTCCGACCGCAATCACTATCAGGTAGTAACCGAATTTTGAGCCGTTTGTAGAAGTTTTTGTATTAACGACATAGCGTATGGAATTGTTTTTGGAATTGCTGAAATACACGATACCCGCACTGGTGGTGTTTTTTACCACATGGTTGGTGCTGCACAAACAGTTGGCTGCCGAGAGCGAACGGCGTACATTTGAGCTGCGCAAGCAGAATGCCAATCAGATAACGCCGGTACGATTGCGCGCTTACGAACGGCTGACATTGTTGTTGGAACGCACACAGCCGGAAGCGATGATTCTGCGCCTCGATTTGCAGACAATGACGAATTTGGAGTTGCAAACCCGCTTGCTGAAAACCGTACGCGATGAGTTTGAGCACAATGTGTCGCAACAAATTTATGTGTCGCATCAGGCGTGGGTAATGGTGCGTAATGCACGCGAAAACTTGGTGCGCATCATCAATGCGGCGGCCGCGCAAGTGCAGCCATCGGGACAGGCTTTGCAGTTGGCGCAGTGCTTGATAGAGATGTACGCCTCGCTCAAAACCACACCGACAGATGTGGCGCTCGATTTCTTGAAAAACGAGGTTAAAACGTTGTAAATATGAAGTTTAGTGAATTAGCCGAGAAACGCTGTTCGTTGCGCCAATTTGATGCTACGCGTGCTGTCGAACAGACCAAAATCGATTATCTGTTGCAGTGTGTGCGCTTGGCACCATCGGCCGTCAATTTGCAACCATATCGTTTTTATGTCGTAACCGATCGTCGTCGGTTGCACGATTTGTACACATGCTATCCGCGCGAATGGTTTGCTGCGGTGCCGTTGTGCGTGGTGGCGTGTGCCGATCATACACAGTCGTGGCATCGCGCCAACGATGGCAAAGACCACGCCGACATTGATGTGGCTATCGCGGTCGATCATTTGACATTGGCCGCCGCCGAAATCGGCTTGGGCTCGTGCTGGGTGTGCAATTTCGATGCCAAACGTTGCGCCGAACTGCTGCATTTGCCGGAGAGTTTGGAACCGGTGGCGTTGGTGCCGATTGGTTATGCTGCTTCCGATAATTGTACACAGCCGAAAAAACGCAAATCGGCAGCAGAGTTATTTGTATTTGTGTGAAAACGATGAAACAATTTGTTCGCATATTCGGCTTGTGTTGGCTGATGGTGGCGCTGGTGGCGTGCAATGGCGATGATACCGTGTGTCGCAAGGAGAAAACGGTCGTTGTCGGCGTGGCGTTGTACAAAACCACATATAATGCTGCAACGGAAACATTTACCACCGTGCCGACTTCCGAAAAACTGACCGTTTGGGGTGTTGGCAGCGACTCGACGTTGTACACCGGCGCGGCTGTGAGTGCCTTGGCATTGCCGCTGCATGTGCACACCGATACAACGACATTCGTGTTGCAGCGCGACTCGTCGGGCATCGACACGCTGACCGTGTACCACAGCAACGATACGAATTTCATTTCGTTGGAGTGTGGCTGTTTTGTCTATCACACGATTTTGGCCGCGTCAGCAACGACGCATCAGGTGGATTCTGTCATCATCGAAAAGACGGCGGTGCAGAATGTGTCTGAAAACCATTTGAGGATTTATTACCGTTGATTCACCATGAACCGTTTGCGCTATGTGATAATTGTCTGTGGCTTATGGCTGGTTGCCGGAACGCTGCGTGGCCAATCGCGCGAGCCGAAATCGCCGTCGGATTCGGTACTGTTTCGTGGGTTCTCGGTGCATCTCGACATCGCATCGCCGTTGATGGGCATTGCTGTGGATAAAGGCGTGATTACGGGCGAGTTACAGTTTGATGTCAATTTGCGCAACAAATTTTTTCCGATCGTTGAATTGGGTTATGCGTCGGTCGATCACACAGCCGACAATGGCGCGCGGTATCGTGCCGGCGTGCCGTTTTGGCGATTGGGCTTGAACTACAATGTCCTGAAAACGAAAGCCGAAGACGGATCCGAGAAGTTGAATCGGCATTATCCTTTTGTCGGTTTGCGCTATGGCATGAGTGTGGTCAATTACGATTTGCTGTCGGTGCCTGTGTCGCGCGATTACTGGGGCGAAACGGCCGAATTGGCGTGGAGTGGGCGTAATGCCTATGCCGGATGGGTGGAGTTGCTGGCCGGTGTGCGTGTCGATTTGGCGAAAGGGTTCACCATGGGGTGGTCGGTGCGTGTTAAGTTGCTGTTGCACACCGCTCTCGACAACAACGAACTGCTGTGGTATGTGCCGGGTTTCGGTCGGTCGTCGGGGACGCAATTCACGTTCAACTATACCATCGGATTCAATTATCGCACGCGCTACGAACGCGCCCGCATGGAGCGTTTCTGATGCTATAATTGCCAATAGGTGTTGATGGCTGTCAGTAGCGTTTGTGTGTCGCGCACGCCCAAATCGTACATAGCCTGTAGCTTATTCGGGTCTTTTTCGATGCGTCCGATGTTGAGATGTTGTGTCGGGCGAATGACGGTGATTCGTCCTTGTCGTTCCAAAGCATTTACTTGGCCTATTTGAGCGTTGTACATGGCGTGTCGCCGCTGTATGGCTTCGACCAAACGTGGATATTTCCGATAGAACATTTTTGCCAACAGCGGATTCATGGCCTTTTTGCGGTAGTCGGCGGGGCGTGTCAGTACCACAATCACTTTGTCGTAACCATCGCGCAGGCATCGCTCGAGTGGAATGCTGTCGGTTAGTCCTCCGTCGAGGTATAGTTCGTTGTCTATTGGCACCATTTTCGATACGAACGGCATGGCCGATGTAGCGCGTAGCACTTCCATTTGTTGCAGTACGTCTTCGATTTGTCGGTATTCTGTCTGTCCGGTTCGCACATTCGTAATGGTGGCGTATAGTTTTGTAGGCGATTTGGCAAAGGCTTCTTGGTCGAATATATCGAGTTTCAACGGAATTTCGTAATAGGCAAACTCTTTGTTGATGATATTGCCGGTAGTGATGAGCGACCGCAGTCCCATGTAACGTGGGTCGGCAGCGTAGCGTTTGTTATATCGCAGTGTGCGTCCGCGCTGTTTCGAGATGTAGTTGACGCCAAAGAGTACACCGGCCGACGTGGCGTAAACGGCATCTGCTTCGATGTCATTGTCCAGAAGAACGTCTAATGCGCCGGCCGTGTACAATCCTCTCATAGCCCCGCCTTCCAAAACTAATGCCTTTTTCATTTTCTTCGAAGGTTACTTTTCGCCGCAAAATTACATAAAAAAATATGAGATGCGAAAAAATATGCCGAAAAAAAGCGCAGTTAATTGGATTTGAATGAAAAAATATTTATTTTTGCAGTAACATTTATATGCTATTGATTGGGGTAATACTATGAATACACAAAAAAAGATTAAAATCTTAATAATCCAATTTCAGAATTCCTTGCTATTGCGCGATGTATCTGCGTTTCGCGGTGCAATCATCAGTAAAGTGCCTGCTGATTTGACTTTGTTTCATAATCATATAGGTGATAGTCTGCGCTATCGTTATCCGCTCATTCAATATAAACGGATTCGTGGGAAGGCTGCTATCATTTGTGTTGGAGAAGGAACCGAGGCTATCGGTAGTTTCTTTTCGCAGGCTGATTTTAGATTGAAAATTGGGAAACGTGAAGAAGATTTTGTGGTGGAATCTATACATGCCAACCAATGGTTATTGCAGACTTGGGAAACGGAATTTCATTATACGTTGCGCAAGTGGTTACCATTTAATGGAGATAATTATAATGCTTACAAGCAGTTAGAAACCCTGACCGATAAAGTTGAAATGTTAGAGCATATTTTAATTGGTAACATATTGTCTATGTGTACAGGTTTAGGTAAGCATATAGAATCACCTATTACATGCAAGGTTGTCCAAATTATAGGAGAACAAACATATACTTTTAAAGGTGTAAAGATGCAAGGCTTTGACATTGAGTTTTGCACCAATCTTGATATTCCTGACTATTTGGGTCTTGGTAAAGGTGTCAGCCACGGCTTCGGGATAATCAAACAAATGAATAAACAATCAGAAAAATAAATATTATGAGTGAGTATTTGTACGGAGCCGCCGTCCAAGGCATACAAGACTTCATCTTTCAGACAAATAAGCTGAAAGAGATTGTCGGAGCAAGCGAACTTGTGGAGGAGATTTGCACTAAAAAGTTTTACGAGTTGTTGTCGGGACAAAAAGATGTTGATTTAGAAACTGCATCTTTAGAATTGAGAAACGATGATAATTGCATCCTTCACGCAGCAGGAAATATCAAATACATATTTGATACCAAGAAAGAGTGTGAAAAAGTTGTGAGGGTTTTTCCTAAAGTTATTTCTGAATTCGCACCAGGAGTGACAGTGAGTCAGGCTGTAGTTGCTATGGAAGGTAAATATGCAGAATTCAAGGATGCAGTTAATGAATTGGAAAAACGTCTTCGCATACAGAGGAACAAACCAATGCGTAGCCTAACATTAGGATTGATGGCGATAGAAAGAAGTAGACAGACGGGGTTGCCAGTCGTCCTGCAAAAAGAAAACGAACATTATGATACAGGCACATGTGCAAAATTGTTTGAGGATGTTGATGGTAAAAGAAAACGCACGACCAAGACGTTATGTAAAAAAGCGTTTAATTTGCCAAAGATCTCAGATGAACAAATAGCATACGACATCGAAGATATTACAAAAGACAATGATTGGATAGCCATTATTCACGCAGATGGCAACGGACTTGGGCAGGTCGTTCAGGCCATTGGCACGAATGCGAAACAATTCAAGAAATTTTCGGCATCGCTCGATAAGGCAACAAAAGATGCCGCAGTAGAAGCATACAATTCTATTAAAGGAAAATTTGACGAGAACAAATTCATACCCATTCGCCCAATAGTACTTGGCGGTGATGACTTCACGGTTATCTGCCGTGCTGATATTGCTTTGGACTATGTGACGGAATTTATCAAGCAGTTTGAAAACAAGACATGCTTTGTTAAAGAGTTCGATAAGTTAAGTTTTAACAAATTGACTGCTTGCGCCGGCATTGCCTACATTAAATCGTCGTTTCCGTTCTATTATGGTTATGAACTTGCCGAAACGCTTTGTTCATTGGCTAAAAAAGATGCCAAGGACAAGCAGGAAATCAAAGAAGGCAAGGAACTGCCAAAATCGTGTCTGATGTTCCATAAAGTGCAAGATTCTTTTACAGAGGATTGGGAGGTTATTGCTAAGCGTGAACTTTCTCCGCAGGAAAATATCAGTTTTCAATATGGACCATATTATATAAATGAGGCAAAAGGCGATAGATGGTCGGTTGAGGATTTGAAGAAAAATGTGAATAAATTGGATAGTAAAGAAGGCAACGCTGTCAAATCTCATTTACGCCAATGGATGAGCCTTTTGCATGATAACCCAGGAATGGCAAAGCAGAAATTGTTCCGCTTGAAGTCAATGACTACAAATAAGGAGTTGTTGGATTTGATAAAGGAAGTAACTTTTGAATACAAGAAAGAAGAACCATATAAATCGCCTGTTTACGACATTCTTGCCATTCATACCATTAACACACAAAAAACAAAGGAGGATAAAGAATGAACATAAATTATGAAATAAAGTTCCACACCGATTGGCATTGCGGTTCGGGCTTAGCAGCCGGCGCCGATGTGGATGCCTTGGTTGTGAAGGATGAAAAAGGGATGCCTTTTGTGCCGGGCAAAACCATAAAAGGATTGGTGCGCGAGGCTGTGGAAGAAATCAGAGAATTCCAAAATAAAGAAGTGGACGATAAATTTGTTGAAGCATTCGGTTTTTTTGATGATAAGGAAAAAAAGGAAAAAGGCTGTATGTTTTTTACTAATGCCGAATTAAACAAAGAGGAAGATAAAGCCATTGTTTCCAACGATGCAGTCCGTTTTATGTATCGCGACATTGTCAGTACCGCTATAGACGATAACGGCATTGCTAAAGAGCATAGTCTGCGAAAGATGGAAGTGGTGGTACCTTGCACTTTGCATGGCGAAATACTCAATGTGCCCGAAGCAATGTCTGATGAAATCATACAATCGTTAGGTCTTATTAAACGATTAGGGCAAAACCGCAACCGTGGCTTGGGCAGATGTACAATTATAGGAAGAAAGGAGGAAGACAATGAAAACGCTTAAATTCAAATGCACATTGCTTTCGGATGTGATTCTCAATCAGAAAGCCGCCACCGAAGGACCGAACAAGACATTGGACTTCATTCCGGGAAGTTGCTTCTTGGGCATTGTGGCAAGCAAATATGCAGAGTTCGAAAAGGATGGGAAAGCCATGGAAATTTTCCATAGCGGCAAAGTCCGTTTTGGCGATGCACATCCCTCCAATGGTGTTCGGGGTCTGAAGATTCCTGCATCGATGTTTTATCCAAAGTTGAAAAAGGCGAGTGAGGAATTGTATATCCATCACGCTGTACCTAATCTTGATAGTGATGATATGAAAAATGAACAGTTGAAACAATGTCGAGATGGTTTCTATATCTTTGTTGGTAACGAGGCAAAAGAAATAAAAACGGAAACTAATTTTGCCATTAAGTCTGCCTACGATAGAGAAAAACGGCGTTCGAAAGATAATGAGATGTATGGTTACGAGTCGTTGCAGAAAGGACTTGAACTCTATTTTGAAGTGCAGGTCAAAAATGAGGATTTGGAAAAAGAAATCAAAGATGCTTTGGTTGGAAAGAAACGTGTTGGGCGTTCGCGTACTGCACAATATGGATTGGTGGAAATAACAGAAAACGATTATAGCGATGTGAAATGCGATAAGTCTGAAAACGGCATCATTACCGTCTACGCCGATGGTCGTTTGATTTTCCTTGACGAATTTAGCTTGCCAACATTCCAGCCTTCTGCTGAACAATTAGGATTACCGAAAGATGCAGAAATTCTTTGGGATAAATCACAAATCCGTACATTCCAATATGCGCCATGGAACTACAAACGTCAGTGTTCCGACGCCGATCGTTGTGGCATAGAGAAAGGTAGTGTGTTTGTGGTAAAAGTCCCCGACCCTGTCAAACTCAATTTGAAATTACAATACGTTGGTTCTTACAACAATGAAGGTTTTGGGAAAGTGATATATAATCCTTGCTTTTTAGAGGCAGAGAAAGATACAGGTAAAGCGCTGGTAACGATTATTCCCGATAAAAATAACGATACTGATGTTATTCTAGACGAAGATAAACGCAAGGAGAAAGTAAAAAAAGAAATTGAAGTCCTTAATAAGGGTGGTAATTTACTGAAGTTTCTTGCTGGTCAAAAGGAAAAAGCAGAAATAGATAATGATATTTATACAAAAGTTAATCATTGGGTAAATGACAATAAAACAGCATTCCAAGGCAAAGAGAAATTTGCTTCTCAATGGGGTGCCATTCGTGGAATAGCTATGGCAACAAAAGATGATTCGAAAATCCGAGAAAATGTGATCACGTATATTTCCCATGGTGTGAAATCTTCTGATTGGGATGGCAATCGCAGAAAAAAGTTGGAAGAGTTTATAGCTAAATGTAATACTAATAACATTCGCGAGTCATTAGTAAATCTTGCCGCAGAAATGGCAAAGAAATGCAGAGAGGAGGATAAACAATGAGTAACAATATAAAATTTTCTGGTTATAGCCATCGTTTCTTGGCTCGTATTGTGATAGAGGCCAAAACACCGCTTGCTGTTGGCAGTGGCGACAAAGACGTTTTGACTGATGCCCTTGTTGCAACAGATATCAATGGGTTACCGTACATTCCGGGTACAGCAATTGCTGGAGTGGTTCGGCATATGATTGATGAAATTGAAAAAGAAAAGGATCCTGAACGCTTCAAAAAATTAAAAGAAAAGCAAAAAGAATCATCTGCGTATTTTGGTTATCATGATGAATCTGATGGCGGTCGAGGTTCCGAAATCATCTTCACAGAAGCCAAAATACTCAACTCAGAAGGCAAAGTAATTGACGGAATGAATCTAAAAGCAAAAGAAGATTCGTTGCTGAAACAATATGATGAGCTTCCAATCCGCCAGCATGTGCGCATCAACGACCGGGGTGTGGCCGAAAAGGCTGGCAAGTTCGATGAACAAGTGGTTTTTGCTGGAACACGCTTCTGTTTTGAATTAGAAATGGTGGCAGAAAATGATGTTCTCGACAATTTCAACAAGATATTGGATCAAATCCAAAGCAAATCATTTCGTATTGGAGGCGGAACACGCTGCGGATTCGGTGAAATAAAAGTCCAGGACTTGCAAACCCGAATTCTCGATTTGAGAGATGATGGTCAGCGTAAAGAATATTTGGAAAAGTCATCTGAGTTGAATTCCGATTTCTGGCATAAAGAATATGCATGCCCGAATGAAAAGGAATTGTCCAAAGATTGGGTAAAATACGAACTCCATCTTGCCCCCGAAGATTTCTTCCTTTTCGGCAGTGGTTTCGGGGATGCTGAGGTGGATATGACACCTGTCAAAGAGAAAAAAGTGGTTTGGAAAGACGGTAGAGGAGAACTGACCGAAGAACTTGTTTTGATTCCTGCCACTTCAGTAAAAGGAGCATTGGCTCACAGAACAGCATTTCATTACAATAAACTGATGGGTGTTTATGCTGACAATTTGAAAACCGAAGAAGAACGCAAGAGCGTGGTTGGCAAAAACAATAAGGCCGTAAAGGCATTGTTCGGTTCTGAAGGCGAAATAGACAAGGAAACCAATAAGATGCGGAACCAAGTTAGAGGCAATGTATTGTTTTCGGATGTGATTGAAATGAAACCGAAAGATAAGATTCTTAATCACGTTTCCATAGACCGTTTTACAGGTGGTGCCATTGACGGAGCATTGTTTTCTGAGAAAACAATATACGGCAAAGGACAAGTGTTTGAATTGACAATTTTAGTGAATGAAAAAGCGTTTTGCGAAGGCGAAAAGATACAAGACGCCTTTGAAGATGCATTGAAAGACATTTGCAAAGGAATGTTGCCATTGGGCGGCGGCGTAAACCGTGGAAACGGTGTGTTTACAGGAAGTTTAAATAGAACTAAAGATTGAAAGGAGATTAGTTTATGAAAAAAGTTGAAAATATAAAACGAGGTAATTATGTGGGTTACTTTTGGAAAAGTGATGCCAAGGAACCGCAATTGGTAGATGGCGATTTTACGGAGGATTTGAATCCTGCCAAGAATCCATTTGTTGTTGAAGCCCAATTGTATGATGCTACTACGATGCTGTCGTATAGTATAAAATATCTTGATGGCGAATATTGGATAATGGAGCATCAAGTCTCATCAACTGATTTCAATCGAGCAGATGTTGACATAAAGCAGTTCTATGCTCACAGAATTAAAGAACACATGAAGTTGCAGTTCTTGCAGTATTGGCAAGAAAACAATGATGAATTGTGTGAAGGTATGCCGGTTTTGCAACCTGCAGAGTTGGTATTTGTTGGATTTAACGATAAGGAGGATTGATTATGGCAACGATAAAAGCACCTTTCAATTTCGTACCGCTAAACGATAAGGTTTTCTTTCCTGATTGGGCGGATAAGATATCACAAGATATTCCATTTGAAGATGGCGTATCAGGAACCATTGATTTGAAAATCACTGCACAGACACCCATTTTTGTACGCAATGGACACACAAAAAAAGATGCAGAAGAGAAAAACGAGGAATATGCTTCGTTTTCAAAGACTTCAGACAATAAGTATTTTATTCCTGCAACATCTATAAAAGGATGCATCCGTAATGTGTTGGAGATAATGTCGTTTGGAAAAATTACGCAGGTTGAGAATCAGAGTTTTGGTAAGCGAGATTTGAAAGACAGTTCATACACATCACTTATGAGAAAAGTAAAATGTGGATGGTTGTATCAGGATAAAGATGGTTACATTATCGAGAATCACGGAACACCCAAAAGAATTTCTATCAAAGAAATCGACAAGTTATTGGGTAAGGAAGATACACTATATACGTTTATAACAGAAACGGATTTTTCAAGAGATTCTGATAAATTAGCCAAAAAGAAATATGAGATTATCTATAAGATAAAAAACAAAAATATAGATATGTCTACAAAGGAAGGATATGAAGAATTTGTATTCTCGAATGATTATTTATTGTCGAATAATGATGGAACATTTGTCTTAACTGGTCAATCTTCAAAAAGGTACTATGATTCTAACGCAAGAAAGCCTAAGACTGGTAAAGATGGTAATAGAATCGGTTGTTGGAAAGGAAAGGAAAAAGAGTTCTTGTTCCCGTCAAAATGTCTTGGCAAAATAAAAGTTGATGATGATATATTCAAAGCCTTCGAAACCATACATAAAGATTCGGAGGATTACTATTCGTTTTGGAAAAAGAAATTGCATAAAGGTCAGCAAATACCTGTGTTCTTTATACTTGAAAACAACAAACTGCATAGTTTCGGATTAACTGTATTGTACAAATATCCATATAATAAATCAGTTTATGATGCCATTCCTGCAGAGTTGAAAAATCCTGAAAGAAACAACAAGGATAATTTCAAAAGGGATTTGGCAGAATGTCTGTTTGGTTTTACTCTCAATGATATAGCCCTTCGTGGCAGAGTTCATTTCGGAAATGCCTTTGCACAAGGATGTACTCATACAATGGATAAAAAAACTTTCATCTCTGCTACTCCTCATCCATCCTTTTATCCAATATATGTAAAAAATGGATATGATTGGGATATGGCGAACATTATTTCTGGTCGGAAACGTTATCCAATACGCAAGCAAATTATGAACACAAGTAGCGGAGAAGGAACTGCAAGAATGGAACAAACTTGCACCATGCTAAGCAATGGCTCTATTTTCAATGAAAAAATCACGTTTCATAACCTTAAACCAGTTGAACTTGGAGCTTTACTTTCTGCATTGACATTTCACAAAAACCAAGATAAATGTTTCCATAACATTGGTTTTGGCAAACCATACGGCTACGGAGTAGTCAAAATATCAAACATCGAACTAAATTTTGTTGACAACAGCAAAGATTACTATATGTTGGAGTTTGAGAAAGAGATGGAAAAACATTTCCCAAATTGGCGTAACATGCCTGCCATTACAGAACTATTCACTATGGCACAAGGTATTCCTGTTGGTCAAGATAATAAATTTCAGTATCTGACAATGTCTAATAATCGTGAAGACAATGAGTTTGTTAGTGTGAAAAATAATGAGGAATATTTGAACGCATTCTCAACAATAATTAATAGCAAATATGCCATACATTCCGTTAAGGATAGTTTCGTTTCTTTTGAAGAAGAACAAAAGGTAAAACGAGAAGAAAGGAAGAGACTCGAAGAGAAACATCGAAAAGAAAGAGAAGAACAGAAGAAGAAAGAAGAGAATTTTGCATCGTTAGATTTCAGTTTTCTTGTAAATGAAACAAAATTCAAAGTTGGTTGGGATAGATTAAAAAAGAAACTAAACGATAGTGGAAAAGACTTTGATAATAATACCTTTTCACAGTTATCCGATGGCAATCAAGTCTCTATAATTGATTTTTGTAAGAGAATGTTTGAACGTAAAGATAGTAAATGGGGAGGTAAAAATAATGATTACGCAAAAATATTTGCTATTGATGAAGTTAAAAAAGTTATTGGAAAAGGATATACCGAATTGTAATGGATTTACATTAAAAGGTTTATATAGCAATAATTTAAATGAATATTTCCATGTCCACTCTCAGCGCCACTCCCGATATGATCCGCATTTTGCAGTGGCAACGAATTGAAGATTTAGGTTTGGTGCAGCTTGAACTTTGGTCGGCTTGGGTGTTAAATTTAGTTTTTGATATTGAAAATTATAGATAAGGTAATGAAAGTACATATCACCCTCGTAGGCGGACAGCCTGCACCAGTTTACCATGGAATTGTTGCAACACAACCAGAAAAGGTAGTGTTCATCTATTCGGATAGTTCACGCGACAATGCAGAGCGCATCTCTGCTGAAATTCAGATTCCATCTGAACGAAGAAAGATTGACCCTGTAGAATTGAACGATATTGAAAATAAAGTACTTCAATGTGCCGAGAAATATAAACATGATGATGTTTCTATAAACATATCAAGTGGAACAAAACCATGGGCTTTCTATTTTGCTAAGGTGTTTGGACAAATGTCTAATGCTAAAATTTTCTACATAGACCAAAACAATTTGCTATGGGATTTTAGTAACAAGAGTTCGCATAAAGTTCAATTTGATATGGATGCTCAATTTAGATTGTTAGGGAATCCACTTAATGATTACACTTCATTTGACAAAATAGGACCGGATGATAAACAAACTGTTGAGAGTATTATAGAGTTGTTTTCGTTGAGTGCAAAGAGCAATAATATGTTTCGACTTGTTGATGAAGCCAAACGAAATACACATTTAACAGAGGTTTCGCTCAAAAATGGTTCGACTATGAAATGGGTGAAAGAATCAAAGCAATTTGAAATAACCCTTTTTGAAAGGGGAAATACCATTACCAAAACACTAAAATCAAAACACGTTCGCGATTTGCTTTTGAAAACAGCGTGGTTTGAATACAAGGTCGCTGAAATCATTAGTAAATGGAACAAAGCTGAATCTATTAGAATGAATTGTAAATTTCCGTACAAAGACAACGCAGCAAAAAATGAAATTGATGTGTTGGTTGAAGCTGGTTCTAAATTGCTTTTTGTAGAGTGCAAAACTCAGATAGAGGACAATACAGACATCGACAAATTTGCTTCTGCAGTAAGAAATTATGGTGGTATGAGCAGTAAAGCTTTGTTTGTAACGAATTCGTCAATGAGTGAAAAGGCCAAGGAAAAATGCAAAGATAATGGTATTCTAACGTTTTCCTTACAAGACGATCATTTAGGAATGTCCAACGAAAATGCATTAGCCTTTCTGTTAGATAGTGAATTGTTAAATATTAATGCAAAATAAACATTATGGCAAGAAAAGTTTTTATGTCAATTTTAGGTACTGGTCCTTATAGCGAATGTACATATTCTGCTGACGGACAAGATATAATGACAACAAGATATGTTCAGTTGGCAACACTGAAACACGTAATTAATTTAGATGAACAGAATAATAACAAATGGACTGACAAAGACGCGGCTATTATCTTTGTAACTAAGAAATCTGAAGAAGAACAATGGATTAAAGGTATAGCAAAACTTCAAGATAGTAATAAAATAATTGAACTTGAAGGGTTAAAAGCAATGTCGGAAAAAGAGAATTTTCCAATTCCCATGCGGTCAAAGAAGATTGTCGACGGAAAAAACAACGATGAAATATGGAAGATATTCAATGATATATACGAAGAAATTGGAAAAGGAGACGAGTTATATTTTGACATCACACACGCCTTTCGTTATTTACCAATGTTACTATTGGTACTCATCAACTATGCAAAATTTTTGAAAAATGTAACCGTAAAATCCATCACCTATGGAAATTTTATGGCAGAAGGCGAAAGCAAGCCTATCATGAACTTAACCTCTATCTCGCAACTACAAGACTGGACTTTTGCTGCCGGACAATATCTCGAGAATGGCAGTGTAAACCGATTGGTTTCGCTTTGTGAACAAGAATTTAGACCTATTTTGAAAGAAACACAAGGAACCGATGAGACTGCAAAAAAATTGAGGACTTTCATTACAAGACTGTCGGCTGTGACAGAAGAGCGGAAAACGTGTCGAGGTTTGGATATAATAAGATCAACTTCGTTCAAAGACTTGAAAGAGTCTGCCGATAAACTTGATGAAACATTTATTGATGCATTCAATCCTATTTTTGAACAAATAAAGTTTTCGCTAGTTTCATTTGATGAAAATGAAAATGTCCGTAACGGATTTTCTGCTGCTGTTTGGTGCTACGATAACGGATTGTTTCAACAGTCGGCAACCATCCTACAAGAGTTTGTTATTTCATTCTTCTGCTTGCGACATAATATACGCATTGACGATGAAGAAAATAGAGAAATAATAAATAAGGCATTTAATATTAAATTCAACAAAACACCAGAGGAAGGTTGGATTATCACAGATGAAAAGATTGAAAAACTAAAACAGGTACTTGCCGATGATTTGTTTGACAATTATATCCTAATCAATAGTTTCAATAGTTTGACTGAAGTTAGAAATGACTTTAATCATTCAGGAATGCGATCAAAGCGTAACCCAATGAAACCTCAGACCATAAAGGACAATATCAAAAAGTGTATTTGCGCTTTTGGTGTAATTTTGTTTAAAATCAAAATAGATTAATATGCTCCTACACCTCTTCAATATCAATCGGATTTGTGGACAGAGCAACAGACAAAAACCGCTCGCCAACTATATGGAAAAATTATCGTAGAATGTTTAGGTTCTGCTTTACACTAAAATGCATTCACTATGTCAAAAGTTCTTATAGCTTTCTTGGGTACAGGTCGCAAAGATAACAATGAAAAGTCTAAGTACGCCTATGAAGTAGCTAATTATCAATTTGATGATAGAAAATCTGTAGCGACACCTTTCTTTGCTGATGCAATGATGCAGTACTATGATGTCCAAAAAGTCCTGCTCATTGGTACTCCCGGCTCTATGTGGGGAGAGGTATATCGTTATTTCTGTATAAAAAATGGCATTGAATTGAATGAAACTTTATGGTTAGAAATATCTGAGTATTGCGAAAATACAACTAAAGATTCACCATTGAAGATTCCGCACCAAGACCGCATTGAACAAGCCATAGGCAACGGATCCAAAATAATTTTGTTGCACTATGGGTTGAATAAGAGTGAGCAAGACATCAATGCAGCTACTTTTCTATCTTTAGAGAAATATATCAATAGAAATGATGAGATATATTTAGATATTACGCACTCATTTCGATCACTGCCGATGTATATGATGAACTTGCTTTTGTATATGAAAACCATAAGTGACAAGCAAGTTAGAATAGCAAATATTTCTTATGGTATGCTCGAGGCAAGTACACGAACTGCGGCAGGACAAAGTATTACACCGGTTGTTAATCTTACTGATACCGAGTATATCATGGATTGGATTATAGGTGCGTATGCATTCAAAGAGTACGGAAATAGTTATAAAATCGCCGAATTGTTAGACAAAGAAGGAGAAAAAGAGGCTGCCAATCGTTTCCGAGAGTTCTCTGATGAGATGAATCTTAACCATCTTGATGGGTTACAAAACCAAGTACGGAATCTAAGTGCAATTAAAAACCGAACATTCTCTACCATTCCAAATGCTATTCTACCCAATGCTGTAAATACTTATATCAAGGAATTCAGGGCGAATAGTAATGCTGAGTTTCAGTACAAAATAGCGTGCTGGCACTATGAACACAAGAATTATGCAAGTTCGTATCTTTCGTTACTTGAAGCTATTCTAACTCATGTAGTGGAATGTTGTGAAATCAATACAGGCTCATCCTTAAATGATTCACAACAGGCAAAAGAAATGTTAAGGGGTAATATTGCAAAAGGTGCTTGTCATATTAGTAACTTCAACGACTGCCAAAAGGCATTCAAAAATATCAATCATATCAGAAATACGATTGCTCATCAAACCAACAATGTATGGGGAGCAACCAATAGCAAAAAACTCATTCGTACTTTGAAAGAATCCATAGATTTATTGAAACCTATTTTTAAGTAATATGTTCCTAAACCTCTCTAACCATCCTTCTGTTTTGTGGTCTCCCGAACAGCTTGCTGCTGCAGGCGGACAAGTGGTTGATATACCTTTCCCGCAGGTCGCTCCTGACGGCGATGAGGCATATATCGAAAGCCTTGCTGACGAGTATTACGATAAAATAAAAGCAATGCAAGGCGTTACCACTGTCCATCTGATGGGCGAGATGAACTTTACATTTGCACTTGTTACAAAACTCAAAGCAAGTGGCATTAAATGTGTAGCGTCCACAACGAAACGTGAGACCATCGAAGAAAATGGTGTGAAGATTTCAAAGTTTAAATTTGTAAGGTTTAGAGAATATTGAATATACTATTGTGGTAAAAAATCGATGCCATGACAACCAATATTACCAATCTTCGAAAAGCAGGTAGACTTGACGAAGCCTACAAATTGGCAGAGCAGAATCTGACAGCCAATCCTACCGACATTTGGAATGTCAGGAATATGGCTTGGGTGCTTTACGAGTATGCTAAACAGAAAGCCAACGTTGGTACAAAAGAGCAGTTTTTGCGCTGCATAAATAAAATTATCGAACTTGATGCGCCTGCCGAAGAAGAAATGCTCTATCAGAGTGTGGGCTTTGTGGTAAAAACAATGGCTTCGTCCATGATACGCGCACAGCAAACCGATAACGCTTTTTTCGATGCACTTTTCAGCAGCCTCAAACAACTGAAAATAAAGACACAAACGCCGGCCTATTCAGCGATAATGAAAACTTTTTTGCACACAAAAACATGGTGGCATAGTTTTCCGCAGTTTTGCAATTGGTGGGGTTGGGATTCGTTTATGCCCGACGACTATAAACAAACCACAACAGAAAACGGACAAAGAATAATACCACTTGCCGAACGGGTATATATGGCATACGGCAAATGCATGCTTGATACGGGCACACAAACCGACATTGAAACTACCATAAAATTGCTTGACAAGTGGAGCAACGAACACAAAAACTATATTTATCTGCCATTCTACGAGGCCAAACTCATGTTCAAAATAGGGCAAAAAGATGAGTTCTTCAGGCTGATGAAGCAGTTCGCCATGCGCAAACGCCGAGAATTTTGGGTGTGGGACTTGCTTGGCGATTATTTTGACGACGATAATATCCGATTGAAATTTTACGCCAAAGCTCTCATCTGTCCGGCAAAACAAGAGATGACCGTAAAAGTGAGAGAAAAAACAGCGCTGTTGCTCAACAAGTTGGGTTATACTGCCGAAGCACAAACCGAGTTGCGCATTGTGGCCAAAATCAGAGAACGCAACCATTGGCACATCGATAATGCACTCGTGCAAATGTTATCCGATAGCAAAAATGTACCGGCAAACAATAATACATGGTTTGAACAACTATCCAACGGCGTAGAAGAGCTTGTGTTTGGCAAAAAACTATCGAGCAACAACCGGCAAAACGAGAAAAAAAAGTTTTTCGGAAAGATAACTATTGCCAAAGGCGGCTACGGATTTGTACAACACGAGAACCAAACAGTCTTCGTTGCACAAACGCTTATTCAGGGGAAAACGATTGCCAACAACGATATCGTGCAGGGCGAATGCGTTGCATCATTTGATAAAAAGAAAAATAAAGAGAGTTTGAAAGCTATTAACATTAAAAAGCATAAGTTATGGAATTAGTTCTAAACACTTATGGTGTGTCTCTCAATCGGGATAACGAGTGTTTCGTAATCACACACACCGATGGGCGCCAGCGTATCCCTGTCGAGGGCATTACGTCCATACAAATCAGCAAAGGTGCGCAAATTACAAGCGATGCTGTGATGTTGGCCGTAGAACATGAGATTGAGGTGTTGTTTATGGATCATGCCGGAGCGGTTATCGGACGTGTGTGGAGTCCCAAATATGGTTCTGTTTCGACCATTCGAAAAGGACAACTGAGTTTTACGTTTTCACACGATGCGGTAACGTGGATTAAAACCGTTTTGCAACACAAAATTGAAAATCAGCAGGCACTGTTGCTCATGATGTCGACAAAAGCGGTCGAAACAGAACAAATGGTGCAAAAAGCCATTCAGAAACTTGAGGATTATCGCACTAAAATCAATTCCATCGATGGCGACATAGTGTCCGATGTGGCGGCAAAGTTGCGCGGCTGGGAAGGATTGGCCTCCAAAATCTATTTCGATGTCATGAATCACTTTTTGCCCGAAGAATATCGGTTCGAACAACGTAGTCAGCACCCCGCAACCGATGTCGCTAATGCCTTGCTCAACTACGGCTACGGATTGCTCTATGGCAAGGTCGAAAGTGCGCTCATCAAAGCCGGTATCGACCCGTATGTCGGGGTGTTGCATCGCGACGATTACAACCGTCCCGTTTTGGTATATGATGTTATCGAACGCTATCGGGTGTGGGTCGATTATGTGGTTTGGGCATTACTTGCCCAGCAAGCGGTTACCGACGAATATTATTCCGTGCGGGACGATGGGTCATGCTGGCTCGAAAGTTTGGGACGACGTGTCCTTATCCAATCAATGAACGATTATTTAGACGAAGTGGTCGAACTGCATGGCGTGGCACGCAGCCGTCAGTACCAAATATTTCTGTATGCACAAGAATTGGCTCAAATGTTTAAAAAATATCTGTAGAGTATGTTGTCTGTTGGCGTAAATATACGAAATAGTAGCGACCGGCTACAAAAAATTCCGGTGCGGTATTTGTACGACTCACTGCGAAAACCACGGCTCGAAATCGCTGCAAAAATCCGACAATTACGCATTGTACGGAATCTTGATATAAAACAATATGGCGAACTGAAACGGCAATTGCCCTATTGCGTATGTGCTATGTTTAACCCTGCATTCAGGCGTACCGAAAATTTCGCCTATACCGAGTATTTTATGGTCGATATCGATCATTTGTCCGAAAAAGGTATCACAGTCGCCGAAGCCAAACAGCGCATTGTAGCCGACAATAGGGTTGTGCTGTGTTTTGTGTCGCCCGGCGAAGACGGACTGAAAGTCCTGTTTCGACTGAAAGAACGCTGCTACGACGCAGGCTTGTATTCGTTGTTCTACAAAATATTTGTACGCGATTTTGCACAACAATACAATTTTCAACAAGTGATTGACGCCAAAACATGCGATGTAACCCGTGCTTGTTTCATCAGCGTCGATGCCGATGCGTATTTCAATGCCGATGCTACTCCTATCGACCTCAAAAACTATGCCGATGTGGACAACCCACAAGCACTATTCGACCAAAAAGCCGACATAGAGCATTGGGTGGCCGAAAACAAACCGCAAGAACAGCCGACCGACGAAAAAACATCGCACGACCCCGATGCCGAAACCATGGCGCGCATACGTGCACAACTAAATCCGCGCATACGCAACAAACTTGAAAAACAGGTGGAAGTGCCGGCCATATTGGACGAAGTGATGGCCGACCTGAAACAATATGTCGAAAACTATGGTATTATGCTGACCGAGGTACACAACATTCAGAGTGCAAAAAAAATGACTTTTGCCATCGGACTGAAACAAGCAGAAATAAATCTGTTTTATGGCAAACGTGGTTTCACGGTCGTGCAATCGCCACGCACCGGCACCAACCCCGAATTGAACGCCTTGGTGGCCGATGTCATTTTATCATTTTTGGCCGAACGAACATAAACACAAACCGATGCCACGCAAACCGAAAAAAACGATAACATTTGTCGAACGCATGCAAAAATTCTGTCATGCCGGCATTGCCACGTCGTCATCGCCCAACCGCCATCCCTGCAATTTGGCCGAGATGCCGTCGATAGAACAGCGCGTGGCGGCTGTACTCGGTTTGCTTCAACGTTCACACAGACCTGCTACAAATATGTTATTCTTTGTAATGTACGACATCGAAAGCGACAAAGTGCGCACGCAAGTGGTGAAATACCTGATACGCAAAGGTTGTATGCGCATTCAACGCTCAATTTTTCTGGCTGATTTACCCACTGCCACTTACGAAAGCATCAAGAACGATTTGGCAGTGGTGCAGGCGGCCTACGACAACAACGACAGTATCTTGGTAGTGCCCATATCGACCGACTATTTACGATCGATGAAAATTATAGGGCAGAACATTGATATTGATTTGATATTGCACAATCGCAATACGCTGATTTTCTGATAAATAATAAAAATATCGACAAGTTCTTTGATATATTGTTGTTTTTTTGTAATTTTGCGGTTTCAAAAAAGGTACCACTTTTGTGGGCATAATACCTACTTTTGGCGTCTGTATGATAGTATAACGTCTTATTGGTGAGCGTGTTGCATTTTTTGCCCTCACAAACCATTTTCCACGAAAACAAGGATTAAGACATTTATAACATTCATATATATCACAATATGAATTCACTCACAAACCATTTTCCACGAAAACAAGGATTAAGACACTCACAATACGAAAGGAAGTCTTCTAACAAGTAGTCTCACAAACCATTTTCCACGAAAACAAGGATTAAGACCTTTTAAGAAAGTCTATCAGTTCGTCTATTAGTCTCACAAACCATTTTCCACGAAAACAAGGATTAAGACCATACCCCAGTTAGGCATGCGACCGCTGAGTACAACAGCTCACAAACCATTTTCCACGAAAACAAGGATTAAGACAAAATGCAGTGCACCTTTCTCAATCTTAAATGCACGATCTCACAAACCATTTTCCACGAAAACAAGGATTAAGACTGGGCACCACTCTGCCATATCCTCTGTGGATAGTCTCACAAACCATTTTCCACGAAAACAAGGATTAAGACTATTTCATCCCCGAGGAACATATTGTCCTCGGGTAACTCACAAACCATTTTCCACGAAAACAAGGATTAAGACAAATGCAGCAACGCTGATACCAGTAGTATACATATCTCACAAACCATTTTCCACGAAAACAAGGATTAAGACCGCCTTACGGCCAGTATTTTGGGTAAATACAGAAACTCACAAACCATTTTCCACGAAAACAAGGATTAAGACTTAGCTCGGCCATAGTCTTTGCCATAGCTTAATGCTCTCACAAACCATTTTCCACGAAAACAAGGATTAAGACCAAATGTTGTACAGATATTCCGATTTTTACAACAACTCACAAACCATTTTCCACGAAAACAAGGATTAAGACACATATCTTCTTAAGCCAACTTTCTTTTTGTCTACTCACAAACCATTTTCCACGAAAACAAGGATTAAGACTAATGGTTTTATATACCAAGTATTATAGTCGCCATCAAACTCACAAACCATTTTCCACGAAAACAAGGATTAAGACCGTGCCATAGTCTTCATTTTTTTGCACGTTAAACCTCACAAACCATTTTCCACGAAAACAAGGATTAAGACACCGTCGGAGTCCTCTTTATCAATCAACTCTACTACCTCACAAACCATTTTCCACGAAAACAAGGATTAAGACCTCTTACGAGCTTCAATATTAAGTTTCTGTACACTCACAAACCATTTTCCACGAAAACAAGGATTAAGACTCTATCAGTTGTGTCAAAGCACAATGTGCCTTTCTCTCACAAACCATTTTCCACGAAAACAAGGATTAAGACTTGATGTTGCTACATTGAGGATCATATTCCCCTTTAACTCACAAACCATTTTCCACGAAAACAAGGATTAAGACTCCCATTTGTCAAAGTATGCCTTTGACATTGGGTCTCACAAACCATTTTCCACGAAAACAAGGATTAAGACTATATACCTCACAATCTAATTCTTTATTGTTATAATCTCACAAACCATTTTCCACAAAAACAAGGATTAAGACTTCACTGTCAGTGTCTACGTGCGTTGCCGCTATCCTCAAAGCCGCCGCTTTCCGTCTCGTGAGCGAACGCTATCAAATAGCCAAACTCGCCCCGAACACCCATCTCTATGCCGCCGACTACCTGCTGCCCGACTTCCCGGGGCGCGTGTGGGAAGTGCTCACAACGCTCACGAGCAGCATGCTCAAACACATGCCCGACACTATCCGAGAGCAGGGAGCGTCCATCCTCACACGCAACTATCCCCTCTCTGCCGAACTACTCCGCAAGCAACTAAAACTCAAAGACAACGCCACCCAAGTCATTATCGGTGCCCGAATAGCCGACAAACCAACGCTCTTCCTCGCAAAGCGTATCTAACACAATTCTATTCCCCTCTCGTCACAATACAACATTCTGTTCTTCTTTGCTATAATTTTTTTTACAAAAAGTTTGTTTATCTAAAAAAAAAAGCAGTACCTTTGCACGCGCTATCAGACAAACCCAATATAAGAGGTGGGTATATTTCTTTAATCATCTTAAATCCAATCGTGTTATAATCATTTGCATAATGAATACCGAAACGAAAAAACCAAAAGCCAGAGTAATAGCATTCTATCTTCCGCAATTTCATCCTATACCAGAGAATGACAAATGGTGGGGCAAGGGATTCACCGAATGGACCAATGTGGCGAAGGCAAAACCTTTGTTCCGTGGTCATTATCAGCCGCGTATCCCTGCTGATTTGGGTTTCTACGACCTGCGTCTGCCGGAGGTGCGCGAGCAACAAGCGCAACTTGCTCGCGAAGCGGGTATAGAAGGTTTTTGCTATTGGCACTATTGGTTTGGCAATGGGAAACAACTCCTCGAACGTCCTTTTAACGAGGTCCTTGCCAGTGGCAAACCCGATTTCCCCTTCTGCCTCGGCTGGGCAAATCACAGTTGGACTAATAAAAGTTGGGAAGCGGGTACACGCAAACAGAAAGAGATGACATTGATGGAGATGGTTTATTCCGAGGAAGAATATATCAAGCATTTCTATGATGTCCTACCGGCTTTCAAAGACAAACGATATATCACCGTAGATGGTAAACCGCTGTTCTATATATGGCGTGCTTTGGGTTTGCCCAATCCAAAACAATTTATCCAGTTGTGGCAAGACCTTGCCTTGAAGAATGGACTTAAAGGCATCTACTTCGTGGGATTAGGATTCAATTTACAAGAGTCGGAGAAGACAAGTAATATGGCTTTAACAAAGCAGGTACCTAATTATGCTTTCGTTAATTATAATGCCATCTTGGATTGTGGATTTGATGCGGTAAATAGTAGGGGCTATAATCGGGCAGATATCCTTGCTCGTAGTAGGTGGAGTATTTTATGGCGAAGTATTGCAATTAGGTTGTTTCATTATACTCCCATTTCTATTTGCGACCAGCAAATAATTAATAAGTATTTATACACAGAAGAAGACAAATGGGAAAATGTATTCCCCTCGCTCATGCCAAATTGGGATAGAACTCCACGAAGTGGCAAAAGGGCAAGAGTGTATGTAAATAGTACTCCGGAGGTGTTTGGAGAGCAGATTGATAGGGCATTAGAATTAGTCAAGAATAAAAAAGATGAGTACAAGATTCTTTTCTTAATGTCTTGGAATGAATGGGCAGAAGGAAACTACGTAGAGCCCGACCTGCGCTATGGGCACGGTTATTTGAATGTATTGAGAGCAAAATTGTTAGGATAGGTATATGAATACAAAGTATTTAGTGGAGCGTTTCAAACAGATGAAACATAATTACATTGGCGAAACATCTGTCTGGAAAACAACTTGGTATGTGATTGATTTCTTGTGGTGCGCATTAGTATATGGTGCTTCCATAAGCGACTATTTTGCGTATGGTTTCTATAAACTGAGACCTTCAGGAAAGAACGAGTATATTACATACAGACGCTTTTTTCGGATGATGAAAAAAGCAAATAGCGAACAAGATATTCACTTATGTCGCAACAAAATTGATTTCAATAACTATTTTTCCGATTTGTTGGGGCGTGAGTGGTTGGATATCAAAACGGCAACCATGGATGAGATTCGTGCATTTGCCGAGAAGCATCCTGTCTTTTTCGCAAAAGAGATAATGGGGTTTAGAGGGGATGGCGTAAAACGGATTGATTCCAAGAAAATCAATCTGCAAGACTATGTTTCTGATTTACAAAAAACGCCTGGTGCTCACTATATCTTGGAAGAACCGTTGACAGAGATAGCCTCCATACAAGAATTTCATCCGTGGTCCATCAATACCATCCGAGTAGTAACGTTCTACGATACCAAAAATGACACGGTGCATTTTATGAATGTTTGTATGCGGCTCGGAAATAATCACAACAACGTGGATAATTTTCATTATGATGGCATAGGGACAAATGTTGATGTAGAAACTGGAGTAATAAATTCTTGTGGTTATGACAAACACAATAACTACTATATATCACACCCTTTGTCTCATAAACAAATTATTGGTTTCCAAGTTCCTTACTGGACGGAGTGTCGTGAATATCTTACAAAAGCAGCACGAAGATTGCCAACAGTACGTTATATTGGGTGGGATGTCGTTATTCAGGAAAATGGAACAATATGTCTTATTGAAGCCAATGACAACGCGGACCATGATATTCAACAACTGCATAATAAGGGACTCTGGAAAGAATATCAATCGCTGATAAAGAACTTAAATTAACCAATAGAAATAAATACATAATTATGTATATCCTTATAATATCACGAGGTATTCCGTCCAAGCGTTATCCGCAATGGGGATGTTTTGAAAAAGACCAAGCAGAAGCATTGGCATCTATTGGGCATAAGGTGGTTGTCGTTAGTGTAGATGGTCGATTCCGATTGATATATCGAAAGCGTGGGCTAACGCACGTAATAAAGAACGGGGTAGGTTATTATAACTATTATTTACTTCCGCATGCCGTAGTAAATTTGTTTGGGCATCAACTGACATTGCGTTTGCAAAATTGGCAAATAGATAGAGTATATGATGTGGTGGAAAAATGCCATGGAAAGCCCGATATCATATATGCACAGATGTATGGTAATATGCTTTTAGGGGCTCATCTTTCTCAACGAGTAGGCGTTCCTGTAGTTGGGATAGAGCATCTGGGGAGATTTAATGAACAGACATTGGATAAATGGGGTTTCACAAAAAACGAAGCAGATTATGCATATCATAATATCCACAAACTGATTTCTGTATCCTCCACCTTAAGAGAGTCAATATACCGACATTTTTGTGTAGATAGTGTGGTTGTACATAATTTGGTAGGCAAAGAGTTTACGTATCAACCAAATAATACCCCTCATCCTTTTACCATGGTATCTACGGGAAGATTGGTTTATGGTAAAGGTTTCGACTTGCTAATAGAGGCACTTCGTCAGGTTAATAATCAATTGCCGGAAGGATGGCAGTGCAATATCATTGGTGGTGGAGAGAAAATGGCTGAGTTGCAGCAACAAATAGACGAAGCACAACTTCACAATCAAATCCATCTCGTAGGGCAAAAGACCAAGCAAGAAATCGTGCAACTATTGCAGCAGAGTGATATATTTGTGTTGCCTTCGCGCAGTGAGACGTTTGGAGTTGTATATATTGAGGCAACTGCGTGTGGGGTACCTATCATTGCAACGGATTGCGGCGGACCGAAGGAAATCGTAACACCTCAAAATGGATTGTTGGTACCTGTGGACGATACGGAAGCACTATCCCAAGCCATCTTATACATGGCAACCCACTTGTCAGACTATGACCGTCAAGCCATTGCTGATGACTGCCAAGCCCGTTTCTCGCCGGAGGTAATTGCAAAACAACTAACCGATATATTTGAAAAAGTACTTGCAGAATATGCAACCCAATAATAGTATATCATGAACCATCTGATAATCATAGGTGCAGGCGGTATGGGGCGTACCATGTACGACATGGCGCGAGAGAGCATAGGATATGGCGAAGAATACGACATCAAAGGCTTTATTGATGATAATATCTCTGCCTTAGACGGCTTCCCGAATTATCCTCCTCTGCTGTCTTCTATCACTACCTATCAGCCTCAATCTGACGATATCTTTGTTTGCTCTATCGGGGGCGGTGCGCGGCGAAAATGTATGGAGGAGATGATAGCCCGCGGGGGACGTTTCTTGACGATGATTCACAAGACAGTGCGGTTGGGAACGAATGTAAGCATAGGGAAAGGAACTGTTATAGGCGCTTTCACAACCATAGGGGCTGACGCGCATGTGGGAAAATACAATCTTATCCAGTCATATACCGTAGTAGGACACGACTCCCGCATAGGTGATTGGAACCGCATAGATACACATGTAACGCTTGTCGGCGGAACTATTGTGGAAGAGGAAACGGACATACATACCGGTGCTATGATTAGCCACAATGTAGTCGTGGAGAGCCGGTCGCGCGTGGCTGCATGCAGTTTCGTCATACGGCGGGTGAAGACTGGCACAACAGTCATGGGCAATCCCGCCAAGAGATTGATGTAGAATACAAAATAATATTTTATTATGGATATTCAGAGTTTTATAGCCAATGTGGCTGAGCAGTTTGATGATTTGCAAGTAGAGTTAACTCCCGCAACGGAGTTCCGCAAAGTGGAAGGATGGACATCGTTGGTAGCCTTGCTGGTTATCACGATGGTGGACGACGAGTATGGTATCGTGCTCCCGCCGGAAGAAATGCGCAAAACCAATACCATCCAAGAGTTGTTTGATTTGGTAGTTAGCAAACAATAATGTACAATCCGTTCTCGTTATCAGGTAAAACCATCTTAGTAACAGGTGCTTCGTCGGGTATCGGTCGTGCTACGGCTATTGAGTGCGCAAAGATGGGCGCGACATTGGTGCTGACCGGTCGAGACCAAGAACGATTGCAGGAGACGCTTTCTTTGCTGGTTGGCAACGGTCATAAGTACATAGTTGCTGATTTATCAAAGGAGGAACAGATTCTGTATTTGGTGGAAAATTTGCCGCAATTAGACGGCTGTGTTTCAAATGCTGGAATTTTGGGCGTTTGCCCAATACGAGGTATAACAGAGGATAAGATATTGGAGATGCAGCAAGTTAATTTGAATGCGCCTATTTTACTAACGAAATATTTGATAAAAGACAAGAAACTTAACAAAAATGCCTCTATTGTTTATACTAGTTCTGCAGCTGGGGTACATCGTGTTTCCATTGGTAACGCTATATACGCTTCTACTAAAAGTGGTTTAGATGCATTTATGCGTACTGCGGCTTTAGAATTGGCTGCTCGTGGGATTCGCTGCAATACGGTGAATCCGGCAATGGTTGATACTGATAGTATCAAGAGAATACAGGCTTCTGATGCAAGAGAAAAAGATATCAATACCTATCCCCTTAAACGATATGGTACTCCTCAAGATATTGCATTTGCAATTGTGTACTTTCTATCTGACGCGTCTTCTTGGGTTACTGGTACAGCACTTAAACTTGATGGAGGAAAGACTCTGTTGTAAGGTATAACATTATGGCACAATTATTAGAAAATAAAGTATGTATCATCACCGGTGCGGCGCAGGGTATCGGTAGGCAGATTGCCGAACAATTTGCGGCTGACGGGGCGGTCGTCTATGCTTGCGATAGGCAGGCTTTCACAACGACTAATCTGCAGATTCGTCCCATAGAATTGGATATTACCGATGCTACTGCCGTGAAGACGGCACTGATGCAAATTTTCAAGGCAGAGGGGCATATAGATTGTCTCGTCAATAACGCCGGAATCGTGTACAATCGCAAGATTGGTATGATTATGCGTGAGGAAACCGAGCGAATGTTCCTCGTAAATGTGATTGCTGTATTAGAATTAATTCAGTTGGTGAGTCGCCTGATGGCTCGAAATGGAGGAGGTAGCATTGTCAATATCGCATCGGTTACCGCTGTGTTAGGCTCCCCCGGGCAGGTGGCATATTCTGCCACAAAGGGGGCTGTCATATCCCTGACAAAATCTGCTGCCAAGGAGTTGGCTGCACAAGGGATTCGGGTCAATGCAGTGGCGCCGGGGATTGTCAAAACAGAACGTTTTGCGGAACTCTATGAGGCAAACGGAGAAAAGATAGATGGGCGTATCAGTCGTATTGCATTGGGACGGCTCGGCACTCCGGAGGATATTGCTAATGCTTGTGCGTTCTTGGCTTCCGACAGGGCGTCTTATATCTCAGGACAAATCGTAGGAGTGGATGGGTGTGCTTCTATATAATCGTACCTTGTAAATAAAGTAAGGTGTTATTAGGTTTAGAACATATTGACCCGTCTCGCATTGCCGCTATGGATTCAGAAGGCGGCGTATTGCATTACCAAGATATTTCTGACTTGTCTGTTCGTCTGCGAGAACGAATAATGGAGCGTGCATTGTGTTTCCTGCTCGTGGAGAACAATGTGGGTGGTATTGCATGGGTGATGAGCATGTTAGCAGGACGTGAGTTGGTACCGTTAGTGTTGAATGTGAAGACTGAAGAGACGCTTTTGCATCAACTGCTGGATACCTACCAACCGGCATATATATGTGCTCCAGATGGGGTTGCTGTTCATCAAGCAACCGCTTGTGAGAAAGCGTGGGGATATACCTTGTATGAAACAGGGAACCCGTTGTGTGCATTACATCCCGACTTAAGCCATCTCTTGCCTACATCCGGCAGCACAGGCAGTCCCAAGTTGGTGCGCCATATGTATAGCAATATCGAAGCCGCAGGACTGAATATATCCACTTTCTTCGAATTGAAAGCCGCTGACCGTCCGTTAATGGTCTTACCGTTGTATTATACGATGGGGCTTTCTATGGTTTTCAGTCATCTCCGAGTAGGAGCAACCATACTCATTACAGGGCGAAACATGACTGACCCCGTATTTTGGAAGTTCTTAAAGGAGCAGCGTGCCTCTTCGTTCACGGGTGTTCCGTATAGTTTCCGGATTCTCAACTTAATGCGTTTCTTCCGCATGGATTTGCCGGACTTGGAGTTACTCACGCAGGGAGGCGGCAAGATGCCCACCGACCTTAATGAGAAGTTCGTTTCCTATTGTATGGAGCATGGTAAACGCTGGATTGCTACGTATGGACAGTCCGAGTGTACTGCACGCATGGCATATCTGCCGGCGAAATGGGCAAAGGAGAAAATGGGTAGTATCGGTATAGCGGTCCCTAACGGGGAGTTATCCTTGCAAGATGAGAATGGAATACCAATCACAACACCCCATACCGAAGGGGAGATGTGTTATCGTGGAAGGAATGTAACGATGGGCTATGCACGTCAGCAGTCTGACCTGTCCTTGGGAGATGAACGACACGGATTTATCCGAACGGGAGACCTCGCCTATTTCGATGAAGATGGATGCTATTACATTGTTGGGCGCATGGGGCGTTTCCTCAAATTGTTCGGTATGCGAGTCGGATTGGACGAATGTGAGCAGATTATCCAGTCAGAGTGTGGGGTAGAGTGCGCCTGCGTAGGGACGGATGAGAAAATGATTGTTTATATCGTCAACGAGAACATGCAGGACAAAGTAAAAGAGATTCTGGTCAACAAGACGCATATAGTGGCAACGTCTTTTGTTATTAGGGTTATTCCCGAAATACCGAAGAATGAAGCCGGAAAGAAATTGTATAGCAAACTAAATAATCAATAAAAGGATATGACTAACTTAGAAAAGTATAATGCCATTTTTCAAGAAGTGTTTGGCGCAAGTGTAAATCAGTTAGGAGACAATTACTCCAAAGAAACGGTAAGCGAGTGGGATTCTGTGCACCAACTGAATGTGATTGCACTTATGGAAGAAAACTTCGACCTTATGCTCGACCCCGAAGACATTATGGCATGCACAAGTTATAATGCCGGTAAGGATATTCTTGCTAAGAATGGAATAGAACTATAAACTATGGCACGTTGGACTATTAAAAATGTACGGTTCGCCGGTGTGAGTGCTTGTATGCCCAAGCACGTAGTGAAAACGACTGACCTCCCTCTTTTTAGCGAGGAGGAAGCGGCGGTCTTTGACAATACCGTTGGTATCAAAGAGCGCCGCTTGGGTCCCGATACGCTATGTGCATCCGATATGTGCCAAGCCGCGGCAGAGAAACTATTGGAGGAATTAGGCTGGGAAAAAAGTAGTATTGATATGCTGGTCTTTGAATCAGTTACAGCCGATTTCCATCCTACGCCCCCCACGTCCTGTGTCCTGCAAGACCGTTTAGGGCTTTCTACCGATTGTTTTTGCATAGACCTTCCCATGGGATGTTGTGGTACGATGTATGCCATCAATGTGGCGGGAAATATGCTCTCTGCCGGCAATATCAAGCGGGCATTGCTTTTGGTCGGTGACACCGCTCTGCGTATGGGGTCTATGCAAGACAAGAGCCGTATCCCGTTGTTTGGAGACTGTGGTACGGCTATGGCTTTGGAGTACGATACCACAGCAGAAGATATTGTCATCGATTTCCATACCTTAGGTAGCGGCTACAAGGCGTTGATGACACCTCATGGCGGTTTCCGCCATCCTATTACGCCCGACTCTTTCTTGCAAGAGGATTTTGGAAATGGTATTGTGCGTGCACCGAAAGATACTTTGATAGATGGTATGGCAGTGCTTACGTTTGCTATTTCTCGTCCGCCTAAATCAATCCAGCAATTGATTGATGACTACCATATAGATGTGAATACGGATATGGATTATTTCTTGATTCACCAAGCCAATAAGTTGATTGTGGATAGGGTGGTGAAGAAACTTCATTTACCGGTCGAGAAAGTGCCCTATGATTTGGAAGAGTTTGGCAATTTGGGTGGAGCCAGCATACCATCGCTCATGGTAACGCGCATTGCTGATTCGTTGCGCGCAAATAAACCTACGAAGATGCTGTGCTCCTCATTTGGTCTCGGTTTAAGTTGGGGCACCATGCTCCTAACAGCCAACAATGTCGTTGTTCCGGATTTAATCGAGATATGAGTATGAATAAATTACGCTCAAAGTTGTGGAATCTTTTATCAAATCTATATCCTGCCTATCTGCGAATAGCGTACAAAATGCCGTTGGGGGGGGGCGTTCGAATAGCAAAAAAGGCGCATTTGGATAAAAGCATCAACCCAAAAGGTGTCCACATTGGAGATAGAACATGGATACTAAATGGGGCTTTTATTATGGCTCACGACCATTGTCGTAGTTTGTGTATAGATACCTATATCGGGCGAGATTGTGTGATTGGCGTAAACGCAATAGTCATGCCTGGTGTCAAGATAGGTGATGAGGTGGTGATTGGAAGTGGTTCTGTGGTAACAAAAGATGTGCCGAGTCATAGTATTGCGGTGGGTAATCCTGCGAAAGTGATTAAAACGAATGTTTCTGTATATAACGGAAAAATTCTAAACAAATAAGCTTTTTATGTATGCACATTTCTTGAAACGATTATTTGATTTTTGTATCTCTTTGGTGGCAATCATTGTGCTCAGCCCGATATTGGTGGTTGTTACGGTATGGTTGCATTTTGCGAACAAGGGGGCAGGGGCATTTTTTACGCAAGAACGCCCGGGGAAAGATGCCAAGATATTCCGTGTCATCAAGTTCAAGACCATGACGGATGAACGCGATGCTGATGGCAACTTGTTGCCCGATGTGCAGCGACTGACGAGAGTGGGGAAGGTGGTCCGTTCTTTGTCTTTGGATGAGTTACCGCAGTTGTTCAATGTATTGAAGGGAGATATGGCACTTATCGGTCCGAGACCCTTGCTCGTTAAGTATCTGCCTCTTTATACAAAAGAACAGATGCGTCGTCATGAAGTGCGCCCGGGTATCACAGGATGGGCACAAGTGAACGGACGCAATGCCATTACCCATACCAAGAAGTTTGAGTATGATGTGTGGTATGTGGACCACCTTTCATTTGCATTAGATGTAAAAATACTCTGGATGACAGTAGTGAATGTCCTCCGCAGAAAAGACATCTCCACCGCCGGCGAAGCCACCGCCCCTACTTTCAACGGGCATAACTAACGAAAGATAGTAAACGCATAATACAATGTCATTATGAGTGATAGGAAGATGATATATCTCTGTCTGGCGCACATGTCGGACGAGGGATGGGAACAGAAGTATGTCAAAGAGGCATTCGATACCAACTGGGTAGTACCCCTCGGACCTAACGTGAACGGGTTTGAGGAAGACCTAAAAGAATTTGTCAATCAGCGTCTTGCATTGTCGGCTAACGGTGAGTTGCAAACCTTGTCGCCGCTCAACAAAGAAGTGGTGGCGCTCTCTGCCGGCACGGCGGCGGTACATTTGGGCTTGCTCGCTTGCGGAGTAGGGCAGGGGGATGAGGTGTGTGTGCAGTCGTTCACGTTCTGCGCTTCGTCGCATCCAATCACCTACCTCGGGGCTACGCCCGTCTTCATCGACTCCGAGCCCACGACGTGGAATATGGATCCCGACCTGTTGGAGAAGGCGATTCTCGACCGCAAGGAGAAGACCGGCAAATACCCCAAAGCCATTGTCCCCGTGGCGCTCTATGGCATGCCCTACAACTGCGACCGAATCATGGCGATTGCCGACAAATACGGCATTCCCGTGGTGGAAGATGCGGCGGAGGGCTTCGGCTCGCGCTACAAAGGGCAGGTGCTCGGCACCTTCGGGCGCTATGGCGTGCTGTCCTTCAACGGCAACAAGATGATTACCACCTCCGGCGGCGGTGCCTTGGTGTGCGACAATGCCGAGTTGAAGAACAAAATCCTGTGGTATGCCACCCAAGCGCGCGAGGCGTATCCCTACTACCAGCACGAGGCGATAGGCTACAACTACCGCATGTCGAATATCTGCGCCGGCATCGGTCGCGGGCAGATGACCATCGTGAATGACCATATAGCCCACCACCGCCATGTGCAGAAGATGTACGAGGAACTGCTCCGCGATGTACAGGGCGTTACGGTGCATAGTGCACCCTCGCCGGACTACGACTCCAACTACTGGCTCTGTACTATCTGCCTTGACCCCGCCTTGCGCATACAGGGGCAGGAGAACGCCTATAAGGAGGTAATAAAAACCGCCGTAGGCGGGGCTGCCGGTGTGATTCATGCCGTGGATAGTGCGACAACCGACTGCCAACCGAACGACAATGTGGAGGCGTTGCGGCTCTTCATGTTGGATAAGAAGGTGGAAGCCCGCCCTGTGTGGAAACCCATGCACAAGCAGCCAGTCTATCGCAATGCCCCCGCGTATGTGAACGGCGTGAGCGAGAGTATCTTCAAGGTCGGCATGTGCCTGCCCGCCGGTCCCTACGTGACGGACGACGATATTCGCTACATTGTTGAGTGCATCAAAGCCGCCATTCTCTCTTGAAAAGGGGTGGCGATGAAAAAAGTTGCAAAAAAAAGGCGCGAAAATTTGTGCGGCATCGAAAATGTCGTATCTTTGCAAACACGAACGCTTGTTTCGGACGCAAAGTTGGAAATATGTGTAAAGTATTGATAATAAACGATTAAAATTGAAAAATGATGAAGAAAACAGTTTTACTCTTGGTGGCGGCATTGGCGCTGGTAGCGTGCGAGGGACCGCAAGGACCGAAAGGACCGAAAGGCGACAAAGGTGATCCGGGTGTTGGCTCGTGGAAAATTATCGATCTGAAAGTCGATACATGGAATTATTCCAACGCGGCTAATAACAACTATTTTTACGCCGATTTTAATGTGCCGGAACTGACGGAATTCATCTATGACTACGGCTTGGCGCAGTGCTACATCGAGTATGATTCGGGGACCGAACAGCGCACACAGCAATTATTGCCTATGAGTCGGCACAAAGAGGAGCAGATTGTCGATGATGGCGGTAATCCACAATGGGTGTTCTATACCGAAACCATCGATTACGACTATGGCATCGGTAATGTGCGCATCTATCTCACGCAGAGTGATTTCAACTACGAAATCGACACGAAGTGGGAACCGGACCCAATGTTGTTCCGCTTGGTGCTGCTGTGGTAACCGTATCGACAATGACCAATTATTTCAAGCACGAATCGGCATACGTCGATGAGGGATGCACCATCGGACAAGGTACCAAAATTTGGCATTTTTCGCATATCATGTCGGGTTGCACCATCGGCGACGAGTGCAATATCGGCCAAAATGTGGTGATTTCGCCCGATGTACGCTTGGGGCGCAATGTCAAAATTCAGAACAATGTGTCGGTTTACACGGGCGTTGTGTGCGAGGACGATGTATTCCTCGGCCCATCGATGGTGTTTACCAATGTGATAAATCCGCGGAGCCATGTGTCGCGCAAAAATGAATATCGGCGCACACTCATTCGCCGCGGGGCAAGCGTTGGCGCAAACGCCACCATTGTGTGCGGCCACGAAATCGGCGAATATGCCTTGATTGGCGCAGGTTCGGTCGTTACCAAAGATGTGAAACCTTACGCGTTGATGGTGGGCAATCCGGCACGGCAAGTTGGCTGGGTGAGTGCCTACGGCGAAAAACTGACATTCGACGAGAAAGGCGAGGCCGTTTGTCCGGCTACGGGCGAACACTATCGACTGAACGATGGACAAGTTACCAAAATCAGTTGAAGGATGCGTGTTTGATTAAAATGTGATAATTAAATCTAAAAATAGTTTATGAAAAATTTTGCATTGATTGGCGCGGCCGGCTATATTGCTCCACGGCATTTGCGAGCCATCAAGGACACGGGCAACCGCTTGGTGGCGGCCTACGACAAGTTCGATAGTGTCGGCATCATGGATAGTTATTTTCCGCAAGCCGATTTCTTTACCGAGTTTGAAGTGTTCGATCGCCATTGTTCGAAAATCAAGGCTACCGATCGGAAAATCGATTATGTGTCGATTTGTACGCCTAACTATCTGCACGATGCGCACATGCGTTACAGTTTGCGCCTCGGTGCCGACGTTATATGCGAAAAACCATTGGTGCTGAATCCGTGGAATATCGATCAATTGGTGCAAATAGAGAAAGAAACAGGCCACCGCATCAACACGATTTTGCAACTGCGCCTGCATCCGTCCATCGTGGCGTTGAAACAAACAGTCGATGCCGCTCCGAAGGATAAAATTTTCGATGTCGATTTGACTTATATCACATCGCGTGGCAATTGGTACTACACGAGTTGGAAGGGCGATATTCACAAAAGTGGCGGCATTGCCACGAATATTGGCGTGCATTTCTACGATATGCTGCAATGGGTGTTCGGCAAAGTGTCCAAAAATGTGGTGCATGTGATGGCGCACGACCGCTGTGCCGGTTATCTCGAACTCGAGAAGGCGCGCGTACGCTATTTCTTGAGCATCAATGCCGACAATTTGCCCGAAAATGCCGTGCAGGGCGAAAAACGTACCTACCGCACTATCAATATCGATGGCTCGGAATTTGAGTTCAGCCAAGGGTTTACCGAACTGCACACCGAGAGTTACAAACGGATTTTGGCCGGCGAGGGCTTCGGCATCGAAGATGCGCGCGAGTCCATCAACATCGTGCATGCCATTCGCAATGCACAGCCTGTGGGTTTGGTGGGCGACTATCATCCATTGGCCAAGTTGCCGGCTGCCAAACATCCTTTTGGGTGGTAATTCTCTGACAATCGATGGAAAAGATTGATTTCCGTTTGCGCGCCGGCGAAACTTTTATCCCATTGATAGCTTTGCTGAAGGCGGTGAATGTGGTGGAGTCGGGCAGTGTGGCCCAACAGGTTGTAACGGACGGCTTGGTGCTGCGCAACGGACAGCCCGAATGGCGTAAACGTGCCAAAATCGTTTCCGGCGACACCATTCAGTTCGACCGTTTTGTGATAAACGTACTATGAATATTGAGGATTTACGCACGTTTTGTCTGTCGTTGCCTTATGCCGAAGAGCGTTTCCCGTTCGACGATACAACGTTGGTTTTCTGCGTGGGCGGACACATGTTCGCGTTGGTCGATTTGGAGCGTGCCGACCGCGTGAATCTGAAATGTGAACCGGACGTGGCCGTTGAGTGGCGCGAGCGCTACGAGGGCGTTATCGCCGGTTGGCACATGAACAAAAAACATTGGAATACGGTCTATTTGCAGGCCGATGTGCCTACAATCGTTTTGCGCGAAATGATCGAAAAATCCTATCGTTTGGTGTACGATAAACTGCCGAAGCGTGACCGCGAAGCGCTGCCTTTATGAGAATCCGGCGCAAAATAGAGTTGTTGGCGCCGGCTCGCAATGCCGATGTGGGTATCGCGGCTGTCGGTCATGGCGCTGATGCCGTGTATATCGGCGCACCGAAATTTGGCGCGCGGCAGGCGGTCGGTAATTCGTTGTCCGAGATTGAACGATTGGTGGTTTATGCCCACCGCTTTTATGCGCGGGTCTATGTGGCGCTGAATACCATTCTGACTGATGACGAGTTGGAACAGGCTCGTCTGATAATCAATGACTTATATAATGTCGGTGTCGATGCTCTGATTGTGCAGGACATGGGACTGACGGAACTCGATTTGCCGCCTATTCCGTTGCATGCCAGCACGCAGTGCGACAATCGGACGCTCGATAAAGTGCGTTTTTTGGAGCAGTGCGGTTTCGAACAGGTTGTTTTGGCACGCGAGTTGTCGTTGGAGCAGATTCGCCATATTGCCGACAATACGGCTGTTGCGCTCGAGTGTTTTGTGCATGGCGCCTTGTGCGTGTCGTACAGTGGGCAGTGTTACCTGAGCCAAGCGTTGCGGCAGCGCAGTGCCAATCGTGGCGCGTGTGCGCAGATGTGTCGATTGCCTTATACGTTGCTCGACGCCGATGGCCGTGTGCTGGCCGATGGCAAACATTTGTTGTCGCTCAAAGATTTCGATGCGTCGGCGCATTTGGCTGAACTGATTGATGCCGGCGTGTCGTCGTTCAAAATCGAAGGGCGGCTGAAGGACGAACACTACGTCAAAAATCTCACGGCTTACTATCGCCGAAAAATCGATGCCTTGCTCGAAGAACGCACTGAAAGGCGGGCTTCGTCGGGCACGACGCGCTTCTTTTTCGAACCGAATCCGCAAAAAACATTCTATCGCGGTGCGACGGATTATTTTCTGCAACAACGCACCGACGCCATCGCATCGTTTGATACACCGAAATCGCTTGGAGAACCAATTGGTCGAGTTAAGTCGCTGACAAACAACAGTATATGTGTTGATAGCCAAGTCGCCTTGGCCAATGGCGACGGGCTTTGCGGTGTCGGAAAATCGGGCGAATTGGTCGGTTTTCGCGTCAATAGGGCAGAGCAGGGGCGGTTGTTCCCGCTGAAGATGCCGCATGTGGACATTGGCACGATGTTGTATCGTAATCAAGATGTGGCGTTCGAAAGGGTGTTGGCGGGCAAAACTGCCGAACGCAAAATCGCCGTTCGCATTACGGTGGCCGACCACGCCGAAGGTCTGCTTTGCACAGCGTGCGACGAAGATGGCAATCGTGCAACGCATGTGCTGACCATCGATAAAACGCCGGCAAACAATGGCGAACGCGCGCGCGAAGTGTTTCGTACACAGTTTGCCAAATTAGGCGATACCGACTTTGAACTTTCTGATTTTCAGTTGGATATGCCGGTTGCGTGGTTTGTGCCGGTGTCGCAGATAGCCGATGCCCGTCGGTCGTTGATGCAGCGTTTGGCCGAGGTGCGCCAAGCCAATTTCCCGAAACGTACAGCCGCGTGGCCTGCGACCAACCATCCGTTTCCGCAGTCGGTGCTCGATTACCGCACTAACGTGCTGAACGACAAGGCTGTCGCCTTTTACGCACGTCATGGCGCGCAGGTCGTGCAGCGTGCTTTCGAGACCGCACCGGTCGATGGTGCCGAGTTGATGCGCACGAAACACTGCTTGCGTTACAGTTTTGGTTGGTGTCCACGGCAAAAACCGCAAAATCCGCCTCGCGAACCATTGGTTTTGCAATGCGGCAGTGCCGATTTACTGCTGACTTTCGACTGCGCTCATTGCGAAATGGTTATTATCAAACGTGGGCGGTAAAGTGCATTTATTGATTATATTTCTTGAAATTCTCGGCCTGCTCGAAGATATGTTTGAATACGGCATCGTTGGTAACCGGCGGATAGCCGTATTCCGACAGCACAAGAATCAAGTCCATTTTGAGTTCGGATTTTATATCGTCGCGTGCCGCCCAATCGGTATATTTTGATTTGTCGTCAAATCGGCTATTTTCGGGATGGAACTTCCCCATAAACTTCCTCTATTATTTTATCTAATTCATGACAAAACTCTTCATGTGTCATAACACCATCTCGACTAAAGTACTCCCACACTTGTTTATTTGTCCATGATGTTTTGTCGTTGAGTTGTTCCGATTCGCTTAATAAATCAAATTTAGCAAAGTCAATGCTCCCATCTTCGTTTAAATATTCTTTTTTCTTCATATCATTAAGTATTTAGTTCAATATTAAATATACAATTTTTTGATATACTATTTGTTCAATTACGTAACTATATTTCATTTGTTCATCATATATATTTTCCTTATTTTTTCCTCTGTCAGCCTTTTAGCTTCTTCAACTGACATATGTCCAGTTCTTGTTATGTTTTCGCTCAGTTGCACTTTGACTTGGCCATTCTCAATGTACACTTTGCTGCCATTGATATCTACTTCATTTATACGTTTTGTCTTACCCATAATGATTTTAATTTAATAATAAATACATCACTCTACTGCAAATATACAAGAAATTTTTGAAATTGCCCATTTCTATGTTAAGGAAAAAATCCTGCAAGTTTTCTTGCAGGATTCACTACTTTGTAGTAACTTGATAGTGTTTTACTTCAACGATACATAATTTGTATTTTTGCCAAAATGAATTTTTGTTAGAATTTTGCGTTGAAAAGAATAGTTTATATACTCATTCACCCAACATTCTTTTGCTGTTTGTGACCTTGAGATTCGGTAAGGTGGTTGAGATTTTTTTTTCTATCTATTAATTTGTTCCCATCCGAGAGTGAAGTGTCGGTTGATTCGGCATCACGAACGTGTTTAGTTATGTGCTCTGTTTGGGGCATTTCTGTTTGATAAACATCATTGTTCATAACAACATATACATCAATAACTTTATCAATTGCATCTGGACCCAAGTATATTTCGTGTGTTACAACCATTACAAATTCTTATAGATTCTATTTACTTTCCATTATTTTCTTGGCAACTTGAAAAGCGAGTACTTTTGCTTCTTCAATAGACACACCGCCAATTGCATTGGCAAATTCACTTAAAATAATTTTTGGCTCCCCATTTTGCATAATAACTTTATTCTTTTCCATAAATATACAAAAATTATTTGGAATAATCAAGTCAGAACTTCTTATTCCTTAATTATATTCGTTAATCTTATATTTTTTTATTCATTATATTGTTGCTGTCTTTCTTGGTATCCCTTTATCATTTCATCATAACTACTTATTAAGTCTTGTAAAACAAGTTTTTCAAACTCATTATAATAGTCAGTTCTCATTTCCTCTTCTGTAATCAATGTAAGTTCTTTAATCATTTCTTCTGTTAATATCATAACTAAATGATTTATACTATACTACATAAACTAAAACATTTTCTTCATTTTTTCTTTGAGAACATTGTTAAAACAGTTATAGATTTTGGTTTAAATGTATCAAGAATGTCATATCTGAATAACATTTATACTAACGATTTTCCATCGCTATCATATAACGGAGAAAATAATGTTAAAATATTAATTGATTTAGGCGTATAAACAGATGTTAGTATTGTACATGCTTCTTTTATTGTATTACCTAATGTTATGCTATCGTCAATTATTAACACATCTTTATCATTGATTGCATCTATATATTCACCATAAAATGAATCTGCAAGTTTAATAGTATGTTCTATCACTTTGCGCATTTCCATATCTTTAATCAAATGAAATCTGAATACATCTTTCATTTTTTTTGCAATAATTTAAAAAAATTGTTCGTTTTTTTTTAAAATTTTTTCCGTAGAATTTTCTAAATTCAGAATGTTCATCAAAAATAAAGTCATCAACTTCTTCAACAGTCATTTTAACAAACAGATTATCAACAACTTTTGTGTTTTTACATTTAGATGCAACCAATCGTGCAAAATAGTTGTTTAGGTCGTTTGTTGATGGAATCATTAATGTTAAATCTGCACTTATTCCGTTTGCAAATAATTTATTTACAATACCTTCTATTCTGTTTTTAACTTTCATTTCATTGGTTAATGTATAACCTTCGTGTTTCAATGCATATAATAATGGATTTCCATCTCCAATATCCCCTTGCTTACGTTTGAATATTGACCAAACATTTATATTCGGTATATAATTTTTTAATACTGTATGATTGTTTGAAAATGATGTATCAACAAGATTTTCGTGCTTGTCCGTCATAGTAACACGACGATTTATATCTACATCAATTCCATCAATAATAGTATTTTCTTGAATATCTGATTTTGACACATATTGACTATATGATGTATATCCATTATCCAACACCTCAATAGGTATTTTATCAAGGTCGAAAATATCGTCCTTGTG